>JBKBRS010000072.1:6535-10177 GCA_046292095.1 Thiobacillaceae bacterium
AGCTTCGGCGAGGAGAAACCCGCGGTGCAGGGCAGCAATGAAGAGGCCTGGCGCATGAACCGCCGCACCGAGATCCACTACGTCGGCGAATGATGAAGGCCAGACCGCGGATCCTGCTCCTGGCCCTGTCGCTCCTGTCGCTGGCCGCACCGCTGTCGGCCAATACCCTGGACGAGCTGGCCCTGCGGCAGAACGAGATGCGGCAGGACATGCGTACCCTGGAAGACCGCTTCCGTCGCATCGAGTCGCAGCTCAGCAGCCAGGGCCTGCTCAACCTGCTCAACCAGATCGCCGAGCTCAAGGCCGAGATCGCCCGCCTGCGCGGTCAGCAGGAGGAGCTGCAAAACACCCTGGCCCTGACACAACGCCGGCAAAAGGACCTCTACGAGGATCTTGACAGCCGCATCCGCGACCTGGCCAACTGGCCGCAACCGGCCACGCCGGCCGCCGAGGCCATCCAACTGCAGCCCAGCCGCACCCTGCTCGGCGGCGGCGACGTGCAGAGCGAGACCCGCAGCTACGAGGCGGCACTGGCGCAGTTCCGCGCCGGCGACTTTGCCGGGGCGGCGCGTGGGTTCCAGGCCTTCCTGCGCGACTACCCCAGCGGCAGCCTGGCGTCCAACGCCCTCTACTGGTTGGGCTTGGCCCAGGCCACGCTGGGCAATTATCCCGCCGCGGTGGAGGCCTACCAGCGCCTGCTCAACGATTTTCCGACTAGCAACAAGGTCCCCGACGCCATGTTGAGCCTGGCCCGCGCCCGCATCCAGACGGGCGAGACGGCGGCCGCCCAGACCCTGCTGGATCAGCTGGTGGCCCGTTTCCCGCAAACGCGGGCGGCTGAGAACGCGCGCAGGCTGCTCGCCACCCTCAAGTGAGGATGTCGGCCCTGCGCCTGCGCATCACAGAGATCTTTTTCTCCCTGCAGGGGGAGGCGAGCCGGGTCGGCCTGCCCACCGTCTTCGTGCGCCTGACCGGCTGCCCGTTGCGCTGCGGCTATTGCGACACGGAATACGCCTTTCAGGGCGGGGCGTGGATGTCCCTGGACGACATCCTCGGCCGGGTGCGCGCCCACCCCACCCACCACGTCACCGTGACCGGCGGCGAACCGCTGGCCCAGCGTGATTGCCCGACGCTGCTCACGGCCCTTTGCGATGCCGGCTTTGACGTCAGTCTGGAGACCAGCGGCGCGTTGGACATCACCGGGGTGGACCGCCGGGTGGCCCGCATCGTCGACATCAAGACACCGGGCTCCGGCGAGGTCGAGCGCAACCTATGGGCCAATCTCGCCGACCTCACCCCGCGCGACGAGGTCAAGTTCGTGTTGTGCGATGCGGCCGATTACGATTGGGCCTGTCAGGTGCTACGCGAGTATCGCCTGAGCGAGCGGGCGGCCATCCTGTTCTCGCCCGTCCACGGCCGGCTGGCGCCGGCGGTGCTGGCCGATTGGATCCTGCGTGATGGCCTGCCGGTGCGCCTGCAGGTGCAGCTGCACAAGCTGCTGTGGGGCGGGGGGCCGGGCCGGTGACACGGGCGGTCGTGCTTCTGTCGGGGGGGCTGGATTCGGCCACCACGCTAGCCGTTGCCCGGCGGGCCGGCCACGCCTGTCATGCCCTGAGCGTGCACTACGGCCAGCGTCATGTCGCCGAGCTCCAGGCCGCCCAGGCCGTCGCCCGCCAGCTCGGGGCGGTCCAGCACCGCGTGGTCGGCATCGACATGGGGCAATTCGGCGGCTCGGCCCTGACCGACCCGGCAATCGCCGTGCCGGAACAGCCCAGCGCAGGCGTGCCGGTGACCTATGTGCCGGCGCGCAACACAGTGATGCTGGCGCTCGCGCTCGCCTGGGCCGAGGTGCTGGAGGCCGCGGCCATCTACATCGGGGTGAATGTCATCGACTACTCCGGTTATCCCGACTGCCGCCCGGAGTTCATCGCCGCCTTCCAGAACCTCGCCGATCTGGCCACGCGGCGTGCGCTGCAGGGGGAACGTGTGCGCATCGAGGCGCCGCTCATCCACCTCAGCAAGGCACAGATCATCCGCCTGGGGACCGAGCTGGGCGTCGACTATGCGCTCACCGTGTCCTGCTACCAGGCCGACGAACAGGGACGGGCCTGTGGCCGTTGCGATGCCTGCCGCTTCCGGCGCCAGGGCTTCCTCGAGGCGGGCATCCCGGATCCGACCCGGTACGTCTGAATGTACCAGGCCGCATGAATTGAGCTTGCGGCGCAAAGGTGCTAGCTTTCAACCCCACAACCTCACAGACACCAAGGAGACCGCTATGGATGATGCCAAGATGGTGCAGGAGATCACACACCTCGTCGTGTGGTCCGGTTTCGTTCTCGCCCTGATCTTCGGCTATGTAGCCAACAAGACCAGCTTCTGCACCATGGGCGCGGTCTCCGATGTGGTGAACATGGGCGAATGGGGGCGCATGCGCGCCTGGCTCCTGGCCATCGCGGTGGCCATCCTCGGCACCGCCATCCTCGAATACGTGGGCTACCTCGATCCCACCAAGACCATCTACACCAGCGCACGTCTTCCCTGGCTCGCCCTGATCGTCGGCGGGCTGACCTTCGGGGTGGGGATGACGCTCGCCTCGGGCTGCGGCCAGCGCACCCTGGTGCGCCTGGGCGGTGGCAACCTCAAATCGGTGGTAGTCTTCTTGTTCCTGGGGTACTCCGCTCTGGTCACTCTGCGCGGCATCTTCGGCTGGTTTCGGGTCAATGTCCTGGAGGTCGATGCCGTGACCATCCACTTCGACCACCTGCAGACGGTGCCGGCCTTGCTGGTCGGCGAGGGCGATCCCCTCGGCCAGCTGCTCGTCGCCGCCGCGATCAGCCTGGCCATCCTGATCTTCGTCTTCGCCAGCCGTGACTTCCGGCAAAGCCGCGACAACATTCTGGCCGGCATCGTCGTCGGCCTGGTCGTGGTCGGCGGCTGGTACGTCACTGGCAAACTGGGCTTCATCCCCGAACACCCCGAGACCCTGGAACCCGCATATCTCGGCACCAACTCCAAGCTGGCCGAGTCCATGACCTTCGTCGCCCCGCTGGGCTACACCATGGACCTCTGGGCCTACTGGACCGACACCTCCACCACGGTCACCTTTGCCATCGCTACCGTCTTCGGGGTGGTCATCGGTTCCTTCCTCTACTCGGTGTTCAACCGCACCTTCCGCTGGGAGTATTTCACCTCGCCGCAGGACATGTTCCGGCACCTGATCGGCGCCGTGCTCATGGGCTTCGGCGGCGTCACGGCAATGGGTTGCACCATCGGCCAAGGCGTGACCGGCATCTCCACGCTGGCTATCGGCTCGATCATCGTCTTTTTCTCCATCATCGCCGGGGCTGCGGCGACCATGAAAGTCCAGTATTATTTGATGGTGCGCGACGCCTGACGGCCCTGCGTGCCAGCCGGTCACGGCCCTCGCACCACGGGGGCCCGGGTGCTCAACAAAGGATTGCGAATGCTCAGACTCCTCGCAGCTTGGCTGCTCGGCACGGTGCTCGCCCTCGGGGCGTCGGATCCCGTCCGCGCGCAGGCGCAGGCCGAGGCCTCCAAGGCCATCAATTTCCAGTTCACCGACGTCAACGGCCGGACCATTCGCCTGTCGGACTATCGCGGGAAATGGGTGCTGGTCAACTT
>JBKBRS010000073.1:0-6594 GCA_046292095.1 Thiobacillaceae bacterium
TATCCACGCAACAAGCCCAGGATGCATCGAGGCTTCTCCTCTACTGACAAGCCTGTGGCCTAAACTAAACGGCATTGCATTGTAACGTGAGCGAAGCGAACGTTAAGCGAGCGCATGCGAGCGGCCGAAGCCAAAACGAAGTTTCGGCGCAGGCTAACATGGGCGTAGCCCATGTTAAGCGAAGCGGCCGAAGCCAACACCGCGCAATGCAAGCCGCGCCCGCGCAGCAAGTCATGCAGAGCTCCCCTATAATGAGAGATGCATCTCTTTCGACAGCGGGATCATCATGAATATCCGATCGCTTTTCTTGCGCATGCGTCTCGTGCATTGGATAGGCGTCGCTCTGCTCGTCGCCAATGCAACCTTCTTCACCGACAACCCGATCGGTAGCCTCGTGCAATACGTCATCGCCGCCGTCGTCTTCGTCCATGATCTCGACGAAAAACGCTGGGGCGTTGCGGCCTGGACAAAACTTTCCGACTATCTGCGCCACCTGTCCGCGCTCGATCTCGCCGAACCCTGCCGTGTCGATGCTGCCTACAGCGAGGAGATCGGCCGCGTCGTCGGCGTCATCGAGGATTTCCGCGGCCATGTACGCAGCACGCTCGCCGAAGCGCAGGACGCGGCCAAGGCGAATGCCCAGATCACCGCGAAACTCGCCGACGAAGCGGGCGAGATCGAGGCACGCATGGTCGAGACGATGCGCATTGCCGAGACGACGACGACGAACGCCGAACGCATCCGCGGCGAACTCGATGTCCTGGCCAAAGAGGCTCACGCCACGCGCGACGAGCTGCTCGAAGGCCGCGACAAGCTCACGGCCACCCACCGCGAGATGGACGACATGCTCACCGCGATCGAAGACGGCGTGACGCAAAGCGAGACGCTGGCTACGCGCTTTGGGGAACTGTCGTCGCGTGTCAGCCAGATCAATCAGATCCTCGCTGCCGTCTCCGAGATTGCCGATCAAACCAACCTGCTCGCTTTGAATGCCGCGATCGAGGCGGCGCGGGCAGGCGAAATGGGCCGCGGCTTCGCAGTGGTCGCCGACGAAGTGCGAAAACTGGCCGAGCGCACCCAGTCGAGTCTGGCCGAGATCAACCGGACCGTTGGCGGCATCGTCGGCGGCATCGAGGAAACCAGCAGCCGCATGCAGGAGCAGTCGCGCCAGATGCAGGCGCTCGCCACCGAATCGGCCAAGATCGAGCGCATCATGCAGGAGACGCAGACGATGATCGACCGCTCGGTCGAGCTTGCCGACAAGTCGGCGGCGGTGTCGTCCAGTCTGCAAGGCGAGGTGGAAGGCGTGGTTGGCAGCATGCGCGAGCTCGACGGCCTGGCGCGACAAAACGCCGCCAATTTCGCGGCGATCGCCGCCAGCGTGCGCGAGATCAACCGCCAATCCGCCGACCTCGGCGAGACGCTCGCGCGTTTCAGAGTCTGAGTCGATGGATGAATCTTTCGTTTTTTCCCGACTAGCCCGCCTCGAGCCGCCGTTTCCGCGCGCCGAGGCAGAAGAAGCGCGCCGCCGCTGGGACGATTGGGGTACGGACTTCATCGATCTGATCGTCAAGGTCGCCGAGGGTGGCCTGCCTTTCTCGACGGATCGGGAGGGCGAGGAGCACTTCGATGGCCGTTTTGCCTTCGCCTGCTGGCTCGCGGCGGAAAAGCGCGATACGCGCGCCTACCGGCCGCTCGCGCGCGCCGCGCGCTGCCCGGAGGCGCGCGCCGATGAAATCTTCGGCGACGAGGTCACCGTAGGCCTGCCGCGCTGGCTCGCCGCCACCTGCGATGGCGATCTGGAACCGATCCTCGCGCTCGCCGAGGATGAAAGCGCCTCGCCATGGAGTCGCATCGCCGCCTTGGAGGCGCTGGTGATCCGCGTCGTCGAGCGCGAGCTCGAACGCGAAGAGGCCACTTCCTGGCTCATCGGCTTTAGCCGCCGCGAAGCCGAGCGGCTGCGCCGTGGCGGCCTGCCTGACGGCATCGAAGACCAAGTCTTCGCACATGCCGTCATGGCCTTGGGCGATCTGGGCCCGGCGGAATCCCTCGACGAGATCCGCGGCTGGTTCGAGGCGGGTCTCGTCGATCCAAGCTATACCGATTTCGATTCCTTCGCGGCACGGGCGCGCCGCCCCGTGGCGGAATGCCTCGCCGATCTGCGCGACGATCCCCATCACCGTTACGTCCGAGATGCACTCGCCGAGATGGCATGGTGGCCCTGCTTCAAGGAAAAAGACGAGCCCAGGCGGCACGTCTTGCCCGATTGGATCGAACGCTTGATGCCCGAACGCCACGGCGAACGCTACCTCTTCTCCGGCGGCACCTTCCTGCGCGAAGCCCCGAAGGTCGGCCGCAACGACCCTTGCCCCTGCGGCTCGGGCAAGAAATACAAGAAATGCTGTGGCCGCGGGGCCAGCGAGCAGCCTGCCGACGCGGATGCCAGCGCCACGGCGGTGCGCCGCGCGCTCGACTGGCTCGACACCCATCTTGCCGATGCCATCGCCATAGGGTGCAAGCGCAGGGGACACCCATTCATCTGTCTGCATTCACACCCACAACGACCCGATCTTCCCGGCGCGTCAGATCGAAACGCACCGGCAGGAACTGCTCGATGAGCCACATGGCCGTTTGGGCGTGCAGACTGACCTCACGAACGCTGAAGCGGCTCTCCCTGCCTGCCAGCGCGGCATAGAGCAACAGCTGATCGGCGGCGTGGACGTCGAGGGCGGCGCCTGAAGTCAGATCCTGACGCAGGGCCTGGGCCGCCTCTTGGCCCAGCCGCTCGGCTGGCACCCCGCGTTGGGCGACCACGGCCGAGCCGAGCCGCCCCTGCGCCGTCTCCGCCACCAAGGTGAGCGCTCCGCCAGTACCGAAGGCCTCCACATCGCCCAGGACCTCGATGGCGATGTCCACCGGCGCGAGGTCGGCAAGCCCGTCGCGGGCGGCCTGCGCCATGCGCTCGGCGATGTGGCGCGGCAGATGGGCGACATGGGCGCGCTCGCGGATGCGCTGCACCGGCCCCGCCGATTCGGCGATGAGCGGGCGCAAGTGCCGGGTCGGCGTGATCTCCAGCGTGAGCTCGCCACCGCCGCGCGGATAGTAGCCATGCCGCAGCGAGACGATCTCGACCTGGGCGCCCATCGCCGCCAGCCAGGGAAGAAAGACTCCACGCAGATAGTCCACGGGTGGCGCCCTTGTCACATCGGTGCCGCCGATCAGGGTCACACGGCTGGGGACGTCCGCGCACAGGGCCACCGGCAGTACGGCCTGCAGCACCAGGGTCACGCTGCCGGCGGTGCCGACCTCGAAGCGGTACTGGCCGCCGCGGATGCGCCGCGGCCGGAAGCGCACCTCGCCGGCGCCGATCGCCGCGCCCTCCAGGTGGCCCTCGCACAGCGCGGCCACCGCGGAGAGGGCGGTCAGGTGCTGGGCCGCCAGCCCGGGCCTGGCACGGCGGGCGCGGATGTTGACCAACCGAATCGATCGCCCCGTGATCGCCGCCAGGGCCACGGCCAGACGGGCGAGCTGGCCGCCACCCTCGCCATGGGCGCCGTCGATCAACCGTTCGCTCATCTCAGCATCGCCTGCAGTTCCAGGGCGTCCTGCACGGCATAGCCGGCCTCGTCGTTGTCGAAATAGACATAGGCCGTCGTCACCATCTGCGCGCCCAGCCACTGCGCCCAGCCGGCCAGGGCCCGGCGGCCATAACGGCCGCTGTAGGCAGCCCCCGGCCCGTGCAGGCGCAGATAGACGAAGTCGGCTGTGATCGCGCGCGGACTGGCGAAGCCCGCCAGGTCGTAGATGCAGAAGGCGGCGTTGTGCCGACTGAGCAGATCCAGCACGGCGTCGCTGTGCCAGCTCGGGTCGCGCAACTCGAAGGCGGCCCTCGTCGCCGGCGGCAGGGCGGCGAGGAAGGCCGCGAGCCGCGGCAGGTCAGGCTGCCAGCGGGGCGGCAGCTGGAACAGCAACGGGCCCAGTTTGTCGCCCAAACCCGCAACGGCCTGCAACAGGGCCGGCAGGGTGTGCTCCGGCTCCTTGAGCTTTTTCATGTGGGTGATGAAACGGCTCGCCTTGACCGCAAAGACGAAGCCCTCCGGGGTCTGCGCGCGCCAGGCGGCGAACTGTGCCCGTGTGGGCAGCCGATAGAAGCTGCGGTTCACCTCCACACTGGCGAAGTGCTTGGCGTAATGGGCGAGCCATTCCGACTCGTCGAGTTCGGCCGGGTAGAACAGGCCGCGCCAGTGCGGGTAGACCCAGCCGGAAGTGCCGATGTGCACGCGCATCTTGTCCATGAGCGGATAAGATGAGTATAGGTGAGCCCGGAGGACTGAACATGGAAAGCATCCTCGTCACTGGCGCCAACCGCGGGTTGGGGCTGGAATGGTGCCGGCAATACGCCGCCGCCGGCTGGCGGGTCTATGCCACCTGCCGCTATCCGGAAACCGCCTCGGAACTGCGCGCCTTGGCCAGTCGCCATCCCAATGTCAGCCTGCACCGCTTGGATGTGACCTTGAGCGAACACGGCGCCGCCATGCGTGCGGAACTTGGCGAGAGTCCCATCGACGTGCTGGTCAACAACGCTGGCGTCTATCTGGAGAAATACGCGCCCGACAGCGCCATACGCTACGACGACTGGCTGCTCACGCTGCAGGTCAACACCCTGGGCGCGGTGCGGGTAACCGAGGCCCTGGCACACAACGTGGCGCGCAGCCGGCGGCGCCTGGTGGTAGCCATCAGCAGCCACATGGGGTCGATCGCCGACATCTCGGCCCCCGGTAGCTACTACTACCGTTCCAGCAAAGCGGCACTCAACGCCGCGATGAAGGGACTGGCCTTGGCCTACCGAAACATGGGGATCGGCGTGCTGATCCTGCACCCTGGCTGGGTGAAGACGCGCATGGGCGGCTGGGAGGAAGCCCCACTGACCCCCGAGCAGAGCGTCAGCGGCATGCGCCGGCTGGTCGATGCCTACACCCCCGAGATGGGTGGACGCTTCTTCCGTTACGACGGTAGCGAACTGCCCTGGTAGTCGCCCTGCCAGGCGGCGATGAACTCGGCGCGCAGGGCTGCCTCGCGCTCACGATAGATGGGCGAGAAGTGGAAAGGTACGGCGTTCCGCGCCCCGGCCGCGTGCGCCAGGCGGCCGGCCTGGACGGCGGTGAGGTGTTTCTTCTCCGCCGAGCGATCGGCCAGTTCGTCTAGGAAGACGCATTCGATGAACAGCCAGTCGGCATCGCGCGCGAGCTCGACGATGCGCGCCGCATTGTCGGCGTGGTAGACCACGTCGGTGACATAGGCGATCTTGAGCCCCGGGGTGATCTGCACGCAGTCCATCAGTTCGCCCAAGGGCCGGGCGCCGGCGGGAGTGGCGATCGGCGTATCGATAGGGGAACCGTTGAGCACCGCGGCCTTGAGGCCCTTGAGCCACGGCCCCACCGGCAACCCCCGCTCCGCCAGGCGGTTCTTCCAGATGTTGACATGGCGCCCTTCCTCCAGGGCATAGCCCAGGCAGGGGATGCCGTGGTCGAGGAAGGCCGCACGCACGCGAAACCCCGGCTCCGCCAGCACCAAACCCGTGTCGCAATGGGTCGGATCCAGGTCCTCACGGCGGAAGGCCTGTTGCACGCGAAAGCTGGCCCGACGCAGCGTGCCTTCGGGTGAGAGCTCGTGCACCGTGAGGCGGAAATCGTTCTCGTAACGGTGCACCAGGTTCCAGGTGTAGGCACGCAGTTTGGCCGCAACCTGGTCGAGGAAGCCCGGTGGACCATAGAGGCGCACGCCGCGTTCGCGCCCCAGGCAGATGCGTAGGAACCAGTCGAAGCCCATGAAGTGGTCCATGTGGCAGTGGCTGACGAAGATGTCGGTCACCCGCAGGATCTTGCGCGGTGCGAGCGCCCGCAGGTCGCCCAGGTCGAACAACAGGGCGCGGCCCTCGAACATCAGGTCGACGAACAAGGCCGGGTCGCCGAAAGGGTCGTTGACCAGTTCGGGTAGAAAACCGGGGCGCATCAGGGGGTGGCGTCGAGGCGGTCGCGCGCCCAGGCGAGCACTGGCTGCAGGCGCGGCGGCAGCAGCCGTGCCGCCTCGTTGGCGTTCACCCAGCGCCATTCGTGGTGCTCGGGGTGGCCCAGCTCGGGCGAGATGGGCAGCCGTATGCTGACCTGGTCGGTCTCCGCCAGATAATAGCGGGCGGTCTTGCGGCGCGGGCCATACGGCCCGACCTCGATGTAGACCTCGCCCCAGGGGAAGACGAGGCCGGTCAGACCCGTCTCCTCGGCCGTCTCGCGCAGGGCCGCGGCGAGCGGGCGCTCGCCCGGCTCGATCTGCCCCTTGGGGAAGTCCCAGTTGCGATAGGCGCGCAGGACGAGGAAACGCCAACCGGCGCCCGCCCGGCGGACCACGACGACGCCGGCAGAGGTGGGGGAGGATTGCGTTGCGTCCATTGGGGCTATCATAACCGCATGGACACGGAACGATCACGTCGCTGGGACGAGAAATACCAAAGCGGGCTACCCGGTTGGGATCGGCAAGGCACAAGCCCCGCCCTGCTCCACTGGCTTAAGACGGGGGCGCTCGCCCCATGCCGCATTC
>JBKBRS010000073.1:6692-10166 GCA_046292095.1 Thiobacillaceae bacterium
CTCGTGCCCGGCTGCGGGCATGGATACGAGGTGTTGGAGCTCGCCCGACGCGGCTTCGAAGTCTGGGGCCTCGATATCGCCCCCACCCCGTTGGCGCGGCTCATGGCGCGCCTGGATGCGGCGGGACTCACCGCCCGGCTCGTCCAGGCCGACGCCCTCGCCTGGGGGCCTAAGCAGCCCTTCGACGCCATTTACGAACAGACCTGTCTGTGCGCCCTCGACCCGCACGAGTGGGCGGCCTACGCCGGCCAGCTCCACGGCTGGTTGCGAAGCAGGGGCCGCCTCTACGCCCTGTTCATGCAAACCGGACGTGAAGGTGGCCCACCCTACCACTGCGATCTTGCGGACATGCGCGCATTGTTCCCGACCGAGCGCTGGGACTGGGTGGAGCCGCCGTCTCGCAAGGTGCCGCACCCGAACGGGCTTTTCGAATACGCCGCCATCCTCCAGCGGCGGGCCTGAGACCTGCATCCCCGCCGCTAGCGGTTGCCGGGGTCATTGCGCTATGTCGAGGTCCGCCTGGATGGCGTCCAGCCCTTTGCGCGCGCAGGCCTCGTCCTGAGCGCCCGTCGGGGCGCCTGAGACACCCACCGCGCCGATGATGTTGCCGGCCGCCTCGATCGGCAGCCCGCCGGCGGAGAAGACCAGGCCGTCAACCTTGCCCACGGAGAAGGGTTTGGTGAAGCGGTCCTCGAGCTCAGACAGGGGGGCGTTGAAGTTCACGGCGGTGTAGGCCTTTTGACGGCTCACCTCCAGGGTGACGGGCGGGGCCAGGGTGTCGCGCAACACGGCCATGGGCAGACCGCCGCGGTCGACCACGGTGACGCCGACCTGGATGCCCTCCTTGCGACAGGCCATGACGGTGGCGTGGGCGATCTTCTCCGCCGCCTCCATGGTCAGGCGTGGGATGCGGACGATGACGGGGAAGTCTGAGGCCAGGGCGGGCGCGGCAAGGCTGGCGAGAACGACGGCGGCAAGGGTCTTCTTGTTCAGCGACATGGTCTTCCTCCTGCTCCAGAGATGAGTTGGTGTTCGGGGATAGGCCCCCTGAATTGGGCGAGCAGGGCGGCCGTCCAGTTCCCTTGGAAGCCCGCCTGGCTCTGCGCATGATGCGCCGCGAGCTGCCATGAGCCAAGCCCCGGGCGCTCATGGTGCGCACCGTGCAGGTTGAAGTTGAGCCGCAGCGCCGCAGCCCAGCGGTTGGCGGCCTTGTGCGGCAGGAACACACCGTGGATGGCCTCGTGGATGAGCACCCAGGCGGTGTTGGTGAGTAGCACGGGCAACAGCATAAGCCAGCCCCAGGCAGGGTTGGACGGCAGCAGGGCGAGCGGCAGGATCACGAGCTGCGCAAGACCGAGCCCGAGAATGGCCAGCAATAG
Source organism: Thiobacillaceae bacterium (assembly GCA_046292095.1). Classification (GTDB taxonomy): domain Bacteria; phylum Pseudomonadota; class Gammaproteobacteria; order Burkholderiales; family Thiobacillaceae; genus JANWZL01. Next base: position 8,072 of record JBKBRS010000073.1, read on the forward strand.
GGCCGCATTGACGACCAGGCCCAGGTTTTTCGATGCCGACAGAGTCATCGTGTGGGTCATGTAAGCCGCCTTGGCCACCATTTTGCCCTGAGGCGGGTGGACGTTTCTAGCGCCGACCGGCCTGCAGCACCTTGATCTGAAACAGGGTATTGCGCTCGTCCTCCTCCAGGGCCTGGCGGATGTGCCGCAGGGTGGCGTGGTAGCGGGGGATGATGTTGTACTTGAGGGCATTGGCCCGCTTTTGCGTCTTACGGCTGGCGGCGAGCAGCCGCCACAGGGCATTCTCCGCCTCACCCAGCTTGGCCAGCGTCACGGTGAGTTGCCGCAGCCGCAACCGCGCCTCGTCGAAACTCGCGTCGGTCCACATCAACCCCACCGGCTGCAGGGGCAGCGGCTCGGCCGAAACGCTGGGGTATTCCACCCCGACGCTGGAGCGGGCGACGATGTGGATGGCGACGGCGGGCTTCAAGCCCACCGCCGCCTGACGCAGCATCTGGCCGCCCATGCGCATCTGCACGATCCCCAGCCAGTGGTAGGCTTCCCTAAGCTCACGGGCGGTCTGCGCACGCAACGCCCGGTATTGCGCCAGGCGTTCGTAGACCAGGCGGGTCAACAGGTCGCGCTTCTTGTCCAGCATCTGCTGCCCCTGTTCCAGAAAACGCACCTGCCGCGAAAGCTGCAACAGCGCGCTCTTGGTGGGCGGGACGGGCAGTCTTTTTCTCATCGCTAGACCGTTGGGTGCAAAGCGGGCTGGCGGCCGCAGACGCGGGTGGGCAACCGCGCGACCCGCGTCACCTGCCGCCCGCTCCTCATGCTTATGCCACCTCCACCGTGGGCTGCCACTTGTGATAGCGGGCGAGTTCCTCTTCGGTCACGCGGATGAGCTGTTCGGGCGGCAGCATGGAGAGCAGGTCCCAGGCCAGGTTGAGGGTCTCGAAGATACTGCGATCCTCGTCCTCGCCCTGGCCGATGAAGCGACGCTCGAAGGCGTCGGCGAAGGCGAGGAAGCGACGGTCGCCCTCGGACAGCTCCTCGGCGCCGATGATGGCGGCCAGCCCCCGCACCTCCAGGGCCTTGGCATAGCTGGCGAAGAGCTGACTGGCCACGTGCGGGTGGTCCTCGCGCGTGTAGTTCTTGCCGATGCCGTCCTTCATCAGCCGGGACAGCGAGGGCAGGACCGCCACGGGCGGGTAGATGCCCTGGTTGGCGAGTTCGCGCGAGAGCACGATCTGGCCCTCGGTGATGTAGCCGGTGAGGTCCGGAATGGGGTGGGTGATGTCGTCCGAGGGCATGGATAGGACCGGGATCATGGTGATGGAGCCGCGGCGCTCGCGGATGCGACCGGCCCGCTCATAGATCTCGGCCAAATCGGAGTAAAGGTAGCCGGGGTAGCCCTTACGCGCCGGTACGTCGCCACGCAGAACCGCCACCTCGCGCAGGGCCTCGGCATAGGCCGTCATGTCGGTCATCACCACCAGCACGTGGTAGTCCAGCTCGTAGGCGAGATATTCCGCCGCGGTGAGCGCCGTGCGGGGGGTGATGAGGCGCTCGATGACCGGCTCGTCGGCGAGGTTGAGGAACATCACCACCCGGTTGAGCACCCCACTGTCCTCGAAGCTCTCCTGAAAATAACGGGCATCCGCACTGGAGACACCGAAGGCGGCGAACACCACCACGAAGTCGGACGCCTCCTCGCCCAGCAACCGGGCCTGGCGGACGATCTGTGCCGCCACCCGGTTGTGCGGCAGACCACCGCCGGAGAAGATGGGCAGCTTCTGGCCCCGGGTGAGCGAGTTCATGCCGTCGATGGCGGAGATGCCGGTCTGGATGAACTCGCGCGGGTAGGCGCGGGCGGCGGGGTTGAGGGCCTCGCCGTTGATGTTGCGGCGCTCGCGCGAGACGATGGGCGGCCGCCCATCGCGCGGCTGCCCGGCGCCGTTGAAGATGCGCCCGAGGATGTCGCGCGACAGCGGCAGCATGAAGGGTTCGTCGAGGAAACGCACCCAGGTGCGCTCGAGGTCGAGCGCTTCGGTGCCCTCGAAGACCTCCACCAGCACGGCCTCGTCGGACACCCGGATGACCAGGCCATTGCGTC
>JBKBRS010000074.1:0-10153 GCA_046292095.1 Thiobacillaceae bacterium
GGTGATGCGATGGCGTGGGCCCAGCGGCGACACACCCTGGGTGAGCCGTGTGGCCACACTCACCCCGGCGGCGAAGAGCACACCCGAGAGCCCACCCTCCACCACCTGATTGGCCGCCTGCGGGCAGCGGTCGCGCGAGCTGGTGAGGCCCCCCACCAGGAAGCCGGTCTCGGTGCGGGCGGCCACGTGTTCAATCAGCTCACTGACGAGCGGGTTGCGCGGGTCGCCGTGCACGACCCCGAACCAGGCAGGTTGATCGCCGATGCGGAAGTCTGATTCATGCTGCAGGATGTCATTCAGATTGCACAGGCTGGGGAGGATGCGGAAGTCCGAGGCCGGTATGTCCGCCAGCATGACGGCCACGGCAGGTTGATCCAGTAGTTCGCGCCCGGTGGTGAGGATGCCCACCCCGACGGTACCGACCCAGTGCGCTACACCCGTGTGTTCGCGGAAAAAGGCGACGAGGTCGGCATAGTCATTGGCGAAGGCGTCGGTCGCATAGACAAAGCCCAGCGTGGTGCCTGGCCGGGCCGGCAGCAGTGCGTCGAGGCATTCGCGACCCGCCGCCTGCCAGTGCGTCTTGGTCGAGTGGGCGTGTCTGAAGGTCTGCATGTTGTGTCGGTGGTTGAGGTCGATCGGCGCCTAGGATGACAGAAAATCGCCACGGCCGCTGCTTGCCGCTGGTAGAGTATCCCGTCGCGCCGTTTGGCCGCGGCGCAGGCCGGATGTACGAAACCGGCATCAAGCGGCCAGTTTTTCCACCCGGCCAAGGCCTTGACGCTGGGTCAGCGTCCGGCGTGAGGTTCGGAGGCGTCCGATGCGCTTTGCCACGCGGCGATGGGTTCGGGCGAAGGATAGCCGAGTTTGGCGGCAATGCGGGCCGCTGCCGCCACCACCAGAGGTATCCAGTCCGCCTGGCGCCGCTCGATCGGGGCGGAGACGGAAAGCCCGGCCACCACCTGGCCGGTGGCGTCGCGGATCAGCGCCCCGATGCAGCCCACACCCAACTCCGCCTCCTCGTCGTCCAGGGCATAGCCGCGCTGGGCGGCGGCAAGGGCCTCGCGTGTGAGCGCCGCCACCTCGGTCAGGGTGTTGCGGGTGTAGCGGGGCAGCCCCGTGCGCCCGGCGTAGGCGGCCACGCCCGCTGCGCCCTCCTCGCCCAGCCAGAGCTTGCCCACCGCCGTCACGTGCAACGGGGCGCGGCTGCCGATGACCTGTTCGACGCGGATGGCGCGCGCCGGGGTGGCGCGTTCGACGTAGATCACCTCGTCGCCGGCGCGCAGGGTGAGGTTGACGCTCTCGCCGATGGCGTCGCGCAGGCGGTCCATCTCGGGCCTCGCGGCGCGGCGCACGTCCTGGCCCACGCGCACGCGGTGGCCCAGTTGCAGGAGCTTGGCGCCGAGCTGCCAGCCGGCCGGGGCCACCCGCTCGACATAGACGTGGCTGGCCAGGGCGGTGAGGATGCGGTGCGCAGTGGAGGGATGCAGGCCCGTATCGGCGGCCAGATATTTGAGGCTCGCCGGCTCGGCATAGCGGGCCAAGGCATCGAGCAGCAGGGCCATGCGGTCGAGGACCTGGATCGAACTGGAGAGGGCGTGGTCAGGCATATTTCGCGATGTGAAACCGATTCCGTATTGTGCAATTCTGACAAAAAAACTAGGGTATGGCCATCCATTGCTTGCCGAGGAGATCGCCATGGCCGCCCTGCCCAATCATTTCCAGTCCATCCCGCCCACCTTCTGCGAGGGCATCCAGTACTATGGCGAGGCCTGGCCCGACTTCGAGCGCTACGCCGCGCAGCCGGTCATCGCCGAGGGTGAGCGGGCAGTGGCCGACCCTGGCAGCACCGAGGCCGCCTATTAGCTGCTGCTGATGGCCGATGCCCTGCGTTATGTCACGCTGCAGGTCTGCGGGTCCAAGGGCTCCGGCCACCCCGGCGGCTTCGCCTCCAGCGCCGAGGCCCACGCCGCCCTGACCCTCTTGGGCCACACGCACATCGTCACCGAGGTGGGCCACCACGCGCCCGGCTTCTACAGCGCCATGTTCCTCGACACCTCGTTGGAGGAGATGGGTATCCGCACCATGGCCGACATGATGGCCCGCTTCCGCGAACGGCACGGGCTGCTGGGCCACCTCTCCGGCGCCATCCCCGGCCTGCTCGCCCCGGCAGGCCCCCTGGGGCAGGGCCAGCACTTCGCCATGGCCGGCGCACTGTTGCACCCGGGGCTTTTGTTCCCGGTCACCATCGGCGACGGCGGTATGGGAGAGCCCTATGTGCTGAACAGCATGATGCACTTCCACACCGCCTACCCCGAGGTGACCAACTTCCTGCCGGTGTTGATCTGGAACGGCTACAGCCAGGAGCACCACGCCATGGTCTCGCGTCTGACCAACGCGGCGATGATCGACTACTGGCGGGGGCACGGCTTCGAGGAGGTGGTGCTGGTGGATGCCAAGGACTTCGACGACAGCGGTCAGGCGTCCGACTACGTCGATTCCACACGCTTCTCGCACAAGCGGCGCCTCGCCTTCGCCCACGCGGTGCTCACGGGCATGGACCGGGCGGCGAAGAGCGCGCTCTCGGGCCGGCTCACCGCCTTCATCCTCAAGCAGTTGAAGGGCGCCGGCGTGCACACCGTGGGGGCCAAGTCGCATAACCTCTACCCCGCCGACACCCTGGATGCGGCGCACATCCGCGAGGGGCTGCAGCGCCGCGCGCTCAACCCCGAGGCCTGGGCCATCGTGCGGGCCAACTTCGTGCGCGCCGGCGGCGGTCCGGCGGTGAAGACCATGGTCACCGAGCGGGTGCTCAAGCTCGCGCCACTCCCGCCCTTCCCGGTCAAGGAATACGCCAAGGGTGAAAAGGTGGTGCCGTCCACGGCCATGGGCGCGCTGGTGGCCTGGGTGGGTCGGCAGGACCCGCGCTTCGTGGCCACCAATGCCGACGGCAACGAGGCGAGCGGCATGAAGAACGTCAACGACGCCCTCAAGATCCGTCACCCCACGCCGGACGACCTCTATAACCAGCGCCCCAACGGCCAGGTCTACGAGCCGCTCAACGAGGACGCCTGCGCCGGTCTGGCGGCGGGTCTGGCCCTCATGGGCGGCCGCGCGTTATGGCTGTCCTACGAGTCCTTCGCCATCAACGGCTGGCCCATCGTGCAGACGGTGACCCAGGCCATGGCCGAGCTGCGCCGGCGCACCCCGTCCATCGTCTGCATGTTCACCGCCGGCGCGCTGGAGCAAGGGCGCAACGGCTGGACCCACCAGCGGCCGGAGATCGAGAACTACATCGCCGCACAGATGCGCAATGGCAACGTCTATCTGCTCTTTCCCTGCGATGCCAACGTCATCCAGGCCGCCTATGAGTACGCCACGCAGAGCTACAACAAGGGCATGGTGATCATCGCCAGCAAAAGCCCCCTGCCGGTGTATCTCGGCATGGACGAGGCGCGTGCGGCGGTGGAGAAGGGGGCGGCCGTGCTCTACGAGAGCGCTACGGGGTCGCGTGGCACGGTCGTGTTCGCCGTCACCGGCGCCCTGATCCTGCTGCCGGTGTTCGCCGCCCGTGACCGGCTCGAGGCGGAGGGCTGGCGCGTGCGCATCGTCGCCGTCGTCAACCCGCGCCGGCTCTACCGCGCGAGCGACGTGGCCTGGGCGACGGTGGCCGAGCCGGACAACGCCTTCTTGGACGACGACCACTTCAACGCCCTGTTCGATGCCGACGTGCTGCTGGCGGTCTCCGGCGGCCCGTCGGCGAGCCTGGAACCGGTGCTGCTGCGCAGCCGCGCCGCCCGCCGCGATACCTTCGCCTGGCAGCGCGGTGAGACCACCGCCAGTCCGCAGGAGATCATGGACTTCAACGGGCTGACGGCGGCGGCGATGGCGGCGCGGGTGCAGGCGCTGGCTTGACCCGCTGGGTCCCAGAAACGACCCCGGCGCGCTGCGCTCACCGCCCCACGGGGGGCGGTCAGTACGCTTGGGGCGGCCCGGCGCGTACTGGGATGAAACAACCGACTACCCGGAGAAGCGTTGCATGCGGCGCGAACGGTTCGGCCCGCAAAAGGGCCTCCTGCCGCCCTCTCGGTTTCATGCGGCGCGGGTGGCGCGCAGCGCAGTGGAGCAACTGACATGACCGACACCAAGATCATCGTCCTCGACGACGACCCCACCGGCGCGCAGACGGTACATTCCTGCTTGCTGCTGACCCGCTGGGACGTGGTCACACTCATCGAGGCCCTCGACGACGCCGCGCCGCTGTTTTTCGTGCTGACCAACACGCGCGCCATGGACGCCGGCCGCGCCGCCGAGGTCACCCGCGAGGTCTGCGCAAACCTCAAGCGCGCCTTGGAACAGCGCGACAGGGCCGGACGCTCGGTGAACCCCATCTTCGTGAGCCGCTCCGACTCCACCCTGCGCGGTCACTACCCGGTCGAGACCGACGTGATGGCCGCCGAACTGGGGCCCTTCGATGCCCACTTCCTGGTGCCCGCCTTCTTCGAGGGTGGTCGCATCACCGCGGACAGCGTGCACTATCTCGTGGTCGAGGGCCGCCGGGTGCCAGTGCACGAGACCGAGTTCGCGCGCGACTCGGTCTTTGGCTATCGCCAGAGCTTCCTGCCCGCCTATGTCGAGGAGAAGACCGGCGGCCGCATCCGCGCCGATCGGGTGCAGCGCTTCGGGCTCGCCGAGCTGCGTGCGGGCTGTCTCGACCGGCTGCTGGCCTTGAGTGGGAATGTCTGTGGCGTCGTCGATGCCGAGCGCCAGGACGACCTCGACCGTTTCGCCGCCGCGGTGCGTGAGGCCACCGCACGGGGCAAGCGATTCCTCTTCCGCAGCGCGGCCAGCCTGCTCACCGCCCTGGCCCAGTTGCCGCCGCAACCCGTGCCGGCAGCGAAGATGGCGGCCTATGTGCGCGGTGGGCGCCCCGGCGCGATCCTGGTCGGCTCGCATGTGGCCAAGACCACCGCCCAGCTCGAGCGCCTGCTGTCGGAGCCCGGCCTCGCTCCCGTGGAGCTCGACGTCGGCCGCCTGCCGCAGGCGCGCGCCGAGCTGGTCGTCGCCGTATGTCAGGTTGCGCAGGAGGCCCACGACCAGGGCTTGACGCCCGTCATCTATACCAGCCGGCGCGAGCGTAGCTTCGCCAGTCAGGCCGAGCGGCTGGCCTTCGGTGAGGTGGTCTCCGCCACCCTGATGGACATCGTCCGCGGCCTGCCGGCGGGCATCGGTTACCTGATCAGCAAGGGCGGGATCACCTCCAACGACGTGCTCGCCACCGGGCTCGCGCTCAAGACCGCGCGCGTGGTGGGGCAGATCCTGGCCGGCTGTTCGGTGGTGTGCTGTCCTGCCGATCACCCGCGCTTCCCCGACCTGCCGGTGGTCATCTTCCCGGGCAACGTCGGTGCGGAGGATGCCCTGGCGCGGGCCTATCGCCGTCTGGCAGGACTGGAGCGCGCCCCGGCGGCGTGATCAAATGGGGGGCATGAACCAGACGACCCCGCACCCGCGCCGGGCCGAGCTGATACAGGGCCTGCTTGAACGGCTGCCGGCCCACAGCGTGCTGTACGAGTCGGAAGACCTGCGCCCCTACGAGTGCGACGGGCTGTCCGCTTACCGCGAGCTACCCATGGTGGTGGCCCTGCCGTCCAGCGTCGAGCAGGTGCAGGCGGTCATGCGGCTCGCGCATCGGCTCAAGGTCCCCGTGGTCGCCCGCGGCGCCGGCACGGGGCTGTCGGGCGGGGCCCTGCCGCGGGCCGACGGCCTGCTGCTGTCGCTCGCCCGGCTCAAGTCCATCCTGGCCATCGACCCCATCGCCCGCACCGCCCGCGTCCAGCCCGGTGTGCGCAACCAGGCCATCTCCGAGGCGGCCCGGCCCTACGGCCTGTATTACGCACCCGACCCCTCTTCGCAGATCGCCTGCACCATCGGCGGCAACGTGGCGGAGAACTCGGGCGGCGTGCATTGCCTGAAATACGGCCTCACCGTGCACAACGTGCTCAAGCTGGAGGTGGTCACGGTGGAGGGCGAGCGCCTGACCTTAGGCAGCGACGCCCTGGATGCACCGGGTTACGACCTGCTGGCGTTATTGACCGGCTCGGAGGGGCTGCTCGCGGTGGTGGTGGAGGCCACCGTGCGCCTGCTGCCCCTGCCCGAGCGCGCCCAGGTCCTCCTCGCCGCATTCGACGACGTCGCCCGCGCCGGGGCGGCGGTGGGTGCCATCATCGCCGCCGGCATCATCCCCGCCGGCCTGGAGATGATGGACAACCCCGCCATCCGCGCGGCGGAGGCCTTCGTCCATGCTGGTTACCCTGTCGAGGCCGCCGCCATCCTGCTGGTCGAGCTCGACGGCACCAATGCCGAGGTCTCCGAGCAGGTCATGCGGGTGCGCGAGTTGCTACTCGCCAGCGGCGCCCGCGAGGTGCGCACCGCGCGCGACGAGGCCGAACGGCAGTTGTTCTGGAAGGGCCGCAAGGCCGCCTTTCCGGCCGTGGGGCGCATCTCGCCCGACTACTACTGCATGGACGGCACCATCCCACGCCGGCGGCTGCCCGAGGTGCTTGAACGCATCGCGCAGCTTTCGCAGGCGTACGGCTTGCCAGTAGCCAACGTCTTCCACGCCGGCGACGGCAACCTGCACCCGCTGATCCTCTATGACGCCAACCGCCCCGGCGAGCTCGAACGCACCGAGGAACTGGGCCGGCGCATCCTGGAGCTGTGCGTCGAGGTGGGCGGCACCATCACCGGCGAGCACGGCGTGGGCGTCGAGAAACTCGCGGGGATGTGTGCGCAGTTCGGGGCGGCGGAGCTGACCCAGTTCCACGCGGTGAAGGCCGCCTTCGACCCCGACGGGCTGCTCAATCCCGGCAAGGCGGTGCCGACTTTGCACCGCTGTGCCGAGTTCGGCGCCATGCACGTGCATGGCGGCAATCTGCGCTTTCCGGAGCTGCCGAGATTCTAGTTGGCCCAGCGGTGATGTCCACGATCGATCTGACCGAGGACCTTGCCGAGCGCATTCGTGCCGCCTACGCCGCCGGCACCCCGCTCGCCATCGTCGGCGGCGGCAGCAAGGCCTGGCTGGGCCGCCCGCTGCAGGGCGAGTGTTTGGACCTCTCCGGCCACCGCGGCATCGTCGCCTATGAGCCCGCCGAACTGGTGCTCACCGCCCGAGCCGGCACGCCGCTTGCCGAGATCGAGGCGGCGCTGACCGAGCGGGGGCAGTGCCTGGCCTTCGAACCGCCGCACCATGGGGCGGCCACCCTCGGCGGCACCGTGGCCTGCAATCTCTCCGGCCCGGCACGGCCCTATCGTGGCGCCTGCCGCGACTTCGTTCTGGGGGTGCGCCTCATCAACGGCCGCGGCGAGGTGCTGCGCTTCGGCGGCGAGGTGATGAAGAACGTCGCCGGCTACGACCTCTAGCGCCTGATGGCCGGCGCCCGGGGCACCCTGGGGGTGTTGCTGGAGGTGAGCCTCAAGGTCCTGCCCCGCCCGAGCGCCGAGCTCACCCTCGCCCTGGAGCTGGATGCCGCAGCGGCCGTCGGACGCTTCAACGCCTGGGCGGGCCTGCCTCTGCCCATCACGGCGGCCTGCCACGTCGGCGAGCGCGCCTATGTGCGTCTGTCCGGGGCCGAGGCCGCCGTGCAGGCCGCGCGCCAGCGCCTGGGGGGCGAGGTGATCGAGGCGGGCGCGGCCTTCTGGCAATCGGTGCGGGAGCTCGAACATGGCTTCTTCAAGGCGCCCGGCGTCCTCTGGCGCCTGTCGCTGCCACCCGCCGCGCCAGTCGATCTGAAACTGCGCCAGTTCATCGACTGGGGCGGAGCGCAGCGCTGGGTGGTGAGCGATGCCGAACTCTGGGACCTGGCCGCCGCGGCCGGTGGACATGCCACCCGTTACCATAAAAGCCGCGCCAGTGACTCACGACGCTCACCTCCCCCGCAAGCGGGGGAGGGGCTGGGGGTGAGGGAACCGTTCATGGCCGGCACGAGCGCTTCCATGAGTGGGGGCGACCTGTCGGCCATGAACGGTTACCGCGGCGGTCGCCGCGATCGTGTGTTCCAGCCCTTGAATCCGGCCCTACTCGCGCTACACCGGCGGCTCAAGGCCGCCTTTGACCCCAAGGGCATCCTCAACCCCGGCCGGCTCTACCCGGAACTCTGATGCAGACCCAGCTCACTGAGGACATCCGCGACACCGCGCTGGGCAGGGAGGCCGACGCCATCCTGCGCAGCTGTGTGCATTGTGGCTTTTGCACGGCCACCTGTCCGACCTATCAACTGTTGGGCGACGAGCTGGACGGGCCGCGCGGGCGCATCTATCTCATCAAGCAGGTGCTGGAGGGCCAGATGCCGACGCGCAGGACCCAGTTGCACCTGGACCGCTGCCTCACCTGTCGCGCCTGCGAGACGACCTGCCCGTCGGGGGTGCGCTACGGACGCCTGCTCGACATCGGGCGGGGCTTGGTCGACCGGCGCGTGCCGCGCAGCCTCGCGCAGCGCCTGCTGCGGGCCGCGCTGCTCGGCGTCGTTCCGCACGCTGGCCGCTTCGCCCTGTTGCTGCGTCTGGGTCAGGCCCTGCGGCCCCTGTTGCCGCAAGCCATGCGCCGCAGACTGCCGTCCCGACAGACGCCCGGCCCATGGCCCGAGCGGCTGCAGCCACGCCGCATGCTCGCGCTGGCTGGTTGCGTGCAAGCCGCGGCCACCCCGCGCACCAATGCCGCGGCGGCGCGGGTACTCGACCGCCTCGGCATACGCCTGACCGTCGCCCCTGCCGCCGGCTGCTGTGGCGCGCTCGCCCACCACCTCGGTGCGGAGGAACAGGCGCGCGCGCAGATGCGCCGCAACATCGACGCCTGGTGGCCGCACATCGAGGCCGGTGCCGAGGCCATCGTCGTGACGGCGAGCGGTTGTGGGGTGATGGTCAAGGACTACGGCGCACTGCTCGCCGACGACCCCGCTTATGCCCAGCGCGCCGCCCGCGTGAGCGCCATGACGCGCGACCTCGTCGAAGTGCTGGAGCAGGAGGACCTGATGCCGCTCAACGTGCGCGGCGAGGGGCGGCGCATCGCCTTCCACGTCCCCTGCACCCTGCAGCACGGGCAGCGGCTGGCCGGCCGGGTGGAGGCCGTTCTGACCCGGCTGGGCTTCGAGCTCACGCTGGTACGCGACGCGCACCTGTGTTGCGGCTCGGCCGGCACCTATTCCCTGTTGCAGCCCGAGCTCTCCCGGCAGTTGCGCGACGACAAGCTCGCCGCCCTGCAGGCGGGCGGGCCGGCGCTGATCGCCACCGCCAACATCGGCTGCCAGCTGCATCTCGCCTGCGGCACCGAGCGACCGGTGTGGCACTGGATCGACCTGATCGATGCGGTGATGGGGCAGGGGGGCGACGAAGGCTAGAGGGGGACAGGCTCACGCTATGAGCCACAGGTGGGTGCACACTCGAATGGTCGTCACCCCCGGAGGTTTTCATGCCTGAGTCCGTCACCCCTGATCTCCCACTGGGCGTGCCTTCCACACACGGCTCGCCGCACGCCGACATCGACCGCCTGGTCGCCGCCCTGAAGCGCAAGTATCGCGATCGCATCGTCGCCGAATGGCTGCAGCCGGCCCGGCCGGCGCGCACCGCGCCGCTGCCCGATGATCTGGATCGGCGCCTGGTCGCTGCCCTGCATGGGCGCGGCATCACGCGCCTGTACAGCCATCAGGCCGAGGCCCTGACCCTGGCCCGCGCCGGCCAGAACCTGGTGGTGGCCACGCCGACCGCCTCGGGCAAGTCCCTGTGTTACCACCTGCCGGTGCTCCAGGACCTGCTCGCCGACGGTGCGCGTGCCCTCTACCTCTTCCCCACCAAGGCCCTGGCCCAGGACCAGCTCGCCGAATTGCTCGCTCTCAACGCCGCCGGCGGGCTGGGGGTGCGCGTCATGACCTTCGACGGCGACACGCCGGCGGATGCCCGCCGCAGCGTGCGCGAACACGGCGACATCGTCCTCACCAATCCCGACATGCTGCACCAGGGCATCCTGCCGCACCATCCGAAATGGGCGCGCTTCTTCGAGGGACTGTGCACCGTGGTGATCGACGAGCTGCACACCTACCGCGGTGTGTTCGGCAGCCACATGGCCAACGTCATCCGGCGCCTGAAGCGTATCTGCCGTTTCTAT
>JBKBRS010000075.1:0-9966 GCA_046292095.1 Thiobacillaceae bacterium
ACCTCAGCAGCGATCGCCCAGGGCCAGGTCCTCAAGGCTCATCGGCATAGCGCCAGATGTTGACATCCCGCCCGGTCTCGCGGATGTGCTCGGCGCGTGCCGAGAGGTAGCGCTGAAAGCTCGGCTCGCGCCGCCAGTCGCCGCTTTTGACGTAATCGAACATGCCAGCGGTATGAAAGACGCGAAAGCCACTCTCCCAGCGAATCACCTCGCGGCCATCGGGATCGAACAGCACGATGCCGGGCGCAAACTTCACATCCAGTTCACGCGCCCAGTCGCGCACGGCCAGGCGCCGACCGTCGGGCGTGATCACCGCTTGCCGCGACCACATGTCGAGCTGGACGACATCGAAACCCGCCATCGCCTGGCGCACCGCCGCATCCGCCAACACCCGCCGGTGCAGCACGGCGCAGTCCGGGCAGTCGCGCTGCTCGAAAAAGACCGCCAACGGGCGCGGCTTCGGCCCCTTGCGGCGCAGGTCGGTCATGGCCTTGAAAAACGGCTGGCGTATCAGATCGCGCCCATCGCCCGACCCCGCCCGTTCCAACTCCGCGACGTAGTCGCGAAAGGCGATCTTTCGCTCCATGCGCCCATCCACCCAGTCCAGGGCCGCCTTGAAACGCGCCGGCGGCACATAGCCATTGAGCCGCAGGATGATCTCGCCCGCCTCGTCGAAGAACAGGAGGGTGGGCGTGAACTGCACGCGTAAGCTCGCGGCGAAGGTCTTCTCGGTGTAGGCCTGGCCGTCCAACCCGGTGACGGGGCGGTCACCCCACATGTTCAGGGCGATGACGTCGAAATGCGCGCGCAACCGAGCCTCGATGTCGCGCTGGGCAAGGTTGCGCTCGACCAAGTGGTTGCAGTAAGGACAGTTGTCCTGATGGAATAGCAGCACCACGCGCCGCTGCCGCGCCGCCGCCTCGGCGATGTCCTCCCTGAGGTCCAGGAAGCTGTCCTTGAACCACTCCGGGTATTCCGTCGGCATGGCCCCCAGGTAGGCGCCCCGGTGCTGGCCCGGCGCCGCATGCACGGCCAGCAGCGGGGCGAACACCAGACAGAAAAGCCAACACATCGTCTTGCGCATCTCTCGTCCTCCTCCAGTCGACCATGGACAGAGTATCCGAAAGTGCGTCTTTGAGTGACAAGGTACTATCGTGCCGTCGGCATGACAGGTCAGCGGCCATGGCCCCAACCGCCTATTCGGACGCCACCCCGGAATTGGATCAGGACCTGCAGCAGGCGCTCCAGCGGCACGACCAGATCGCCGGGCGGGATGGCCGGCCCCTGGATGCCCCCTCTCAAGGCGATGATGGCCAGCACCAGGCCCAGGAGCACCGGCCAGGTGGCGGCGGCGAGGCCTGCCCCGTCGGGGGATGGGCCCAGCGCCGGGGCGAGGCCCCACGGCAGGGCCAGGCCCACCCCCGTCCAGGTGAGCCAGGGCAGGGCGAGTCCCGGGGCTGGGACTTTGCCCGCCTGACGCCGGACGAGCCAGAGCAGCCGGGTCATGAGCAGGGTGGTCCCCAGCGCCGCCAGCGGCAAGGCCAGGCCCACCAGACCCGTCCAGGGGGCGGGCAATGCGGCCAAGCCCCCTTTCAGTGCCGCCTTGGCCAGCCAGCCGCTAGTGAGCGGGGCGCCGGCCAGGGCCAGGGCTGGCAGCGCCAGACCGGCCAGCACCCAGGGTCGTCCACCCGCCTGCAGCGCCACGCCGGCCCCCAGAAACAGGGCGCTCTTGGCCAGGGCGTGGTGCAGGGCATAGAGCCCCACCGCCGGCAGCAGGGCCGGCCAAAGTCCGGGCGCAGTGAGCCCCGCCCCGACGCCCAGAGTCATGAAGCCCATTTGGCTCACGCTGGAATAGGCGAGCACCACCTTGATGTCCCGTTGTGCCAAGCCCACCGCCACGCCGTAGAACATGGCGATGATGCCCATGACCATCAGGGTCGTGCCGATCTCCGGATAGGCGGCGTGGCCCAGGGGCAGGAAGCGCAGCCAGCCGAGCAGTCCGGCCTTGAGCATGACGCCGGAGAGCACCGCGCTGGCCGGCACGGGGGCCACCGGGTGGGCGAGCGGCAGCCACAGGTGTAGCAGTGGCAGACCCACCTTGACCCCCAGCCCCGCCGTGACCAGGCCGACGGCCAGGGGCGATGGGCTCGCGGCCCGGAGGTCGGCGACCAGGGGGCTGCCCGCGGCATGGGCGGTCATCATGAGACCGGCGATCAGGGTCAGCTCGCCCAGCACCGCCATCACGAGATAGATGCGCCCCGCCCGCCAGGCCTCGGCGGTGCCGGTGTGCACCACCAGGCCATAGGCGGCGAAGGTCAACAGCGCATATGCGGTATAGAAGCTGGCGAGGTCCAGGGCGAGACAGAGCCCCAGATTGCCGGCCTGGGTAGCGAGGAAAAAGGCCCAGAACGCCGTCCGGCGGGCATCGTGCCCGAGATAGGCGCTCGCGTAGAGCCCCGCCGCCAGCCAGGTCAGGGCCGTGAAGAGCAGGAAGAGCCGCCCCGTCGCGTCCAGGCCCAGGCGGGTACCGAGCAACACCCAAGGCAGCTCCAGCACCGCCGCTTCCGGCAGGGCGGCGGCCGCCCACAGGGCGGGCAGCGGGGCGAGCGGCACCAGCGCCTGGGCGAGCCGGCGGGTCCGGGCCGGCCACAGTGCCAACAGCAGGGCGAGCGGCCATCCTAGGCTGGCAATGAGACTGGCGAGGATCACTGCAGGTATTCGCGCGCGGCGATCAGCTTGGCCCAGGCCAGCGGGCTCCAGCCGCTCTCCGCGAACAGCCCGGCAACGAGGACGGCAGCCGCGGTGACGAGGGGCGGCAGGAGCAGCAACCAGCCGGTCTCCCGCCAGCCGTGGGCCGGGATGTGTTCATGCGGCCAGGCGGCCGGCCGCGGCCGGAACCACAGGCGGTAGAGGATGGGCAGGAAATAGGCGGCGTTGAGCAGGCTGGAAGTCCACAACACCGCCACCACCCAGTCCATGCCGGCGGCCAGCGCCCCCTCGCCCAGATACCACTTGCTCACATAGCCGGCCGTGGGGGCCACGCCGATCATGCCGAAGGCGGCCACGCTGAAGGCCGCCGAGGTGAGCGGCATGCGCCGGCCCGCGCCGTCGAGCTCGCTCACCTTGTGCACCCCCAGGGTCTCGGCATAGTTGCCGGCGGCGAAGAACAGGGTGATCTTCATGATGCCCTGGTGCACCAGGTGCACCAGCCCGCCGATGGTGCCCACCGGCCCGAACAGGGCCACGCCCAGGGCGATGTAGGAGACCTGGCTGACCGTGGAGTAGGCCAGCCGCTTCTTGAGGTCGTTCTGGGTCAGCGCGCGCAGGCTGCCCCAGACGATGGTGACGGCCGCGGCGATGGCGAGCGGCTCCAGCAGGCCCAGCGTCTGCGCATACTCCACCCCGTAAACCTCGTAGACGATGCGCACGATGCCGAAGGCACCCGCCTTCACCACCGCCACCGCGTGCAGCAGGGCCGAGACCGGCGCCGGCGCGACCATCGCCTGCGGCAGCCAGCCGTGCAGCGGCACGAGGGCCGCCTTCACCCCCACCCCGGCGATGAGCAGCAGGAAGATGATCCATGACGTTCCCCGCGCGTCGGATGGCAGGGCGGCAAGATAGCCACCCTGGGCGAAATCCAAGGTGCCCGTCAAGGCGTGCAGCCAGACGATGCCGGTCAGCAGCAGGGCCCCGCCGGCCAGGGTATAGGCCAGGTACACCGTGCCACCGCGCATGGCCTGAGGTGTGCCGCGGTGCACCACCAGGGGAAAGGTGGATAGCGTCAGCAGCTCGTAGAAGACGAAGAAGGTGAAGAGGTTGCCTGCCATGGCCAGGCCCACGGTGGCGGTGACGCACAGGCTGAAGAAGCCGAAGAAGCGGCTGCGGTGCGGCGACCCTTCCAGGTAGCCGATGGCATAGACGGTGGTGAACAGCCACAGCACCGTCGAGAGGGTGACGAACAGCAGGGCCAGGGCATCGGCCTTGAACACCAGCTCGACGCCCGGCAGCACGGTGTGACGGAAACCGTATTCCTCGCCCGCCGCCACGCCGGCAAGCAGCAGGCCGACGAACACCAGCTTGGACACCGCCCCCAGCAGGTTCAGCGCACTGCGCAGCCCAACTCGCCGCTCCGGCAGCGCAAAGATGATCAGACCCGGCACCAGCGACGAGGCAATGACCGCCAGCGGCAGGGCCTCGTGGACGGTCATGGCGTCACCTTCAGCAGAGCGACCAGCTCCACGCCGCGCAGACCCAGCAGCACGCTGGCAACGGCCAGGCCGAAGGCCATCCATTCCAGGCGGCGGGGCACCGGGTGGAAACGGGTGTCCTCCGGCGCCAGGAGAAAGGCCTGGCGCAGCACGCGGAAGACATATCCCGCCGCCAAAAGACCACCGACGATGATCAGCGCCACCCAGCCCCACTGCCCGCTCAAGAGGGCGGCGTCGATGAGCAGCCACTTGGCGAGGAACCCTCCCGAGGGCGGCAGACCCATGATGGTCACCCCGGCCAGGCCGAAGGCGAACAGGGTGAGCGGCAGCCGGCCGGCCACCCCGGCCAGGCCGTCCAGGGTATCGCGGCCCGTGGCCAGCAACAGCACGCCGGCGGCGGCGAACATGGCGGCCTTGGCCAGGCCGTGCGCCACCGCCTGCATGACCCCGGCCTGCAGGGCCAGGCCGTCCGTGGCCAGCAGGGGAAAGATCAGGAAGAGATAGCCGAGCTGGGCGACGGTGGACCAGGCCACCAGCCGCTTGATGTGACGGGTGCGCAGCGCCTGCCAGGAGCCCCACAGGATGGCCGCGGCCCCGAGGCCGCCCGCCAGCCAGGCCGCCATCTCCGCCAGGGGGGCGAACGGCCCCAGCGCCAGACGCAGGATGAGATAGAAGCTGGCCTTGACCACCAGGGCCGAGAGCAGGGCGGAAACCGGCGCCGGAGCGCCGCCGTGGGCAGGCGGCAGCCAGAAGTGGAAAGGGAACAGCGCGGTCTTGGCCATCAGCCCGGCGACCATCAGGCCCGCCGCCAGCCACACGGCCAGCGGGGTATGCACCGCCACGAGCGGGGTCAGGGTGGCGATGGATACCGTGCCGTAGGTGCCGTAGATCAGGGCCACCCCCATGAGATAGGCCCCCGAAGCGACCAGGCTCACCAGCAGGTAGCGCATCGCCGCCGCGATCTGGGCGGCGCCCCCTGCCACGGCCACCAGCCCCACCGCGGCCAGGCCGAGCAGCTCCAGGGTGACGTAGAGGTTGAACAGGTCGGCGGACAGGAACAGGGCATTCATGGCCGCCATCAGGAAGCCCGCCAGGGGCCAGAACCAGGTCGCTTCATGACGGTGATGCGCGTCGGCGAAATAGGCCTGGGCATAGACGGCGATGGGCAGGGCCACGGCCTGAGTGAGCAGCAGCATGACCGTGCTCAAGCCGTCGGCCATCAGGTCTATGCCCAGCGGCGCACCCCAGCCCCCCACGGCGTGCACGCGAGCCCCCGACTCCTCCAGACCGCCGGCGAGCCACAGCGCCAGGGCGAACTGCGCCGAGAGCGCCATGATCGCCAGCCGGCCGCCGCGGCCCGGCCCGGCCAGAAAGGCGAGACTCGCCCAGACGAGGGGCAGCAGGATCAGCCAGGCCAGCGGGTCGAGCCAGGCATCAGTCACGGCGCGCCTCCTGGCCCGATCCGGCATGACCGGCGCGGGCATGGAGGGCGCGCGCCAGGCCGAGGGCGAGCGCGGTGGCCGCCACCGCCACGACGATGCCGGTGAGCACCATGGCCTGCGGCACGGGGTCGATCACGCCATCACGTTGCGCCAGCCCCACCAGCACCAGAAAGGCACCGCTGCCCATGACGTTGAAGGCCAGGATCCTGCGCAGCAGGTGCGCGAGCAGCACCACTCCGGCGGCGCCCAACACGAAGAGCAGCACGCCGGCCAGCGCATAGAGCAGCCCCGTGCTCATGACCTGCGCCCGGTCACGAACAGGAACAGCCCGGCCAGGATCAGCCCCAGGGACAGGGTGAGGCCGGCCTCGATGAGCAGGATCAGGGCGCCTGCCAGCGTGGGCGGATAGCGCAGCATGGCGCCCTCGCCGAGCAGGGCGGCGGCCACGCCGAGGAAGACGAGGAAACCCAGCACCAGCCCCACACGCAGTAGCCGGCGCGGTTCTGTCCAGGCCGGCAGCAGACCGGCGAGCTGTAACAGGACCGCGCCGGCGGCCAGCACCGCGCCGGCCTGGAAGGCCCCGCCCGGCCGGTGGGCACCGGCCCAGAGCAGATAACCCGCGGTGAGGATGATCAGCGGCAGGGCCAGGCGTGCCAGACCCTGCAACAGGGGATCGGCGGCGCCGGCCGGGGCTGGCGTCTCGCCCCCGCTCAGGGTGAGCAGGGTCAGCAGGGCGAGCAACAGCACGGCCACCTCCAGCAGGGTGTCCCAGCCGCGGAAATTGAGCAGCACGGCGGTGACCGGATGCTCCACCCCGCTTTGCGCCAGTTCCGTCGCCACCAGGGCCGGCAGCTGCACCACCGCCGGCGGCAGCTGCATGAGGGCGATGACCATGGCCGCGGCCAGGGCCAGGCTGGCAATCGCCACCGCGGCCCGCGCCAACGTGTTCATGCACCCCCCCTTGTTTTACCTCGACGCGAACGCAGGGCACCGAGGGCGTCAAGCAGCAATGCCCCGGTGAGCCCCGCGCCGATGGCCGCCTCGGCCAGAGCGATGTCGGGGGCGTCCAGCCGCGCCCAGGCCAGGGCCATGAGCAGGCCGAAGACGATGAACATCACCACAGCGCGGGCGAGATCGGGTGTGGCCAGGCTGCGCCAGGCGCTCCACGACAGGGCCAGGGCGAGCAGGAGGTCGAAGGCCAGGCTCATGGCCGATCGGACTCCCCGCGCCAGGGTTCGAGCCCCAGCCGATCGGCACTGCGGGCAATGGCATAGCTCACCGCCGCACTGGCTGCCAAGACCAGGGGCCAGATCAGCAGGATCTTGAGGGCGGCGGCCAGACTGGTCGCCTGCAGGGCAAGCCCCAGCACCAGGAAACCCAGGCCCAGGTTGTCCGCCTTGGTGAGTGCATGCAGCCGCGCATAGACATCGGGGAAACGCAGCAGGCCCACGGTGCCGGCCAAGTAGAAACCGGCTCCGGTCGACAGCAGCAGGCCGCTCACCCACTCAAGGGCGGTCACCATCGCCTCCCTCGCCTGTCCAAGCCCGCAGGGCGAAGGCCACGCCGGCGATGGCCGCCAACAGGGCCAGGACCAGGGCGGCATCCACCAGTGGCATGCCGCCGCCGGCATGACCCAGCAACAGGAGCACTCCCACCCCGGTGGTGCCGAACAGCAGGGCCGCCAGCATGCGATCCGCCGCCGTCGGGCCGCGGCCGGCGCGGATCAGGGCGACGAAGAGATTGACCAGCAGAAACACCGCCAGCGGCCATTCCAGCCCGGTCATAGCCGTTCAGGGCCGTTGGACGGCCGGAGTTTGGAGGCATGCAGCATGGCGGCCCTGAACGGCCCCTCTCCCCTAACCCCTCCCCCGCTCGTGGTGGAGGGGAACCTCGTGAGTCGCAGTGCGACTGTCATCGGATGGCGATCCCGTACAGGCGCGCGACGCGGACCTCGGCGGCGCGCACTTCGTGCTCGATGGGCAGCCGCCCGTCCAGGGCGTGCAGGGTGAGCGTGGCGCCGTCCAGACGCACGCTCAGGGTCCCCGGCAGCAGGCCCAGGGTGCCGGTAAGCAACACGACCGCGGGTCCGGGCGGCAGACGCAGGGGAATCTCGAACAGCGTGGGGGCGAGCACCAGGCGCGGCCGCAACGCCATGGCAGCGACCTGAAAGCCGCCCCGCACCGATTGGACAAAAAAGAAGCCGACGTATGCCAGCAGGCCGAACGCGGACAGGCGGTGTGGTCCAGGCGGCCACAGGCGGAGGCTGACCGCCACTGCCAGGGCGACGAAGATCAGGCCCACACCCCAGCCGTCGGCGCGGCCCTCGGCCAATATCCACCAGACCAGGGCGAAGAGCAGCCCGCGCAGCAGGATGGTGCTCATGACCCGGCCTGTGTCTGCGCCGGCGGATTGCCGAAGCGCACGGTATCGGGGGCGTTGGTACCGCCCGTCATGACGAAGCTCATGGCCTCCTCCATGCTCCAGTCGGTTTGGACCACGTCGTCGAGGGGGACGATCTCGATATAGCCGGAAGTGGGATTGGGCGAGGTAGGCACATACACCGCCGCCAGCTGCCGTCCTGTGTCGGGGTCGCGCATCACCTTGGTGACGAAGCCCACCGCCTTCATCTCCGGCGATGGGAAGCTGATCAACACCACCCGCTGACCGGAAACGGGCGGCTCGCGCAGGGTATCGAGGAAGCGCTTGGTGGCGCCGTAGATGGTCTGCACCAGGGGCAGGCGCGCGAGGATGCGCTCCATCAGGCCGAGGAGCTGGCGTCCCACCACCATGGAGGTGACCAGACCGATGAAATAAAGCCCCACCAGCGTCACCAGAGCCGCCAACAGATATTGCACGGTCGAGTTTAGCAGCCAGTCAGCCACGGACTCGGCGAAGGGCCGGAGAGCGTGGGCCGCGCCACGCAGCAGGGGCGCGCCGGTGCGTGCCAGCAGGCTGAAGACGAAATCGAGCACGAACCAGGTCACCCACAGCGGGGCGACGGTGAAGAAGCCGATCAGCAAATAACGCAGAAAATGCGGCCGGTTGGGCTTGCCGCTGTCGGCCTTGGGTCGCGGCGGGGTGGAAGCGGTACGCGCGTTGGTCATGGCCCCTCAGCTTGCCATAGTCGCCTCGCGACCGCCATCGCCGGGCGGGCAGAAGGCCGGCAGCCGCTGCTCGAGCTCGGCCCCAGAGGGTAGCGGCGCACGGGTGTCGGCAAGCCAGGTGGCGATATCCGCCAGAACCTTGTCGGCCTGCAGGTCGCGGGTGAGCATGTGCCAACCCTCGGCGTAGATGGCGATCCGGTGCCGCTCGGAGTAGGGTCTGGCATCCAGCCAGCGGCAGGTCGGCCGCTTGGGGATGATCTGGTCGCGCGCGCCGTAGAGGACCAAGGTGGGCAGGTCCACGGGCGGCCACAGGGTCAGCGCGCGGTCCATCAGATTGGCGAGGCCCCAGAGGGCCACCACACGGGTGTCCTTGATCACCCGAGGGTCCTCGCGCAGCGCCTTGAGCGCCGCGTCGTTGTCGGTGGCGCGGATGTCGAGCCCGCGCGGCGACAGGGTGGTGTCGGGGAAGGTATGCGCAGCCAGCCACAGGGCCGCGCGCTGCAGCCAGGGCATGGTCGCGCGCCCCCACACCGCCGGGGCGAGCAACACCAGGCCATCGACCCGGGGGCTAGGCGGCTTGGCCAGGGCCAGCAGGGCCACCGCGGCGCCCATGCTCTCGCCCAGCAGGTAGAGCGGCAGGTCGGGGTGGCGAGCGCGGATGAGCGAGAGGGCCAGGCGCACATCGGCGGCCAGGCGCGCCTCGCCAAACCATCCGCCCGCCCCCGCCGTCTCGCCAAAGCCGCGTTGATCAAAGGCATAGACCGTATAGCCCCGTCCGGCGAGATAGGTGCCGGCCGCGTCGAAGGCGCGACGGTAGTCGTTGAAGCCATGCAGGGCGAGAACCACCGCACGCGGCGTGCCGGCCGGCTGCCAAGTGGCCAGCGGCAGGCGTCCCCCGTCTTCGGTCAGGATGTGGTCGGTCGCCAGCCGTGGCACGGTGGGGACGACCTGGAGGGGCTGCACCCCGGGCGCCGCGCACCCGGCCAAGAAGACGAGCAACACCGCTATGCGGGACAATCCCGCAAGCCGCGGTGAGGAGGGAGATACTGCAGACAAGCCGCGCCCACGCTGTACCCCGACCGTCGGTCCCCGATATGGCAGTGAACCGCGCGGCGGGTCGTGTCCATTCTACGACAGGACTCCGGCCTGGCAAACGCGATTGTTTGCGGCAGCCCCTGCCACGCCAGGTCAGCGCTGGCTTTCGAGCCTAGC
>JBKBRS010000076.1:0-3706 GCA_046292095.1 Thiobacillaceae bacterium
AGCGCCACCTCGATGTAGAGCCAGGTCTCCACGATGCGGCGGCTCACCCCAAGGGTCTTCATCAGCCCGTAGGCGAGGAGGCAGCCCACCAGGACCTCCCAGGTCGCCTCGACCCAGAGGTGGATGACCCACCACCACCAGAACTGATCCATGGAGACGTTGGGGGTGTACCACGTGCCAGCGAGGTAAAGGCCGGCCAGCGCCACGAGGTCGAGAACCAGCACGCCGCCGATGCCGGTGAAGCGACCCTTCATGAAGGTGGCGGCGACGTTGTAGAAGAACACCAGCACGGCGACGACGATGCCGATGTCCGCCCAGCGCGGCGCCTCGATGTACTCACGCCCCTCGTTGATGAGCCAGATCGACTTCAGCTCGCCTGGCCCCACCTGCACCAGCAGGTAGACCAGGACGACGACTGTCACCGCCAGGGTGAGCACCCAGAAGATGAGGTTGCCGAGGGCAAGACCCACCACCGGCACGCCGGACTCGTCTTCCAGCAGCCAGTACACGGCGCCGATGAAGCCGAACAGCAGCCATACCACCATGGCGTTGATGTGCAGCATGCGGTTGACGGAAAAGTCGAGCACGCCGTAGAGGAAGTCTGGGTAGAGGTACTGCAGACCGGAGAGCAGGCCGAACAGCACCTGCGCGCCGAACAGGGCGATGGCGACGGTGAAGTATTTCACCGCCAGTCTCTGGCCACCGTTGAGGTTGGCACTGTCGAGCACACCAAGAGTTGCCATGTCACGCTCCTTGCGGGTTACTGAACAGGGGAAGATTCAGCCGTGGCGGGGGCGGCCGCCGCGTTCGCCTCGGGTGCGGCGTCCGCTTGATCAATCGGCTTGAAGTTGGCCGGGAAGCCATTGGTGTCGATCGCGCTCATCCACTTCAGGAAGGCCACGGTGGCGCGGGCCTCCGCCTCGGTGATGCCCAGCTTGGGCATGCGCCGCCCCAGGCCGTTGTGCAGCTTGTCGCTGGGGTCCATGAGGAAATCGATCATGAGCTGTTCGCGCACCTCTTTCGACCCCCAGGCCGGGTCGAGCCAGGCCTTGGTCAGGTCGGGCGCGTAATAGGACCCGTTGCCAAGCAGGGTGTGGCAGTTCATGCAGTTCTTGGCCTGGACGGTGAGCTTGCCCTGGCTCACCAGCGCTGCCGCCTCCTCTTCGCTGAGCTTGCGGCCGAACAACGGTTCCTCGGGGCCGATCACGGGGACCTGGTAGTTGCGCTTCTCATCGAATACGTAATCGATGCGGTGGTTGATCACCGAATAGGCCGGCACCCGTTTGCTCCCGGCAGTGATCTTGGCCACCGTGTCGAAGGTAAGAAAGATCAAAATTACGGCGGAAGCCGCGGTGATCCAGATGGCCATCTTCTTCCAGAAGGACTCCGAGGCCCACCAGTACAGTTTTGCAGTGCTCATGTGTCTGCCTCCTTGCGCGGTTGGAAAAAACGACGCTCAGGCATCGCCCGGCCCGTGGTGGGCGTGGGTGCCCACGCACAGGTGCCATACCCCATGTGGGGCGAGCAGATAGCCGATGAGCATCAGACTGACGACGACGGTCCATAGACCCCCGTCGAACAGATTGGCGGCCCGGCCCAGGACGATGACCGAGGCGGCAAGGCCCGCGTAGGCGACGTAGGCCCAGGGCATGAGCCAGGGACGCCGGCTCACGCGTGACCAGGCAAAGAGCAATGCGTACAGCGCGCCGAACAGGATGACCAGGGCGGCGCTGAAGAAAACGGTGAAGAAATTCGCCAGTTCGACCGGTTGTAGCATGACTTCCACTCCTCGGTTTGTTGCGCATGTTAGGGGCTTGGTCGCCATCGACGTTTGACCAAGATCAAGCCGCCAGTCAGGGCTTGATCTTGGTCAAGGGCAGCAGGCCATGACCTGGCGTATTCTTGATCATAGAATCTTTGTCGCCAGAGATGGCATGTCATGGAGGACACGAGCGATGCAGCAGCGGATATGGACGAATCTGGGTCTGGCGCCATTGGCGTTGGCCGTTTCTATCGCCTGGGCGCAGCAGGGAGGGCATCCCCCGGTGACCCCGGGTGCGGCGTATGAGGCCGGCGCAGGCGGTCCTTCGGGGCTGAAGGACGTCGAGATGTATCAATCGGCCGACCCTGCCGCCCCGCCCATGACCAAGGCCGAGTTCGAGCAGGCGCGGCAGATCTACTTCGACCGTTGTGCCGGCTGCCACGGCGTGCTGCGCAAGGGCGCCACCGGCAAGCCGCTATTGCCCAAGGACATGCAGAAGCTGGGCACGGAAAGCCTCAAGGTCTTCATGACCTATGGCACGGCGGGTGGCATGCCCGGCTTTGGCACCGCCAACGAGCTCACCGACAAGGAGATCGACATCCTCGCCCGCTATATCCAACACCCGGCGCCGCAGCCGCCGGAGTGGGGCCTCAAGGAGATCAAGGCCTCGTGGAAGCTGCTGGTGCCGGTGGACAAGCGTCCCATGCGCAAGATGAACGACCTGGATCTGGACAACCTGTTCTCGGTCACCCTGCGCGACTCGGGCGAAGTGGCGCTGATCGACGGCAACAGCAAGAAGATCGTCAAGATCCTGAAGACCGGATTTGCCGTGCACATCTCGCGCTTCTCCAAGTCCGGACGCTACCTCTATACCGTGGGGCGCGACGGGCTGATCAACCTGATCGACCTGTGGATGCCGGAGCCGGAGACGGTGGCGCAGGTTCGCATCGGCTCCGATGCGCGTTCGGTGGACACCGCCAAGTTCAAGGGCTTCGACGACAAGATCGCCATCGCCGGTTCCTACTGGCCGCCGTCCTACGTGATTCTGGACGGCTTTACCCTGGAGCCGATCAAGGTGATGAGCACACGCGGTTATACCTATGACGAGGGGGAATACCACCCAGAGCCGCGCGTGGCCTCGATCGTCTCCTCGCACATCAAGCCCGAGTTCGTGGTCAACGTGAAGGAGACCGGCAAGATCCTGCTGGTGGACTACAGCGACATTAAAAACCTGAAGACCACCGAGATCGAGGCCGAGCGCTTCCTGCACGACGGCGGCTGGGACGGCTCCAAGCGTTACTTCCTGGTGGCGGCCAACATGCGCGACACCGTGGTGGCGGTGGACACCAAGACCGGCCGGCTGGCGGCCAAGGTCAAGGTCGGTACCAAGCCGCACCCGGGCCGCGGTGCCAACTGGATCGACAAGCAATACGGCCCAGTCTGGGCCACCGGTCACCTGGGCGACGACACCGTGGCGGTGATCGGCACGGCGCCGGAGGACAAGCGTTACGCCAGGCACGCCTGGAAGGTGGTACGCCGGCTACAGAACCATGGCAGCGGCTCGCTGTTCATCAAGACCCATCCCAAGTCCAGGAATCTCTGGGTCGATGCGGCGCTCGACCCGGATCCGGAAAAACAGCAGTCGGTGTCGGTGTTCGACCTGAACAACCTGGACAAGCCCGCCCAGGTCATCAACATCGCCAAACTGGCGGGCATCGAGAAAGGGCGCGTGACCCATCCCGAGTACAACAAGACCGGCGATGAGATCTGGTTCTCGGTGTGGGGCCCGAAGACTGGAGAGAGCGCCATCGTCGTCATGGACGACAAGACGCGATCGCTCAAGGCGGTGATCAAGGACAAGCGCTTGGTCACCCCGACGGGCAAGTTCAACCTCCATAACACCGTCCACGATATCTATTGACGCGTCCCGGCCGCGCAGCGGCC
>JBKBRS010000076.1:3716-9891 GCA_046292095.1 Thiobacillaceae bacterium
ACCCCCGACACCTATCTCTCGGCCCGCGCCCCGCCCGCGCGGGGGCGGGGTGGGGGCCCCCCCGGCGGGGGGGGCCACCCAACCTCAGGAGGCGATCCGTCATGCGTTACGGCTGGTGTGTGGTCGGTCTTGCGGTGGCTCTGGCGGCTACGGCTGGCGAAGGGCCGCGGCCAGATGCGCAGCCCCTCGTTCGCTTCGTGCGTCAGGAATGCGGTTTTTGCCATGGCTTGAGGCTCAATGGCGGCCTGGGGGTGCCGCTCACGGCCGAGACGATGCGTACAAGGCCGATCGATTACCTCGAGACCGTGATCTCGCAGGGCATCCCCGGGACGGCGATGCCAGGATGGGCGCCTTACCTGACGGCATCCCAGGTGCGCTGGATCGCCGAGCGCTTGCGCGAGGGGTTTCCCGAATGAGGCGCGGCCTCGCCTGGCTTTTGCTGAGCCTGTGGCTGCTGCC
Organism: Thiobacillaceae bacterium; assembly: GCA_046292095.1. Taxonomy (GTDB): domain Bacteria; phylum Pseudomonadota; class Gammaproteobacteria; order Burkholderiales; family Thiobacillaceae; genus JANWZL01. The sequence continues at coordinate 4,176 of JBKBRS010000076.1, forward strand.
GGCCGCCGCGGCCGAACCTGACGGCGTTGGCCCATTGCGCGGCACGGGCGACCTCGGTCTGGCGGTGGAACGCGCCAAAGGCAGCGTGGTCCTGCTCGACACGACCCTGCGCCGCGCCATAGGCCGCGTCGAGGGGCTGGGTGATCTGTCGCATGCCTCCGCCGTGTTCTCGCGGGATGCACGATATGCCTACGTCTTTGGCCGCGACGGGGGGCTGTCCAAGATCGACCTGCTTGCCGGCCGCCTGGTCAAGCGCGTCGTCCAATCCGGCAACGCCATCGGCGGGGCCATTTCGCAGGACGGACGCTACATCGCAGTGGCGAATTACACCCCGGGCGGGGTGCGCATCTTCGACAGCCAAACCCTCGAGCTCATCGTGGACATTCCGACCGAATCGAAGGTCGTGGGCATCGAAGACGCACCGGGCAACCGCTTCGTCTTCAGCCTGTGGGACAAGGACGAGATCTGGCTTGCAGACCTGTCTTTGGACCCGAAGAACCCCAGCATCACCAAGTTTACGAACATAGGCCATCAACCTTACGACGCCCTCGTTTCCCCTGACGGGCGCTGGTACGTGGCCGGGTTGTACGGGGAGAGCGGTCTGGCCGTCCTGGACCTGTGGAACCTGGAGGCGGGGGTGCAGCGGGTCTTGCCCGACTATGGTCGCGGCCCGGAGCGGCTGCCGGTGTATAAGATGCCTCACCTGGAGACCTGGGCCATGGCGGGCAACCTGGCCTTCATCCCGGCTGTGGGCCGCCACGAGGTGGTGATTGTGGACACAAACACCTGGACGCAGGTGGGCGCCATACCGGTTGCCGGGCAACCGGTGTTCGTCATGGCCCAGCCCGATGGTCGCCGCCTGTGGGTCAACTTCGCCTTCCCCCACTACGACACGGTGCAGGTCATCGACGTGCCCAGCCGGCGGATCATACACACCTGGAAACCGGGCAAGGCCGTCTTGCATATGGAATTTACGCCGCGTGGCGAACACGTCTGGCTGTCATTGCGCGACGCCAACCGCCTGGAAATCTATGACACGGCGAGCCTGCGCAGGCTGGGGGAGTTGTCCGCCGACAGCCCCAGCGGCATCTTCTTCACCGCACGCGCACACCGGTTTGGCCTATGAGTGCGCCGGTGTACAACCCGCTTTCCGACCTGGAGTTTCGCCTGCTCAACGATTGGCAGCGGGACTTCCCGCTCGTGTCCCGGCCTTACGCCGAACTGGCCGCCCGTCTTGGCAGTGACGAGACCCGCGTGTTGCGCTGCCTGGCGGGTCTCAAGGCGCGCGGCTATGTCTCCCGCATCGGTGCGGTGTTCCGCCCCCACGTGCTGGGGTCGAGCACCCTGGCGGCGCTGGCCTGCCCGGCCGATCGTCTGGAGGAGGTGGCCCGCGTCATCGATGCCCTTCCCGAGGTCAACCACAACTACGAGCGTGAACACGCCTACAACCTCTGGTTCGTGGTCACCGCCCCGACGCGCGAGCAGGTGGCGCAGGTCCTGGCCGAGGTCCACCGCCGCACGGGGCTTGCGCCTTTGGACCTGCCCATGTTGGCAGACTATCACATCGACCTGGGCTTCAACCTCCAGCCCGGTACGACGACCGAAGGGGCAGAGGTGGCGCAGGCGCTACGCTCACCGCATCAGGATGCCGCCGGCAGCCTGGCCCATGCCGCCGCCTTGCGTGCACAGATGCAGTCCGACGACTACGCCCTGGCAGCGGCATTGGAGGACGGTCTGCCCCTGACACCGCGTCCTTATACCCGCCTGGCCGCGCGCTGCGGCGCCAGCGAGGCCGAGGTGCTCGCCCGGATCGAGCGGTTGCTCGCACTGTCGGTGATACGCCGCTTTGGCGTGGTGGTGCGTCACCGGGAACTGGGTTACACCGCCAATGCCATGGTGGTGTGGGACATCCCCAGCCCACAGGTCGATCGCGCCGGACGACTGCTGGCCGCCCAGCCTGCGGTCACCCTTTGTTATCAACGCCCGCGCCGTCTGCCCGAATGGCCCTACAACCTGTTCTCCATGGTGCATGGCCGGGACCGCGCAGCGGTGCTGGCACAGGTGAGCCGTCTGCAGGAGATGCTGCGCAACGCGCTGGGACTGCCGGACGTGAGCGGCCAGCCTTTGTTCTCGCGTCGCCGCTTCAAGCAGTGCGGCGCCCGTTACAGTACTCTGGCGAGGGCCGCGTAATGCAGCAGGTCAGCGAGCGGACCGCGACCACGCCCCTGGACGCCACGGACCGGCGGATCATCGAGGCCCTGCAGGAAGGGTTCCCCGTCTGTGAGCGACCCTATGCCGCGGCTGCACGCCGTCTGGACCTCACGGAGACGGAACTGATCGAGCGCTTGCGTCGCCTGCTCAAGCGGGGGGCGCTCACCCGTTTCGGGCCGCTATACAACGCCGATCGGATGGGCGGCGCCAACGTCCTGGCAGCGATGGCCGTGCCTGAGCCGGATTTCGAGCGCGTCAGCCAGATCGTCAATCGGCAAACGGAGGTCGCCCACAATTACCGTCGTGAGCATCGGCTGAACATGTGGTTCGTGGTGGCCGCCGACACGCCGCAGAAGGTGGATGCCACACTGCGCCGCATCGAGGCGGAGAGCGGCCTTCCGGTCCATCGCTTCCCCAAGGAGCGGGAATATTTCGTGACCCTGAGGCTCAAGGCATGAGTGGCGTTGCACTCGACGCGACCGACCGACGCATCATCCTCGCCACCCAGGCGGGCCTGCCTCTGGTGCCACAGCCCTATCACGCCCTGGCGGCGCAACTGGGGCTGCCCGTGCAGGAGGTCATGCAGCGGTTGCAGGCCATGCTGGCGAGCGGTGTCATCCGCCGCATCGCTGCGGTGCCCAACCACTACGCCCTTGGCTATGCGGCCAATGGCATGACCGTTTGGGACGTGGACGACGCGCAGGTGGACGCCTTGGGCGAGCGGGTGGGTCGCCTTGCCTTTGTTAGCCACTGTTACCGCCGACCCCGCCGCCCGCCCGAGTGGCCCTACAACCTGTTCGCCATGGTGCACGGGCGTGACCGCCGCGAGGTCATGGCCTACGCCGCCGAGATCGGCCGCATCCTGGGCCCGGCTTGCCGCCGGCACGACATCCTTTACAGTAGCCGCATCCTGAAAAAGACCGGTTTGCGCATCGGCGCCTGACGCATGTTCAGACTCACCCAATTCCTGCAGGAACTCATCCGCCCGACCGCGGCCGGTTCACGGCGCGATCCGCCCGGGCCGGTGGTCATCTGGAACCTTGTGCGGCGCTGCAACCTCACCTGCAAGCACTGCTATTCCATCTCCGCCGACCGCGACTTCCCCGGCGAGCTGTCGACGCAGGAAGCATTCCGGGTCATGGACGACCTCAAGGCGGCGCATGTGCCGGTGTTGATTCTCTCCGGCGGCGAGCCGTTGCTGCGTCCGGATCTCTTCGCCATCGCCCGACGCGCCAAGGACATGGGCTTCTACGTCGGGCTGTCCAGCAATGGCACCCTCATCGACGCGCCTGTCGCCCAAACCATCGCCGCCACGGGTTTCGATTACGTCGGCATCAGCCTGGACGGTCTACGCCCGACCCATGATCGCTTCCGTCGCAAAGTCGGGGCCTTCGACGCCGCCTTGAACGGCGTGCGTCTGTGCCGCGATGCGGGTGTCAAGGTGGGCATCCGCTTCACCCTGACCCAAGACAACGCCGCAGACCTGCCGGCGCTTCTGGACCTGATGGAGGCGGAACAAATCGAAAAATTCTATCTCTCCCACCTCAATTACGCCGGCCGGGGCAACAAGAACCGCAGTCAAGACGCGCATTTCCAGACCACGCGTACGGCCATGGACCTGCTCATCGACCGCTGCTGGCGGTCTATACAGGCAGGCGCCCCGCGCGAATTCGTCACCGGCAACAACGATGCCGACGGGGTCTATCTGCTCGCCTGGGTGCGGCGCCATTTCCCGGATAAGGCCGTGCACCTGCGGCACAAGCTCGTGCAGTGGGGCGGCAATGCCTCGGGCGTGAACGTGGCCAACATCGACAACCTGGGCTTCGTGCACCCGGACACCATGTGGTGGGACTACCCCCTGGGCAATGTGCGCCAGCGGAGCTTCGCCGCGATCTGGGCCGACGTGAGCGACCCCCTCATGGCTGGCCTCAAACAAAGGCCGCGACCGGTCAAAGGGCGCTGCGCCCGCTGCGGCTATCTCGACGTCTGCAACGGCAACAGCCGGGTGCGCGCCTGGCATACCGCAGGCGACTTCTGGGCGGAGGACCCAGGCTGTTATCTGACCGATGCCGAGATCGGTCTGGCGCCGACCAACGTGCCGCTTGGCGCAGGTGTCGCGCTATGCTGAGGCGAGCGCTGCCGTTTTTGCCGTTTCTGCTCGCCGCCGCAGCCATCCCCTGCAGCGCGGCATCCAGCCCGGGCAGCGGCCCCGAGCAGGACTACGCCATCCATTGTGCGGCTTGCCATGGGCCCAACCGCCTGGGCGCCATGGGTCCGGCCTTGCTCCCCCAAACGCTCAACCGGCTCAAAAGGGCAGAGGTGGTCCAGATCATACGTGCCGGTTTGCCGGCCACGCAGATGCCCGCCTTCGCCGAACGGCTGAGCGCTCAGCAGATCGAGGCCCTGGCCGACTGGCTCGCTGTCCCGCCGACCCTCCCGCCCGCCTGGGGGATCGAGGACATCCGCGCCTCGCATACAGTTTACGCCGATGCGCTCGATTTGCCGGCCAGACCGTCATTTACGGCCGATCCCTCGAACCTGACCCTGGTGGTCGAGCAGGGTGACCATCACATCAGTGTGCTGGATTCCGACCGTCTGGAGGTCATCCATCGCTTCCCCACCCATCGCGCCCTGCACGGGGGTCCCAAGTTCACCCCAGACGGCCGTTATGTCTTTTGGGCCAGCCGCGACGGCTGGGTCACCAAGTACGACCTGTGGAACCTGAGGGTGGTGGCGGAGGTGCGCGCCGGCATCAACACCCGTAACCTCGCAGTGTCCAGCGATGGGCGATACGTGCTGGTGGCCAATTATCTGCCGCACACCCTGGTGGCCCTCTCGGGACGGGATCTCTCGCTCGTCCGGCTGATCCCCGTCGTCGGCGCCAATGGCAAGACCTCGCGCGTGTCCGCGGTGTACGACGCGCGACCCCGCGCCAGCTTCATCGCCGCGCTCAAAGACATCGCCGAGGTGTGGGAGATCCCCTATGACGGGCGCCCGGTCTATGGCGGACTGGTGCACGACTGGCAATACCAGGAGGCCGTCGCCGAACGGGGCCCGTTGCCCGTGCGCCGCATCGAGTTGGAACAGATTCTGGATGATTTCTTTTTCGATCCGACCTATACATACCTGTTGGGCGCCTCGCGTGCGGCGCCGCGCGGCCAGGTCATCCATCTCGCGTCGGGGCGCAAGATCGCAGACCTGGACATCCCCGGCATGCCGCACTTGGGCTCCGGCATCACCTGGTCGTGGCGGGATACCGAAGGGCGCGAGCGGCGCGTGATGGCCTCGCCCAACCTGAAAAATGGGCATATCCAGGTCATCGACATGCAAACCTGGAAAACGATCAAGGTGATCCCCACGGCCGGCCCGGGTTTCTTCCTGCGCAGCCACGAGAACACCCCCTATGCCTGGGCCGATGTCTTTTTCGGCGAAAACCGCGATGTCATGCACGTCATCGACAAGCGCAGCCTGGAGATCGCCGCCACCTTGCGGCCAGAGCCGGGCA
>JBKBRS010000007.1:0-28148 GCA_046292095.1 Thiobacillaceae bacterium
GTAGCGCATGCGCTCGTCGATCTTTTCAGGCCAGATGTCGGGTGCGTCCGTCGAACGCAGTGCCCGGCGAAGACCGTCGGGAAACTGCATCGGCCAAGCAAGCGAAAGGTGCGCTTCTTCGCCGGCCTGGATCGCGGCGTTGGCTTTGAGCGCCGTGCTTTTCTTGGAAACCAGAGGGCCGTAGCCAAGGTAGAGCCAACTTCCGATGAGACCCACCTCCGGGTGCTCGACTTTCTCCTCCGGGTGCTTGACGTTCAGATCAGGCCGCGGCCAGTCCGCCTTTCTTAGCCTGCCCTCATCCCACCGGCCGAGCCGGATGCGCACCAGGCTCTTGCAGAAAGCATCCTCGATCCAGGCATTGCCGAACAAGAGTCCTTCTTCGCGGCGCATCGCCGCCACGTTCACACTGAAGCCGTGGTCTGCCGCATAGGCCACCCGCCACCATTGCCTGAGCTGCGCCTTGATCGGCGGCGTGCGCCACTGACCGCTCTGCTCGGCATTGCCGAGGAAGGCGGGGGTGTCGAAACGCAAGGTATATTCGCGTGTCTTCATCTTCGGGCTCCGGTCGTTTCTGTCAATTTTGACTCGTCTTGTTGGCTTTGGTCGTCCCCGCAAGCTTGCGCGGGCCGTGCAGGGTCTACATCCCGGCGGCGGCGTATAGTTGCTGCATGACCGCGCGCATATCCTCCGGAATCCGCGCCCGCGCCTCGCGGGCGATGTCTTGCGGGATGCCGAAGCGGGCCTCGGCCAGCGCTCCGGCGATGGCGGCTTGGGTGTCGGCATCGCCTCCGAGCGAGACAGCGTTGCGAATGGCGTCCTCGAAGCCTCCGGCCTCGAGGGCGCAGATCAGGGCCTCGGGCACACTGCCCTGACAAGTGACATCGAAGCGATAGCGGGGACGGATGTCCTCGACCGTGCGGTCGAGGTCATAGCCGGTGTAGGCGGCGACGGCCTGGCGGATGGATGCGGCCGGCTCGCCTTGACGGGCGAGGAAGATGGCCATGACGGTGGCCTGTGCGCCCTTGATGCCCTCGGGATGGTCGTGGGTGACGATGGCGGTCTGGCGGGCGAGTTCCAGTGCCGCAGCGAGGTCGCTGGCCAGCAGGGCGGCTGGCGCGCAGCGCATGGCCGCGCCGTTGCCATAACTGCCGTAGGGCGCGTTGCAGTCGGACAGCAGCCACTGCCGGAAACGCCAGCCGTAGCCGGCATCCGGGTAGCGCCGCCCCCAGTCTTTGAGGCTTTCGACCAGCGATCGGCCGCTGAGCAAGGCATCGGCCACCGCCACCGTGAGCACGCTGTCGTCGGTAGGGCGGGCGTTGGGGTGGATGAGCGGGCCGAAATCCTTGCGCTTGATCGGCCGCCCTTCGTAAACGGCGCCGGCGAGGTCACCGATCAGGGCGCCCCACATGCTTCTCCTCCCCCTCGGGTGCGATTTGGGCCAGCGCTTTTGTTGTCATGTCTTCGATGTCAGGGCAGCGAAAGCGCGCTTTAACATGAAACAACGTGATTGACGGGCGCATAAAAGCCTCGCCGACGATGATGTCGCGAAACGAACGAAACGAACTACTCGCGATCGAACGGCCAACTCATCGACCTCGGTCAAGCGCCACCCCTGGCGCCTCTAACTTTGGTAGGCAAGCAAGCCGTTCAGTTGTTTCATTCTACAGGGGTGGCACGCTGCCGTGGCATGTCCGTTAGCATGAAAGTCGGCGCAGCCAACTCACGAAGCTCCCCTCTCCCAGCGGGACCAGCCCGAAGGGCGCAGGACGCAACGAAGTTGCGGTCCCGAGCATAGCGAGGGATGGGCCGCAGGCCCACAGAGGGGTTGGGGGTGAGGGAACGGCCATGGCCGTTTTCAGTCTCTGGGGTGGCAGTGTCCATGGCCGTTAGGTCGGCGCGACAGCCATCGCGTCCTTTTGCGCTGCGGGTATTCTGCTGTGGCGGCCGGCGCCGCGCCGAAGAATCCGCTGCGTCTGCCTTGGGGTTGGCGATGCCCGGTTCATGCGCCTTGCGACAATAGCTTGCTCGATCGGCCGTTTGTGTGCAAGCCGCGCCTGTCTAGAAGGCCGCGAGCGCCGCCCTAGCCCCCTCGTCCAGGCGCCGGCGGCGGTCGCGGGGCGGCCCGCTTGCCGCGGCTTGAGCGGCGCGCGAAGGATGCCGCCATCACGCCCCGATTTCGATCTGCGCCGCGGTGAGGGGCAGGGCGTAGCGGCTGGCGCCACGCGGCCCGCTGCGGCGGATTTGATAGCGCTGCGCCGCCCAATCGCCGAGCGCCTTGGCAAAGGCCTTGTTGACACGGCTTTTCTGCGGCTCGAAGTATTCGCCCATGGCCTTGGGGTCGCCTCGACGCCAGCGCAAGGCCTTTTCCAGCCGCTCATACTCGGCGCTGGCCGGATGCATCACCTGTCGCGCATGCCGGAGGAAATCCTCGGCCGCCTCGGGCCGGCTCCAGTCGATCTCCGGCTCGTCTGTCCGGGCGCGGCTGGCGAGCCAATAGAGCACGACGAATTCGGTTGGCCCGAGGTCGATGCGTTCGCCATCGGCAAAGACCCCGGCATTGGCCATGCATAGCTTGAGCTGCGGCGCCGCCAAGACGCGGTTGGCCGCATCCACCGCCTCGGAGAACACGGCATGCCCATCGAGCAGACGCGCCGGCAAGCCTTCGCGCAGACGCACGAAAGGGATCTCGGCCAGGGTCACCCGCGCCTCGCGACAGTTGGCCAGTTTCTGGTCGCGGGTCTGGATCACCCGCTCGTAAGGGGTGGGATAGAAGAAGTCCCAGCTCGATTCGAACGGCTCGTTCACTAGGACGTGCGACAGGCGGTCCTGCGGTCGGCCATAGAGCGACAGGGCGTAGCCTAAGTAGTAGCCCATGGTCTTGCGCCCGCCAGCGAGCGAGACATGCAGGGCGCTCGCGGCATCGGCGGTCAGCGCCCGTACGGTCTCGCTGATGAGATCGGCGGCCCGGCGGTTGTCTTCTGGGCTGCGGATGTCGTCGAGGGGGTTGCCCCGTGCGTCGGCGAGCACCTGGATGTGCGAGGTATCGAAGGCGATGCTCGGCAGGTCATAGTCCTGGCAGAAGCGCCGGAACCAGCCCGGCTCCTGCGACAGCAGCGCAAGCCGGGCGCGGGCGGCGCCTTCGCCAGTGGTGATCAGCCGCACCTCGGTGGGCACGAAGGCCGGCTCGGCATGGATGAGGGCGTAGAGCGTCTCCGTCACCACCTGGGGGGTGAGGCCGGTCACCGCGAGCAGGATGCGGCGGGGATAGAGATTGGGTTGAGCCGGTGACATGGCGTGGGCGCCTGGGTCGCCCTTAGGATGACTCACACGAGGCCCGCCGGCCAGTCCCGCAAGCTTGCGCTGGCTTAAGTGGGGCGCGAGGGTGTCGGCTGCGAGGCCAGGCGGTGTTGGCCGTGCGCTCGACGTTCGCCGTGCGCACGCCGATTCGCACCGCAACCTCGCCTTGCGGCCCCATGCAGGGCATCCCTAGGTCGCGGTCTTGCGGGCCTTGCGCGGCCCGACGACGGGCGTCCGGCCTTTGGTCTCGGCCTTGGCGGAAAGCAGATCGAGCGCCAAGTCCAAGGTCAGATCCTCGGGTTTCACGGTCTTCGGCACGGCGGCATTGACCTTGCCGTGGCTGACATAGGGGCCGTAGCGGCCGGTTTTCAACAGGACGGGCTGGCCGTCGACAGGGTGAGGGCCGAGGTTGCGATCGGCGGAGGCGGCCGTCTTGCCGCCCTGGGTCTTGCCCGGCTCGCCCGCTTCGAACTCGAAGCCGATCTTGCCGTCCGCGCCGCGCACCAGGTAGGCGGAGAACTTGCGCCGGGTGCGGGCAGAGACGAAGCCGGTAAGCAGGTCGGTGCGACCCTCGGTCAGCAGCTTGCGCATCTGCGCCGGCTCCACGGGCTGCGACAGGATGACCTGGCCGCTGCGGAAGTCGCAGCTGCGCTCGGGGCCGACGCTGCGGGCGCAGACATAGGCCGTGCCATGGGCATAGACCGGGGCGCCGCACTTGGGGCAGGGCCCGAGGGCCTCCTGGCCGCTGAAATCCGGCGGGGCATCGGCCTCGCCGCCATGAGCCAGGCCGAACTCGAACTCCGGCTGGCCCTCGGCGTTCAACCGGACCACGGCGTCGAAGGGCCGTCCCTGCTTGTTACGGAAGCCGGCGAGCGGCCCGACCCGGCCTTCGCGCAGGAGCTGCTCCATCTCGGCCACCTCGAACTGGCGGCCGGCGACGATCTTCCAGGTGTTCCAACCGCAGGACTGGCAGACGAACTTTTTGTAGGTCTCCTTGACCACGCCGCCGCACTTCGGGCAGGGGACGGCGAGGGTGGCGAAGTCCCCGGGCACGTTATCCGACTCGTAGCGCCTGGCGCGCTCCACGATCTCCTGGGTCAGCGCGACGATGTGGGCCATGAAGTCGTCGCGACTCAACTCCCCGCGCTCCATGCGCGCGAGCTTGTATTCCCACTCGCCGGTCATCTCCGGCGAGGTGAGCTCTTCGATGCCCAGGCCGCGCAACAGGGTAATGAGCGAGAAGGCCTTGGCGGTGGGGATTAGCTCCTTGCCCTCGCGCACGAGATAGCGTTCGCTCAGGAGGTTTTCGATGATCTGCGCCCGCGTGGCGGGGGTGCCCAGTCCGCGCCCCGCCATGGCCGCGCGCAACTCCTCGTCTTCCACCATCTTGCCGGCGCCCTCCATGGCAGAGAGCAGCGTGGCCTCGGTAAAGCGCGCCGGCGGCCGGGTCTGGCCTGACTTTACCTCGACCGCCATCGTCTTAAGCGTCTCGCCCGGCGAAAGCGGTGGCAGGCTCGGCCCCTCTTCGCCCTCCGGCTGCGCCTCCTTGCCATAGACGGCCAGCCAGCCGGGGTTCACCAGCACCCGCCCCTCGGTCTTGAAGGCGTGCCCGGCCACCCGCGTGATGCGGGTGGTGACCTGGTATTCGGCGGCCGGGTAGAACACGGCGAGGAAACGGCGGGTGACCAGGTCGTAGAGCTTCCATTCGAGCTCGTTGAGAGACTTGGGCGCCGCCCCGGTGGGGATGATGGCGAAGTGGTCGGAAACCTTGGCGTTGTTGAAGATGCGCTTGTTTGGCCTGACCCAGCCCTGCGCCAGGATGGGGGCGGCCAGAGGACTGTAGGGCTCTGGCAGGCTGGCCAACACCTCGCGCACCGTACCCAGGTAGTCCTCGGGTAGCGCCCGCGCATCGGTGCGCGGGTAGGTCAGCACCTTGTGTTTCTCGTACAGGGCCTGAGCGAGCGCGAGCGTGGTATTGGCGGAGAAGCCGAAGCGGCTGTTGGCCTCGCGCTGCAGGCTGGTGAGGTCATAGAGCAGGGGGGACAGTTGGCTCGCCGGCTTGACCTCCTCGGCGGCCTGCGCCGGCTGGCCCTCGCAGGCCGCGCGCACGGCCTGCGCGCGCGCCTCTTCCCAGACGCGATAAGCGGTGGCCTGCTCGTCGTCCTCGCGCTTCTTGAAGGCCTCGTCGAACCAGCGCCCGGTGTATTCCCCCTTCTCGCCGCGGAATCGGGCCTCCAGCTCCCAATAGGGGCGCGGCACGAAGCGGCGGATGCGTTCCTCCCGCTCGACGACGATGGCGAGCGTGGGGGTCTGCACGCGCCCCACGGTGGTCAGGTGAAACCCCCCTGTCTTCGAGTTGAAGGCGGTCATCGCCCGCGTGCCGTTGATCCCCACCAGCCAGTCGCTCTCCGCGCGGCACACGGCAGCCTGGCGCAACCCCTCCACCTCGGCCGCGTCGCGCAGCCGGGCGAAGCCCTCGCGGATCGCCGCCGGCGTCATGGACTGCAGCCAAAGCCGCTTGACCGGCTTCTTGGTGCCGCTGTGCTGGACGATGTAGTTGAAGATGAGCTCGCCCTCGCGCCCGGCGTCGCAGGCATTGATGAGGCCATCGACGTCCTTGCGCTTGATGAGCTTCTCCAGCAGCTTGAGCCTGTCCTGGGTCTTCTCGATGGGGACTAAGTCGAAGCGCGGCGGGATCACCGGCAAGTGGGCGAAGGACCACTTGCCGCGCTTGACCTCATACTCCGGCGGCGCGGTGAGTTCCAGCAGATGGCCGATAGCGGAGGACAGGACGTACTCGTCCGACTCGTAGTAGTCCTTTTCCTTGTGGAAACCGCCCAGCGCACGCGCAATGTCCTGCGCCACCGACGGTTTTTCGGCGATGATGAGCTGTTTGCCCACGTGGCTCAGCTAGGCCGTTGGCGCTTGGCGGCCAGGGGGAGGCGCGGCGTGACCGAGCGTGTGAGCCGCCGACCGTGCATCAGTGCAGGGTGTCCGGCGCAACGTCCTCCTCCCGCACCAAGTCCTCGAGCCAAAGCGCCGACAGGGCCCCCTTGAGCTTCCACAGGGCGATGAGGGCGATCCACTTGATCTTCTCGGCGGGCACCTCGGCGTCGCCCAAGGCCAGCGCCCGGTCGATCACCCATTCGCGGGCATAGGGCGAGAGCAGGCCGGCGTTTTCCAGATAGGCGAGAAAACCGCGCCCTTCGGGCGCCAGCCGCGCGAGCTCCAGCGTGTTGTAGACACGGGCGCCGCGCGGGGCGAAGGCGGCCTCCGCCTCGGGGTCCAGCGCGGACAGGCCGTCGAGCCACTCCATGGCCTGAGCGATCTCGGCCGGGTCGAAGCCGGCCGTGGACAGCTTCAGGGCCAGGGCCTGGTTGTCGGGATAGTGGTCGTCCACGAGGTAGTGTTCGTACAGGTATTGCAGGATGTCGAGCATGGCTGTGGCTACCGCCCCCGCCGGGGAGGCGTTCAATGGAGGCGCTGGTAGAGACCGCCGGGCAGGCTGGCGATCCTGCCCTCGAGCTCCAGCGCGAGTAGCTTGGCCGAAAGGGTCTCCACCGTCAAGCCCGAAAGGCTCACCAGACGGTCGATTGCGATCGGATCCGGGCCCATGAGTTCGAGCAGCCCGTCCGCCGGCTCGGGCGCCTTGTTGTCATCCGGCAACTTCACGTGCGGCTGCCACTGCCAGCGCAGCTCCTCCAGGATGTCCTCGACGCACTCGACCAGTTTGGCGCCCTCGCGGATTAAGCGGTGACAGCCCTTGGCGAGCGGCGAGTGGATGGATCCGGGCAGGGCGAAGACCTCGCGCCCCTGCTCGCTGGCGAGCCGCGCGGTGATGAGGGAGCCGCTCTCGAGCGTGGCCTCGACCACCAGCACCCCGAGGGCCAGGCCGCTGATGATGCGGTTGCGGCGCGGGAACTGCCCTGGTCGCGGCGGCATGCCCAGGGGCAGCTCGGAGACGAGGGCCCCCTCGGCCGCCAGGCGGTGGGCGAGGTCCCGGTTGCGCGCGGGGTACACCCGGTCCAGGCCGGTGCCCACCACGGCCACGCTGCGGCCACCGACCAGCGCGCCCTCGTGGGCTGCGGCGTCGATCCCCAAGGCCAGGCCGCTGACGATGGTAAGCCCCGCCTCTGCCAGGCTCTGGGCGAAGGCCCGTGCGTCGCGGCAGCCCTGGGCGGTGGCATGGCGGCTGCCGACGATGGCCAGCATGGGACTCGCCAGCAGGGCGGGATCGCCCTTGACATAGAGCCACGGGGGCGGGTCGGCGATGTTGCGCAGCCGCTCTGGATAGTCCGGATGGGTGATCGGCAGGAAGTGGTTGCCCGGCTCGGCAAGCCACTTTAGGGTCGCTGCCAGGGATTCGGGTTCGGCGGCGGACGCGAGGGCATCGGCAAGCCGCTCACCCACCATCGGGACGATGAGCCCGCGCGGGGCGGCGAGGATGGCGCAGGGGTCGCCGAAGGCCTCGATCAGGCGGCGGACCGACTCCGGACCCAGGCCGGGCACGGCCTCAAGCCGCAGCCAACAGCGGGTCGACTCGTCCACGGCTCGGCGGTGATGGCGCTCGGGGGCGTCGTTGCGCGCTTGAGCGTTCGGGCCTCAAGTCGTCAGTCTTCCGGCGTCTTCGCCACGTCCCGCACGTAGATGGGCGCCTCGGCGGTCATGACCAAGGCATAGGCGACGCGGTCGAAGACCCGATAGACGAAGGCGAGCCCCACGCGCTGGTCGGGCAGGGCACTCGTGTCCGCCTTGTTCGGCACGCAGTCGCTCTCGGCCTTGAGCCCGCCGGCCAGGAAGGCCAGCTTGCCGGCGCGGGCGCAGCGCGGATCGGCCATCGAGCGGCCAGCCTTGTACAGGGCGAGCACATGACCGACTTCCAGACCGTCGCGCTGGCCCTGGTTGAGGACGAGGGTGGTGTATGGGCCGGCCCCCTCGACGCCGCCTAAGGCGGCAACGACCCGCGCCTCGATGGGTTTGTCCGGCGCGCGCGGGGCGAACCGCGGCACATCGGACGCCTGCAAGGGGAGGAGCCGGTCGCGCTCCAACACCTCCTGCTGGGTGTGCAGGATGCGCAGCAGCTGCGGGCTGCCGCTCTTAATGGTGCGGGCCTCGCCGATATGGACGAGCTGGTGGCCGAGGACCTCGCCGGTGATGGGGTCGATGAGGGCAGGCCCCGCCCGCACGATCTGCCAGTCGCGCACACCCGCAGGCCCGGCATCGGCGTAAACGGTGTCGTGCGCGCCGAAGATCACGCGCTCGTCCGAGGCGCCGAGGATGCGCGGGGCGCGCGCCAGCTCGTCCGCCGCCATGACCCCGCCGCGATTGAGGAAGGCGGCGATGGCTTGATAGGGCACGCTGGGGATGCCCGGCTCGGCCTGGACCAGGGTCTCGGCCCTAACCTTAGGCGAGAGCTTGACGGTGGGGATGACCTGCTCCAGCACCAACTGCGGCGAATCGCCGCGGATCAGGCGGATGCGGTCGCCCGGATAGATGAGGTGGGGATTTTTGATCGCCTCGCGGTTGAGCTGCCAGACCTCGGGCCATTTCCACGGGCTCTTCAGGAAACGGGCGGCGATGTCCCACAGGGTGTCACCCTTGACCACGGTGTAGGCGTCGGGGGCATCGGCTCTCAGTTGGACGCGGTCGGCGCGGGCGCTCGACACACCCAGGGCCAACACAACGGCGATCAAGAACGAAACGGGGGCGCGCATGGTCTCACCTGTGGTTTGTGTCCGTGGTTTATGTCTTACTTATAATCGGCTCCGGCATAAACTTAATTGAATTCCTGCGTTTTTGCACCTCGATTCATGGCTCTGCTCAAGATCCTGCACTATCCGGACAAACGCCTGCACACCGTGGCTCGGCCCGTCGAGGTGGTGGACGACGCCATCCGCCAGCTCGCCGCCGACATGGCCGAGACCATGTACGCAGCGCCGGGCATAGGGCTTGCCGCCACCCAGGTCGACCGCCACATCCAGATGATCGTGGTGGACGTGAGCGAGAAACGCAACGACCTGAAGGTGTTCATCAATCCGGAGATCATCGAGGCCGAGGGCGAGGTCGTGGGCGAGGAGGGTTGCCTGTCGGTGCCTGGCATCTACGACAAGGTTAAACGCGCCGAGCGCATCCGCGTCCGCGCCCTCGACCTCGATGGCCAACCCTTCGAGCTCGAGGCCACAGGGCTGCTCGCGGTATGCATCCAGCACGAGATCGACCACCTCAAGGGCAAGGTCTTCGTCGAATATCTCTCGCGCTTGAAACAGGACCGCATCAAACAAAAGCTCAGGAAACAACAACGCGAGACCATGTAGGGCGTCGCGAACGGACCTGGCCCAGGGCCCCGAAGGATGCAAGCGGCCATGTCCATTCCCCTACCCCACACCCGTGAGAATCCTCTTCGCCGGTACGCCCGAATTCGCCGCCACGGCCTTGCGGGCACTGGCCGAGGCCGGGCACGACATCGTCCTCACGCTCACGCAGCCGGACCGGCCGGCGGGGCGTGGTCTGCAGCCCAAGCCGAGCGCGGTCAAGACCCTCGCGCTCGAGCTGGGGCTGCCGCTCTATCAGCCGACCGAGCTCAAGAGCGAGGCGGCGCGCCGGCCGCTGGCCGAGGCCCGAGCCGAGGTGATGGTGGTGGCGGCCTATGGGCTCATCCTGCCGCCGGCCGTGCTGCAGCTCCCCCGCCTGGGCTGTATCAACATCCACGCCTCGCTGCTGCCACGCTGGCGCGGGGCGGCGCCGATCCAGCGGGCGATCCTGGCGGGTGACGCGGAGACCGGCATCACCCTGATGCAGATGGATGCTGGCCTGGACACCGGGCCCATCCTGTCAATGGCGAGACTGCCCATCGCCGCCGACGAGACGGCGGGGAGCCTGCACGACAAGCTGGCGGCACTGGGGGCGCAGGAAATCGTGCGCCTGCTGCCCAGGCTCGCGGCCGGCGAGGTCGAGGCCCAGCCGCAGGATGATGCGCAGGCGGTCTATGCGCCCAAGATCGGCAAGGACGAGGCGCGCATCGACTGGCACCAGCCAGCGAGCGTCATCGACCGGGTGGTGCGCGCCTTCAACCCCGTGCCCGGCGCCTGGACCGAGTGGCGCGGCCAGGTCCTCAAGATCTGGCGGGCCCGCCCGGCGGCGGGCAGCGGCACACCGGGCACCGTGCTGTCCGCCGCGGCGGACGACCTGCGGGTGGCCTGCGGCGAGGGGGCGCTCAGCGTGCTGGAGCTACAGAAGGCTGGCGGCCGCCGCCTCTCCGCCGCCGCCTTTCTCGCTGGCCAACCGCTTGCGCCGGGCGAGCGGTTGAATTCCTGATCCCGGCCCTCATCTCATCGGGGTTTTGGTCGTACCCGCACACACCATGTTCGGCAACTGGATCAAGACCGCCCTGCTCATGGCCGCCATCGTCGCCCTCTTCGGCGCGGTCGGCATGGCCCTCGGCGGCGCTCCGGGGATGCTGATCGCCCTCGTCCTGGGTGGGGCGATGAACCTCTACGCCTATTGGAACTCGGACCGCATGGTCCTGCGCCTGTACAACGCGCGCGAGGTCGATGCCGCCAGCGGCGGCGACTTCTACGCCATGGTCCAAGCGCTGGCCACCCGTGCGGGGCTGCCCATGCCACGCGTCTATCTCATCGACGCGGCCCAGCCCAACGCCTTCGCCACCGGCCGCGACCCGGCACACGCCGCCGTGGCGGCCACCACCGGCATCCTGCGGCTGTTGACGCCGCGCGAGCTGCGGGGGGTGATGGCGCATGAGCTGGCGCACGTGAAAAACCGCGACACCCTCATCTCCACCCTCACTGCCACGGTGGCAGGGGCCATCTCCTCGCTCGCCCAGTTCGGCATGCTCTTCGGCGGCGGGCAGGGCAACGACCGGCCGGTGCATCCGCTGGCGCAGCTCTTCCTCCTGATCCTCGCGCCGCTGGCGGCGCTGCTGATCCAGATGGCCATCTCCCGCGCGCGTGAGTTCGGCGCCGATCGCGGGGGGGCGGAGATCTCCGGCGACCCCGAGGCACTGGCGAGCGCGCTGGCCAAGATCGAGGCCTATGCGCGCGGCACCCCCTTGCCGGCGGCGGAGCTGCATCCGGAGACGGCGCAGATGATGATCATCAATCCGCTGTCCGGCGGCGATCTGACCGGGCTGTTTCGCACGCACCCGGCCACCGCGGAGCGCATCCGCCGCCTGCTCGCGTTGGCCCGGCAGGGGGTCTGAGCTGAACCGCACGCCCGCGCGCGCCCCCGATGTGCGACGGCTCGCGGCCAGAGCGCTGGCGAGTGTGCTCGACGGCGGACGCAGCCTCGACCGGGTGTTGGCGTCCCTGCGGCTGGAGGGCCGCGCGCGGGCCGCCGTCATGGATTACGCGTATGGCGTCCTGCGCCACCTGGGGCTGCTCGACTTCGTGCTCACCCGCCTGCTCGATCGACCCCTGAAGGATCCCGAACTCCGGCATCTGTTGTATGTCGGCCTGTATGAGCTCTATTCCGGGACCACGCCCGACTATGCCGCGGTGAACGAGACCGTGGCCGCCGCCCCGGCGCGGGCGCGCCCGCTCGTCAACGCCGTGCTGCGCAATTTCCAGCGCCGGCGCGAGGCCTTGCTCGCGCAGGCCCAGACCGACCCGGTGGCGCGCTGGAACCATCCCGCCTGGTGGATCGAGCGCCTCCAGGCGGAATACCCGCGCGCCTGGCAGGGCATCCTGGAGGCCAGCAACACGCACCCCCCCATGACCCTGCGCGTCAACCGCCGGCGCGCCTCCCTGGAGGACTACCAGCGCCGCCTCGACGCGGCAGGGATCGCCGCCGTGCAGACGGGTGAGTGGGCGCTCACACTCGCGCGACCGATACCCGTCATCGAGCTGCCGGGCTTTGCCGAGGGGCTGGTCTCGGTGCAGGACTTAGGCGCCCAGCATGCCGCCGGCTTGCTCGACGGCCGCGATCATATGCGGGTGCTCGACGCCTGTGCGGCGCCAGGCGGCAAGACGGCACATCTGCTGGAGCGGCACGATCTTGAGCTGACCGCCCTGGACCTCGACCCGCTGCGGCTTAAGCGGGTGCGCGACAACCTCAAGCGGCTGGGGCTCGCTGCTCAGGTGCTCGCCGGTGACGCCGGGCGGCCGGCGCAGTGGTGGGACGGCCACGCCTATGACCGCATCCTGCTCGACGCCCCCTGCACCGCCTCGGGGGTGGTGCGCCGCCACCCGGACGCACGCTGGCTCAAGCGTGCCGCCGATACAACAACCCTCGCCCGCCGCCAGCGGGAACTCCTGGAAGCCCTTTGGCCCCTGCTCAGGCCGGGTGGTAAATTGCTCTACGCCACCTGCAGTCTGTTCAGCGCGGAGAATCGGGATGTCGTCACCGCCTTCCTCGACCATCACCCGGAGGCCGCGGAAGAACCGCTGATACTAACCGGCGGTAGCCTTGGACAACTGCTGCCGGACAGCCATCACGACGGATTCTTCTATGCCCGCCTGGTCAAGACGTAGGTTCCTCGCCGCAACGCTGCTCGGCGTCGCGGCGACGGGCGCGCCGACCGCCGCCACAGCCGAGGGCATCACCCTGCTCAGGGTCGAGCTCAATCTGCACGGCGAGCTCTGGCAACTGGCCGGCGGCTATGCCATCGAACTGTCCGCCACGCTGGAAGACGCCCTGCACCGCGGCGTACAACTGACCTTCGTGCAGACCTTCCGCGCGACGCGGCCCCGCAGCTATTGGTTCGCGGAGGACATCGCCGAGGTCTCGCGGGTGCTACGGCTGTCTTACAACGCCTTGCTCCGCCAGTATTTCGCCACGGTGAGCGGACATACCACCAGCCACCCCACCCTCGATGAGGCCCTCGAATTCATCGGCGACTTCAACGACTGGGCCGTGCTGCACCAGTCCCAGATCAACCGCAAACACCAATATGTCCTGGCCGTGCGCATGCATCTGGATGTCGCCCAGCTACCCAAGCCCCTGCAGGTCAACGCCGTGACCTCACAGCGTTGGCAACTGGACTCCGGCTGGCGTGAGTGGAACTTCCGGCCCTGACCCCAGATTGATCGGTTCATGATCTATCTGATCATCGGCGGCCTCATCGTCGGCGCCGCCCTCGTCGGCCTGCTGTCCATGGCCGCGGCGGATACCGAACTGTTCGCGCAGAATTTCCCGCTGCTGCTCTTCTTCAATGCCGGCGCGGTCGTCGCCCTGATCCTGCTGATCGGTTACCAGGTCTATCTGCTGCGCCGCCGCATCCGCGCCGGGATGTTCGGCGCCAAGCTGACCGCCCGGCTCACCCGCCTCTTCGCCTTGGTCGCCCTGGGGCCGGGTCTGGTGGTCTATGGCGTTTCGGTGCAGTTCCTGATCAAGTCCATCGAATCCTGGTTCGACGTGCGTATGGAGCGGGCCCTGGAAGGGGGGTTGTCGCTCGGCCAGTCGGCCCTGGAGTATCTCGAACGCGACCTGATCAAGAAGGCGGAGGCCATCGCCCAGCAGCTCTCCGACCTGCCGGTGAGCGCCCAGATCGATCGCCTGAACGAGCTGCGGGAGACGGCCAGCGTGCAGGAGGTCGCCCTGTTCGCCGCCGACGGGCGACTGCTCGGTTTCGCCTCGGCCGACAAGGCCGGCTTCGCCCCGCCGGTGCTGGACCAGGGAGCGCTCTGGCAGGTGCGCGTGCAACAACCCTGGTCGCGCGTGGAGGTGGCCGCCGGCGGTCAGGGTCTGATTGTGCGCGTAGCGGCGCCGGTCAATGTGGTCTCCCTGCTCGACCCCCTGCGCGTGCTGCAAGTGACCCAGCCGGTGCCCAGCAACCTGGCCCAGGCCGCACTACAGGTGGAATCGGCGCGCAGCCAGTACCAGGAACTGGCCGTCTCGCGGGTGGGGCTCAAGCGGCTGTACGGCCTGTCGCTGACCCTCACCCTGGCCATCGCCCTATTCACCGCCATCGCGCTCGCCTTCATGCTCTCCCAGCGCCTGGCCGCCCCGCTGCGGGTCCTGGCGCGCGGCACGCGGGCGGTGGCGCGCGGCGACTACAGCCAGGTGCATGCCGTGACCAGCCGGGACGAACTGGGCATGCTGACCCAGTCGTTCAATCGCATGACCCAGCAGCTCGCCGAGGCGCGCAACGCCGCGCAGGCCCACCAGGACGAACTGCTCGCCGCCAAGGCCTATCTCGAGGGGGTACTGGCGCGGCTGACCACCGGGGTGGTCACCTTGGACGCGAACCTGTTCGTGCGTATCGTTAACCCGGCCGCCGCGGCCATCCTCGGACACGAGCGCCAGGCGCTGGAAGGCCGCCCGCTTAAGGACTGGGGCGAGGACGACAGCCCCCTGCGTCACCTGGCACTGGCCATCCGCGACCACTTCCAGCGCATGCCCAAGACGAGCTGGCAGGGGCAGTGGGAATACCGGCGCAACGAGTCCCAGCACATCCTGGTCCTGCGCGGGGCCCCGCTGACCCTGCAGGAGGCGCCCGACTACGCCCTGGTCATCGACGACGTGACCCAGCTCGTGCAGGCCCAGCGCGACGCGGCCTGGGGCGAGGTGGCGCGGCGCCTGGCGCATGAGATCAAGAATCCGCTCACCCCCATCCAACTCGCCGCCGAGCGGCTGCAGGTCAAGCTGGCGGATCGCCTGGACGAGGCCTCGCGCCAGACCCTGAAACGTTCGACCGACACCATCATCAACCAGGTGGCCGCCCTCAAGGGACTGGTGGACGCCTTCTCGCAATATGCGAAACTACCGGTTGCGCGCATCGAGCGCCTGGATCTGAACGCCCTGATCAACGAAGTGGCCGTACTGTACGAGGGACTGCGCCCACCGCAACTCGAACTCGAACCCAACCTTCCGCCGGTGGCCGGGGATGCGGCGCTGCTGCGCCAGCTGCTGCACAACCTGCTGAAAAACGCCGACGAGGCGCTGGCCGAGGTGCCCAACCCCCAGGTGCGGGTGAGCACTCGGCGGGTGGAAGGGGGCGTGGAGCTCTGCGTGGCGGACAACGGCCCGGGCTTCCCGGCCGAGCTGATGAGCCGGCTGTTCGAGCCCTATGCCACCACCAAGGCCAAGGGCACAGGGTTGGGACTCGCCGTCGTGCGCAAGATCGTCGAGGAACACCACGGCGTGATCGAGGTGCGCAACGTGGAAGGCGGCGGCGCGCAGGTGTGCGTGACCCTGCCGCTTACGGAGGCGAACCATGAGTGAGATACTGGTCGTGGACGATGAGCCGGGCATCCGTACCCTGGTCCAGGAGATCCTGGAGGAGGAGGGTTATGAGGTGCGCCTGGCAGAAAACGGCGAGGCCGCGCGCCGCGCCATGCAGGAGAAGGCGCCGGACCTGGTCCTGCTCGACATCTGGATGCCCGACCTCGACGGCATCAGTCTGCTCAAGGAATGGGTCAGCACTGGACAGGCGCGCATGCCGGTGGTGATGATGTCCGGGCACGGAACCATTCACACGGCAGTGGAAGCCACCCGGCTCGGGGCCTTCGACTTCCTGGAAAAACCGGTCCCCTACAAGCGTCTGCTGGAGACGGTCGAACGCGCCCTGCGCCAGGCGCCCAAGGCCGAGCCCTTGCCGGACAGCCTGCCGGAGCTGGGCAGCTCCGAGGCCATCCGCCAGCTGGTGCAAAAGCTCAAACACGCCGCCAGCAGCGGCAACCCCATCCTGCTCTCGGGCGAGACCGGGGCCGGCGCCGAGGCCTGTGCGCAGTTCCTGCATCCGCCCAAGACTTCGTGGGTGGTGGTTAGGGACGCCAGCCGCCTGGCGGACAACCCCATGCAGCTGCTGCAGGAGGCCAAGGGCGGGCTGCTGTTCGTGCCGGAGGTGGGTCATCTCACGCCGTTCCAGCAAAAGGGGCTGGAGATGATCATCGCCAAGAGCCACGACTACCAGCTGCGCGTGGTCTGCGCCAGCTCGGTCAATCTGGCGGAGCGGGCGGCCCAGGGCCAATACTCGCGCGACCTCTACAACGCCCTGGCGCGTGTGGCCGTGCGCATCCCCCCCCTGCGCGAGCACGCCGAGGACATCCCTGAGCTGGCCCGGCGCATGCTCGACGAGACGGTGCAGGCGCATGCGCTGGCGCCGCGCAGCTTCACCAGCGAGGCGCTGCAGGTGCTCGCCAGCCACGGCTGGCCGGGCAACCTGGACGAGCTGCGCAACGTGGTGACTAGCCTGGGGGTGGCCGCCACCCAGGAGAGCATCGACGCGGCCGAGGTGCGCGCCATGCTCGGCATCGAGGCGCAACGGCCGCCCGTGGCGATGGGTATCCGCATCGACATGCCGCTCAAGGAGGCGCGTGACGCCTTCGAGCGGGTCTACCTAACCGCCCTGCTCGAGTCCTGCGGCTGGGCGGTGAGCAAGGCGGCCGCGCGCGCCGGCATGGAACGCACCGCCTTCTACCGCAAGCTGAAGAGCCTGGGCATCGAACTGCCCGCCCGCAACAACGACTAGCCCGGGCCACAAGGCCCTTCACGCCTGATCCCTCACACCTCGCCCCCCCACCCTTCTGGTTCCATGAAGATCATCATCCTCGGTGCCGGCCAGGTCGGTTCCAACCTGGCCGCCAGCCTGGTCTCGGAGGCCAATGACATCACCGTGGTGGACCTGGACGCCGCCAAACTGGCGCAGCTGCAGGAACGCTATGACCTGCGCACCCTGGTGGGACACGGCGCACACCCCGGTGTGCTGCGCGCCGCCGGCGCCCAGGACGCCGACATGCTGGTGGCCGTGACCCAGTCCGACGAGACCAATATGGTGGCCTGCAAGCTGGCCGCCACCCTCTTCAACGTCCCCACAAAGATCGCCCGCATCCGCGCCTCGGATTACATGCAACACCCCGAGCTGTTCGAGGCGAAGAACATGGCGGTGGATTACACCATCAGCCCGGAGCAGGAGATCACCACCTATCTGCGGCGGCTGATCGACTACCCGGAGGCCCTGCAGGTGATGGACTTCGCCGACGGGCGCATACGGCTGGTGGCGGTGCGCGCGCACGGCGGCTTCCTGGTCGGGCACGAGCTGCGCTACCTGCGTGAGCACCTGCATCTGCTCATGCGCGAGCGGGCGCAGCTGGACAAGGTCGATGCACGAGTGGCCGCCATCTACCGTCAGGACCGCTCCATCATCCCCACCGGCAACACGGTGGTGCAGGAGGGTGACGAGGTCTTCTTCCTCGCCGCCACCGAGAACATCCGCGCGGTGCTCAAGGAAATCCACCGCGCCGACCAGTCGGTGCGCCGGGTGATGATCGCCGGCGGCGGCAACATCGGCAGCCGGCTCGCCGCCGCCCTGGAGGACGACTACGAGGTCAAGCTGCTCGACCACAACAAGCAGCGCGCCGAGCAGCTTGCCGAGCGCCTCAGGCAGACCCTGGTGCTGGTCGGCGACGCCACCGACGAGGCGCTGCTCACCCAGGAGAACGTCGACGAGATGGACGTCTTCTGTGCGCTGACCAACGACGACGAGGACAACATCATGTCCTGCCTGCTGGCCAAGCGCATGGGGGCAGGCAAGGTCATCGCGCTCATCAACCGCGCGAGCTACGTCGACCTGCTGCAGGGCGGCGAGATCGACGTGGCGCTCTCGCCGGCCCAGGCCACCATCGGGCCGCTGCTCACCCACATCCGCCGTGGCGACGTCACCGTGGTGCACAGCCTGCGCCGCGGCGCGGCCGAGGCCTTGGAGGCGGTCGTGCACGGCGACGAGAAGAGCTCCAAACTGGTCGGCCGCCGCATCGAGCAGATCCCCCTGCCCGAGGGCGCCAGCATCGGCGCCATCCTGCGCGGCGACGAGGTGATCATCGCCCACCACGACACCGTCATCCGCGCCGAGGACCACCTCATCATCTTCGTCCCCAACAAGCGCCAGGTGCCGCAGGTGGAGCGCTTGTTCCAAGTCAACCTCGGGTTCTTCTGAGACAGATGACAGAGGACAGAGGACAGAAGACGGTTGGCGTGCGCGCGCGTTCTGCCACGCCTCCGAGGGCTGAGGACAGAGGACTGAAGACCGTGTCTCGGCGCGCGCGAAGCAGACGCCATGACAGTCCTCAGTCCGCTGTCCTCTGTCCCCAGCAGCCTACCCACTGCGCCGGCGCAAAGCGCCGGCGCGAGCCGACTGTCTTCCGTCCTCCGTCCTCAGTCCTCTGAAATGCATCGCCTCGCACCCATCCTGTTCGTGCTGGGCCTGATCACCCTGGCCTTCGGCGTGTCGATGCTGCTGCCGCTCACCGTCTCGCTGGCGCTGCGCGACGATGCCCAGCGCGCCTACGACGCGGCCCTGGCCATCACCCTGGGCAGCGGCCTTTTGCTCTGGCTCGTCGCGCGACGGCATTATCGCGAGATGCGGGCGCGCGACGGCTATCTCCTGGTGGTGCTGGTCTGGACCATCCTGCCGCTGTTCGCCGCCCTGCCGCTGATGTTCTATCTGCCGGAGCTATCCTTCACCGACGCCTATTTCGAGGCGATGTCGGGCCTGACGGCCACAGGGGCGACCGTGCTCTCGGGGCTGGACGAGCTGCCGCCGTCGATCAACCTGTGGCGCAGTGAGCTGCACTGGATCGGCGGCATGGGCATCATCGTGCTGGCGGTGGCCATCCTACCGCTGCTGGGCATCGGCGGCCGGCAGATGTTCAAGGCCGAGGTGCCCACGCCCATGAAGGACACCAAGCTCACGCCGCGCATGACGGAGACGGCCAAGGGGCTTTGGCTGGTCTACATCCTGCTCACCGCCGCCTGCTGGCTCGCCTACCACCTGGCCGGCATGGACCGCCTGGACGCCCTCATCCACGCCTTCAGCACCATGGCCCTCGGCGGGTTCTCCTCGCACGACGCCAGCCTGGGCCATTTCGACTCGCCCGCCCTGGAAGTGATCACCATGGTCTTCGCCCTGCTCGCGGCGATGAACTTCTCCACCCACTTCCTCTTCCTGCGCAGCCGCAGCCTGCGCGTATACGCGACCGACAGCGAGATCCGCGTCTTTCTCACGGTGGTGCTGGCGAGCTGCGTGGGACTTGCCCTGTACCTGTGGGCGCGTGACGTCTATCTGGACTTTCCCACTGCGCTGCGCTACGCCGCCTTCAACACCATCTCGCTCGCCACCTCGCTGGGCTACGTCAACGACGACTACAACGCCTGGCCCTATTTCGCCGGGCTATGGATGCTGTTCCTGGGCAGCTTCGCCGCCTGCTCGGGCTCGACCGGCGGCGGCATCAAGATGATGCGCGCCAAGCTGCTCTACAAGCAGCTCTACCGCGAATTCATCAAGCTGCTGCACCCCAACGCGCAACTGCCCACCAAGCTGGGCGAGCACGTGGTGCCCAACAAGATCATCTACGCCGTGCTCGCCTTCTTCTTCGTCTACGTGGTGAGCATCGTCAGCCTGACCCTGGTGCTCGCCGCCTCGGGGCTGGACGTCTTCACGGCCTTCACCGCCGTAGCCGCCACCCTCAACAACACCGGCCCCGGCCTGGGCCAGGTGGGGCCGGCCAGCAACTACGCGGTGCTCAACGATTTCCAGACCTGGGTGTGCACCCTGGCGATGTTGATGGGGCGGTTGGAACTCTTCACCCTGCTGGTGGTTCTCACCCCTGCCTTCTGGAGGAAATGACATGGGCGCGCTGGAGAACTTCGAACGGATGCTGGCGCAGGGCCGCGACGATGCCCTGCTGCGCTACGCCCTGGGCAACGAGTATCTGAAGGCCGCCCGGCCGGCCGAGGCTGCCGCCCACCTGCGCGAGGCGGTGCGCCACGATCCGCGCTACTCCGCCGCCTGGAAGCTGCTGGGGCGGGCGCTCGCCGAATCGGGGGCGCTCGCCGAGGCGCTAGCGGCCTACCGCGAAGGCATCGCCGCAGCCGAGGCCAAAGGCGACATCCAGGCCGCCCGCGAGATGCGCGTTTTCGCCCGGCGCATCGAGAAGCAGCTCCCCGGGTGACGCCACCGCCCGCGTTGGGCCAACGGCCATGGCCGCTGCCTCACCTTGAACCCCTCTCCCGCTGGGAGAGGGGAGCTTCGTGAGTTGGCTGCGCCAACTTCCATGCTAACATCGTCTGGTGTCGAACTGATCTGGGGGAAATGACCATGGCGCGCATGGTGCAATGCATCAAACTGGGCCGCGAGGCCGAGGGACTGGACTTCCCGCCCTATCCCGGCGAGCTGGGCAAGCGTATCTACGAGAGCGTCTCCAAGGAGGCCTGGGCGGGCTGGATCCGGCTGCAGACCATGATCATCAACGAAAACCGCTTGAACCTCGCCGACGCCCAGCACCGCAAGTATCTGATGGAGCAGGCCGAGAAGTACTTCTTCGGCGAGGGCGTGGGCGCCCCGCAGGGCTACGTGCCGCGCTGAACGCCGTGCCTGCCCCCCGGCCATGAGCAAGAAGACCACCCACTTCGGCTTCCAGACCGTCGCCGAACACGAAAAGGCGCGGCGGGTGGCCGAGGTCTTCCACTCGGTGGCAAACCGCTACGACCTGATGAACGACCTCATGTCGGCGGGTCTGCACCGGCTGTGGAAACGCTTCATGGTCGATCAGGCCCTGTTGCGACCCGGCATGCGCTGTCTCGACATCGCCGGGGGCACCGGCGACATCGCCCGGCTGCTGGTCGAGGGGGTGGGCCCCACGGGTGAGGTCTGGCTCACCGACATCAACGGCTCCATGCTCTCGGTGGGGCGCGACCGTATGATCGACGAGGGTCGGCTGCTGCCCTGCGTGCAATGCGACGCCGAGCGCCTACCCTTCCCGGCGGATTACTTCGACCGCGTCACCGTCGCCTTCGGGCTCAGGAACATGACGCACAAGGAGCGGGCGCTCGCCGAGATGCACCGGGTGCTCAGGCCCGGCGGCAAGCTGCTGGTCCTGGAGTTCTCCCGCGTGGCGCGGCCGCTCGCCCCGCTCTACGACCTGTACTCCTTCCAGGTCCTGCCCCGCATGGGGGAACTCGTGGCCAAGGATGCGGCGAGCTATCGCTATCTGGCCGAGTCCATCCGCATGCACCCCGATCAGGAGACCCTCAAGGGGGTGATCGAACAGGCCGGCTTCCACCGGGTGGACTACCACAACCTGACCTTCGGCGTGGTGGCGCTGCACACCGGCTACAAGCTCTGACGCCGCCTCAGTGGCGTGAACGCCACTCCCAAGGCGGGACGGGGTTGGGGTCGGACCACAGGCCCCGCCCGGCCTGCCTCGCCTCGAGCTCGGCCTCGGCGTAGCGCCGGCGCTCCTCTTCCGACTGCTCGTGGGCATAACGCGTGTAATGCCAGGCCAGACCCTGCTCGACGAGGCTCAGGGCGACGTCCGCATCGTCCACGACCAGGCGGCCGACCGCGCGGCCGTAGCGGTCGCGCTTTTGCACCTCGAATCGCACGGCTCGCCCCTGCACCGCCTGCGCCAAGGCCAGGCGGGCGGCCGTGCCGAAGGGTTGGCCGCGCTCCGGCGCGTCGATGCCGGCCAGACGCAGGTCGTGCGCCTGCTGCTCGGCATCGACCAAGGTGAGGGAGTCGCCGTCGCTCACGCACACGACATGGCCTTCCAGGGTCTGCGCCTGCGCCACCATCGCCAAAAGCACGAGCCAGAGCCCGCAGGCGATACGGTGTATTGGGGCGAGTTTTTCCGGCATGCGCGGGGCTCAGCGGTCGGCGGCGAGCCATTCTAACAACCGGGCCTCGGCCGCCGCGAGGTTGTCACGCGCCCGCTCACTCAGCCCGGCGCCCAGGCTGAAGTCGTAACCGCGGATCGCCAGCACGTGCGCCGCGGGTGGTGCGCCATACAGACGGCCGTAAGTGTGCAGCAGGGCCTGTGGCGAAAGCGCGTGGCTCGTGTGACTCGCGTCCTGGCGCGGGCCGATGGGCAGGAAGACGAACGGTGCGGGCCCGCTTGCCGCGGCATCGACGAAGACCACCGCCTGACGGCCGATGAGGTCCAGGCTGTGCTCCACCTGGAGCTGGAAGTCGGTGAGCAGCTCGACATCGGCCAGGCGTTTCGCCTGCAGGTGTTCGAGGAGCAACGGCCCCAAGGCATCGTCGCCGCGGCTGGGATTGCCGATGGCGAGCACGAGACAGGGAGCGGGAGCTTCAACAGGCCGTAGGGACATCCCGCATGATGCGGTCCAGGGTCTGCCCTGCGGCATCGACCAGCTCGACGGCGAGCGGCATCTGCCCGAGGGCATGGGTGGCGCAGGACAGGCATGGGTCGAAGGCGCGAATCGCCACCTCGATGTGGTTGAGCAGCCCCTCGGTCAGCCGGCGGCCCTCTAGGTAGCGGCGCGCAACCGCACGGATGGATTCGTTCATCGCCTGGTTGTTGTGGGTGGTGGAGACGATCAGGTTGCAGCGGGTGACCACGTCGTCCTCGTTGACCCGATAGTGGTGGATGAGGGTGCCGCGCGGCGCCTCGATGATGCCCACCCCCCGCTCGGCGCGCTCGCCCTGGGTGACGAGGTCCTCGCCGTGGATGTCGGGGTCGTGCAGGAGTTCCTTGATCACCTCGGCGGCGTGCAACATCTCGATCATGCGTGCCCAGTGCGTGCCGAGGGTGGCGCGGGCGGCGGCGCCTTCGGCATAGGCGAGGAATTCGCGTCGGGCGTGATCGGCGAGGGGGGTTGGGATGGCGTCGCACAGCGTAACCCGCGCCAGCGGCCCCACCCGGTACCAGCCCTGCTCGGGCCCCAGGGCACGGAGGAAGGGAAATTTCATGTACGACCAGGGCTTGACCTCCTCGAGGATGTGCGCCCAATAGCGGTCGTAATCGAGGTGGTCGAACAGGGTCTCGCCGTCCGCCGTGCGGGCGCGCAAGCCCCCGTGATAGAGGTCCATGGCCCCGTCGGCGCGCACGAGGCAGAGCTGGTGCGCGCGGATGCTACCGAATTCCCCATACAGCGCCGGGTCCTGCTCGTAGAGCTGGCGCGCCAGCGCCACCGCCTCGCGGCTCCAGGCGATGACGTGGTAGATGTCCTTGAGCAGGGCGTCGCGCTCCTCGGGGCTCACGTTCTTGTTGACCCCGCCGGGGATGGCGCCGGTGCCGTGGATGCGCTTGCCGGCGGTGATGCGGATCACCTCCTGGCCGAACTTCCTGAGCAGCACGCCCTTGCGGGCGATGTCCGGATGCGCCTGAGCCACGGCGACGATATTGCGGCGGGCGACCTCCGAGTCGAAGCCGAACAGCAGATCGGGCGAGGCCAGGTGAAAGAAGTGCAGCGCATGCGACTGCAGGATCTGGCCATAGTGCATGAGCCGCCGCACCTTCTCGGCCGTGGGCGTGAGCTGGCGGGCGCCGACGATGACGTCCAGGGCCTTGGCCGCCGCCAGGTGGTGGGAGACCGGGCAGATGCCGCACAGGCGCTGCACCATGACCGGCACCTCCCAGTAGGGGCGCCCCTGGATGAAGCGCTCGAAGCCGCGGAATTCGACGATGTGCAGCCGCACCTGGTGCACGCGGTCGTGCTCGTCGAGCAGCAGGGTCACCTTGCCGTGGCCTTCGACGCGCGTGAGCGGCTCAATGGCCACCCGGCGCAGCCGCTCGGGCTGCGCGGCGGTCTCGAGTTTCGGCGAGGATTGAGGGGTGGGGGGCGAAGCGGTGGTCGTGTCAGTCATACTGAATGAGGCCATGTCCGAGCCGCGGCGTGCGGCCGGCGATGAGATCGGTCAGGACCTTCCAGATGGCATCGGCCGAAGGCGGGCAGCCGGGGATGAAGTAATCGACCTTCACCACTTCGTGGATAGGGTGCACCATGTCCAACGGCAGTGGCAGCTCCGGGTCGTTCGGGATCTGACCGTTGACCACGCCGGGCTCGGTCAGATAGACCTCCTGCAGGCAGGCGCCGATGTCGAGATGATTGCGCTGCGCCGGCAACCCGCCGGTCACCGCGCAGGCGCCCAGCGCCACCAGGATCTTGCAGTTGCGGCGGAAGGCGCGCAGGACCTCGACGTTCTCGGCATTGCATACGCCGCCCTCGATGAGCCCGATGTCGCAGGGGCCACAGTGCTTGATGTCGGTGAGCGGCGTGCGGTCGAACTCGACCTTTGCGAGCAGATCGAACAGCCGCTCGTCGATGTCCAGGAAGGACATGTGGCAGCCGAAACAGCCGGCCAGCGAGGCCGTGGCGATCCGGATCCTGCCCTCACTCATGTTTGTGCTCCGGCTTGCGCGGTGCATCCTCGAGTGCCTGTGCGCTGATCGGACGCGCGTCGAAGCGGCGTCGGCCGATGGGCACGCGAAAGCCCACCCGCTTGCGCAGGATCACCCCCACCGGGCAGACCTCGACCGCCTTGTCGGTCACCGCGATATCGGTGTCGGCCAACCGCCCGGATTCGGCGCTGACGATGAGCCGCCGCTGGATGCCGCGGCCAGCGAGCGAAAACACCCCCTTGCCGTCGACCTCCTCCGAGGCGCGCACGCACAGCTTGCACAGCACGCAGCGGTTGAAGTCGAGCAGGATGTCGGGATGTGAGGCATCCACCGGCCGGTCGAGGAAGAAGTGGCGAAAGCCGGCCGTCAGCACCCCCAAGTCATAGCCCAGGGCCTGCAGCACGCAGTTGCCGCTCTTCTCGCAGGATGGACAGAAGTGGTTGCCCTCGGCGAAGAGCATCTGCACCAGGGTGCGGCGCACATCGTTGAGCTCCTCGGTGTCGCTCTCCACCTTGAGCCCCGCCTGGGCGGGCAGGGTGCAGGCGGCGGTGGGCCGTCCGTCGGCGCGCACGGTGCACAGCTTGCAACTGCCGTGCGGCACGAATTCCGGGTGGTAGCACAGGTGCGGAATGTAGTGCCCCGCCGCCAACGCCGCCTGGATCACGGTCTGACCCGGCTCGAACGGGATCTCTTCGCCATCGAGCGTAAAGGTGTTCATGTTTGCTCGCTTTCTGCAGACAGATGGGCCGCCGCGTCGTCACGGCCGGTGAAGGCGCGCGCGCGGGCGAGGGCGGCGTCGAGGTCGAAGGCGGGCTCGAAATCGAGCGACTTCAAGCGCCGCTGGAAGGCGGGCCTGAAGCGCTTGAGCATGTCCTGCATGGGGTTGCAGGCGGTGTGCCCCAGCCCGCAGTGGGCCGCGAGCCCCATGACCTGGCGTAGCCGGCAGATCTCCTCTAGATCGACCTGAGCGCCGCGACCGGCATGGATCTTGTCCACCACGTTGCGCATCATCGCCGTGCCCACCCGGCAGGGGGTGCAGAAACCACAGCTCTCGTGGGCGAAGAAGTGCACGAAGTTGCGCACCACCTCGAAGACGTCGCGGCTGGCGTCGAAGACCATGAAGGCGCCAGCGGTGGGCAGGTCCTCGAAGGCGATGCGCCGGTCGAACTCCGAGGCGTCTATGAGCGTGCCGGAAGGCCCGCTGACCTGTACCGCCTGGGTGTCGCGCGCGCCGCAGTCCTCGAGGACCTCGCGCACCGTCACGCCGAAGGGATACTCGTAGATGCCCGGCCGCTCGCAGTCCCCCGAGACCGAGAGGAGCTTGGTGCCGGGCGAATTGGGCGTGCCGCGCGCGCGGTACCAATCCGCCCCGCGCGCAGCGACCAGCGCCGCCGCGCAGAAGGTCTCGACGTTGTTGACCACGGTGGGCTGGCCGAGGTAGCCGTGGGTGACCGGATAGGGCGGCCGGTTGCGTGGGATGCCGCGCTTACCCTCGAGCGATTCGATCAACGCGCTCTCCTCGCCGCAGACATAGGCGCCGGCGCCGAGGTGGATCTCGATGTCGAAGTCGAAACCGTGCTCGCCGCAGATGTCCCGGCCCAACAGTCCCTCCCGCCGCCGGCGTTCCAGACATGCCAGCAGCGGCTCGAGCAGATAGCGGTATTCGCCGCGCAGGTAGAGGAAGCCGTGCGTACGCCTGCGGCCGCCGCCCAGGACATAGGCGCACACCGTCATGCCCTCGAACACCAGGTCGGCATAGCGGGTGAGCAGGACGCGGTCCTTGAAGGTGCCGGGCTCGCCCTCGTCGGCGTTACACACCACGTAGTGGGTCGCGCCCGGTGCATTGCGGCAGGCCTCCCACTTGAGTCCGGTGGTGTAACCGGCGCCGCCACGGCCGCGCAACCCGGAGCGCTTGATCTCCTCCAGGGTGGCCAGTGGCCCAGGGGCGGCCGGCGGCAAATCCGCGCGCCAGGCGCGAGTCCCCCCTGCCCGCCGCTCACCAGTGCTGCTACCGCGCGCGAGCGAGGCGCGGATCGCCTCGCCCGGCGTAAGGTTGTGGTCGAGCAGGATGTTGCGCCGGCGGATGTTGTCCTCGATCTGGAACAGGTGTTCCGGCCACTCGGCCAGGGGGCGTCGCGCCAGGATCAGCTCGGCGATCTCGTCCAGGCGCTCGCGGCTCGCGCGTGGGATCGCCCAGCCGTTGACGAGCAGCCCCGGCCCTTGGTCGCACAGCCCGGTGCAGGAGGTGGTGTCGATCGACAGCAGCCCGTCCTCGGAGACCTTGCCCTTCTCCACCCAGAGCTTGCTGCAGAGGTAATCGAGCAGGGCCTCAGAGCCCTGCATGCGGTCGGTGATGTTGTCCGAGAAAAGCACGCGGTAGTAGCCCACCGGCTGCAGATGGAGAAAGCTGTAGAAGGCCGCCACCCCTTCGACGCGCGCGCGCGACAGGCCCAAACTGCGCGCAAGCCGGGTGATCAGCGGCGGCGCGAGCCAACCATGCCCTTCCTGGAGCTCGCGCAACATCTGCAGCAGACGTGTTGCATCGCCGCCGTGCCGTGCCACGACGTCCTCGACGCAGGGGGCGGGGTCTCGTTCAGGCAGCATGCATTCAGTCTAGATCGTATTTTCGTCACCATTGTGACGACACTTTCAGTATAGCGTATCGGCGGCTTGGAGGGCCGCCACCGCGGCTTGCCCTCACCGCCGGCACGGCGTCGACGGCCGCAGCAGTCAAGGGCGCGATTTTGGCGCTAAACTAGGACTCAAAAGACACGCCCACGATGGTCCCCCACCTCACCACCGCCCTGACCGGTCCTCTGCTCGATCTGGAGAAACAGATCATCGCTGCCCAGCCCCGGATCGAGCACTGGTTCCGTGTCCAGTGGCATGAACACGCCGCCCCCTTTTACACCTCGGTCGATCTGCGCAACGCCGGCTACAAGCTGGCGCCGGTCGACACCAACCTGTTTCCCGGCGGCTTCAACAACCTCAATCCGGCCTTCATGCCGCTGGCGGTGCAGGCTGCCCAGGTGGCAGTGGAGAAGCTCTGCACGACGGCGCAGCGACTGCTGATCATCCCGGAAAACCACACGCGCAACCTCTACTATCTGCAGAACGTCGCCGCGCTGGCCGAGATCCTGCGCAAGACGGGGCTGACGGTGCGCATCGGCAGCCTGCTGCCAGGGCTTGCCGAACCGCTGCTCATCGATCTCCCCGATAGCCATGTGCTCAAGCTGGAGCCGATCCAGCGCGAAGGCGGCCGGCTCAAGCTGCGCGACTCTGGCGCGGGGGAGGGGCGCTTCGATCCCTGCGCCGTGCTGCTCAACAATGACCTCTCCGCCGGCGTGCCGGACATCCTCAAGGGTCTAGACCCCGACCAGACCCTGTTGCCGCCGCTGCATGCCGGCTGGGCCACACGGCGCAAGTCCACCCACTTCCGCGTCTATGCCGAGCTCGCCCAGGCCTTCGCGCGCCTGATCGGCATCGATCCCTGGCTGATCGACCCCTACTTCAGCGTCTGCAGCGGCGTTGACTTCATGGCCCGCGCCGGCGAGGATTGCCTGGCCATACACGTCGATGAGCTGCTTGCCCGCATCCGCGCGAAGTATGCGGAGTACGGCATCGACCGCGAGCCCTTCGTCATCGTCAAGGCCGACGCCGGCACCTACGGCATGGGCATCATGACCGTCAAGCGCGCCGATGACGTGCGCGACCTCTCGCGCCGGGTGCGCAACAAGATGGCGGTGGTAAAGGAGG
>JBKBRS010000077.1:0-5107 GCA_046292095.1 Thiobacillaceae bacterium
TCGAGGAGCGCAACCAGTTCGATGCGCGGGCGGTGCAGGAGGTGATCGCCGACCTCAAGCAGGAGGTGCATCACCAGAGCACGCCGGTGCGCGAGGCACCGGTGATGGCGTCGGGTGCCGCCAACCCCGTGGCCGTCAACGTTGCGCTGCCGGCGGAACTGGAGGAGCGCATCACCCAGATCGAGCGGGGGCTCACCCGCCTGATCCCCATGGTGCGCAAGATCCTCTATACGGTCAGTGAAGGTCAGGAGCGCGATTGAATGGGCGCCTGCGAGGTGCTGTGCGTGGTCGGCGCACGCCCCAATTTCATGAAGATCGCGCCCATCATGGCCGCCTTCGCGGCGCAGCCCGTCCACGCCCGGCTCGTGCACACGGGGCAGCACTACGATGCCGCGATGAGCGACAGCTTCTTCGAGCAGCTCGGGATCCCACGGCCGCATGTGAACCTTGAGGTGGGCTCCGCCAGCCACGCTGTGCAGACGGCCGAGATCATGCGCGCCTTCGAACCGGTGCTCGACGCCGAGGCGCCGCGTGCGGTGCTGGTGGTGGGGGACGTCAACTCCACCATCGCCTGCGCCCTGGTGGCGGCCAAGAAGGAGGTGCCGGTGATCCACGTCGAGGCGGGCCTGCGGAGCTTCGACCGGCGCATGCCCGAGGAGATCAACCGGGTGCTCACCGACCAGCTCTCCGAGCTGCTCTTCATCACCGAGCGCGGTGCTTTGGAAAACCTAAGGCGTGAGGGGATCGCCCCGGAACGGGTCCATTTCGTCGGCAATGTGATGATCGACACCCTGCGGCGCAACCTGCCACGGGCCACCCCGGTCGAGCAGACCCTGGGCCACAGACCCCCGCAAGGCTATGCGGTATTGACCCTGCACCGCCCCTCCAATGTGGACGACCCCGACACCCTGGCCGCCCTCCTCGATACCGTGGGGCGCATCGCCGCGCGACTGCCGGTGATCTTCCCCATCCACCCGCGCACACGGGCGGCCGCCGAGCGCTTCGGTCTGGCCGACCGGCTGGAACGGCCGGGCATACGGCTGCTGCCACCACAGGGCTATCTGGAGATGCTAGGACTCGTGCGCGAGGCCACGCTGGTGCTGACCGACTCTGGGGGGCTACAGGTGGAGACCACGGCCCTGGGCGTACCCTGCATCACCCTGCGTGAGAACACAGAGCGGCCGATCACCCTCACCGAGGGCACCAACACCTTGACCGGCCCCGATCCGGAAAAGATCCTGCAATGTTTCGACGACATCCTGACGAGCGGCGGCAAGCGCGGTCGCATCCCCGAGTACTGGGACGGGCGGGCAGCGGAGCGCATCGCCACGATCGTGCGCGGCTGGCTGGATGGCTGACGAAATATCGTCACAAGGCACGAAAGCACACGCGATTTGACCCTTCCGAGCCAGCCGAAACCCCGTTGGGTGGGGTGGTTGCGGAACCCAAGATCTGGCGCGCGAATTGCTTGCCTGATGGACGGACTGAGAGGGCCACAAGGACATGAGCCTGCGGGAGGGGACATGCGCAATGTGATGAGCGTCGATGTGGAAGACTACTTCCAGGTCGCCGCCTTCGCCGACCGCATCCCGCGCGAGCACTGGGAGCGCTGGCCCTGCCGTGTTGAGGCGAATGTCGAGCGCATCCTGGGGCTGTTCGACGAACACGGGGTCAAGGCCACCTTTTTCACCCTGGGCTGGGTCGCCGAGCGCTACCCAGGCCTCGTGCGCCGCATCAGTGACAACGGGCACGAGCTCGCCAGCCATGGCTACGGCCACCAGCGCGCGAGCGAGATGAGCCGGCCGGCCTTCCGCCAGGACATCATCCGCGCCAAGGCCCTGCTCGAGGACATCGCCGGCGTGGCGGTGCGCGGGTACCGTGCCCCCAGCTTTTCCATCGGCCAGGCCAACCTCTGGGCGTTGGATGAGCTGGCGGCGGCCGGCTACGCCTACAGCTCCAGTATCTACCCCATCGCCCATGACCACTACGGCATGCCGGAGGCCCCGCGCTTCCCCTACCGGCCGGCGCGTTGTCCGCAGCTGTTGGAGCTGCCACCGACCACGGTCAAACTGGCCGGGCGCAATATGCCGGCGGCCGGCGGTGGCTTCTTCCGCCTGCTGCCTTACGCCGTGTCACGGCGTCTGATCGAGCGGGTCAACCGCGCCGAGGGCCAGCCCTGCATGTTCTATTTCCACCCCTGGGAGGTGGACCCTGCTCAGCCGCGGATTCCTGGCGCCAGCGTCCGCAGCCGCTTCCGCCATTACGTGAACCTCGAGCGCATGGAGGGCAAGCTCCGGCGGCGCTCAAGGATTTCCGCTGGGGGCGGGCGGACGACGTCCATGCGTCGTCTCTGACCACCGTGTCGTCCGGCTGTGCCAAGGCTGCGCGGTCTGCCAAGGCTTGAGCGCATGACCGATCTGATCGTCCGCGCCGCCGGAGAGGCCGATGCCGCCGCCTGGGACGCCTTCGTCGAGGCCACGCCCGAGGCCACCTTCTTCCATCGCTATGCCTGGCGTACGATCAACGCGCGTGTCTTCGGCCACACGCCGCACTACCTGCTGGCCGAGCGTGCGGGGCGCATCGAGGGGGTGCTGCCCCTGGTCGAGGTCAAGAGCCGGCTGTTCGGCCACGCCCTGATCTCCACCCCGTTCTGCGTCTATGGCGGGATCGCCGCCGCGAGCGAGGACGCGCGCTCGGCTTTGGATGCCCGGGCCCAGGAACTGGCGCAATCGCTGGGTGTCGGGCATCTGGAGTACCGTGACCGCGACCGGCCGCTGCACGAGGACTGGCCGGGCACCGATCTTTATGTCACCTTCCGCAAGCCGATCGAGCCGGAGGTGGAAAAGAACCTGCTCGCCATCCCGCGCAAGCAGCGCGCCATGGTGCGCAAGGGCATCAAGAACGGGCTCATCGCCGAGCTGGAGGCGGGCGTGGATGGTTTTTTCCGCGTCTATGCCGACAACGTCCGCCGCCACGGCACACCGGCGCTGCCCAAACGCTACTTCAAGGCCCTGCGCGAGACCTTCGGGCGCGACTGCGAGGTGCTGCTGGTACGAACCCAGACGGGCAAGGTGGTCAGTGGCGTCCTCTCCTTCCGCTTTCGCGACGAGATACTGCCCTACTACGCCGGCGACACGGTCGAGGCGCGGGCACTCGCCGCCAACGACTTCAAGTATTGGGAGGTGATGCGCCGCGCCTGCGAGCAGGGCGTGCGCGTGTTCGACTACGGCCGCAGCAAGGTCGGCACCGGGCCCTATGATTTCAAGCGCAATTGGGGCTTCGAGCCGCAGCCGCTCAATTACCGTTACAAGCTGGTGCGCGCGCAGCGATTGCCGGAGAACAACCCCAACAACCCCAAATATCGCCTGTTCATCCGCGCCTGGCGGCGCCTGCCCCTGCCGGTGGCGAACTTTCTGGGGCCTTACATCGTGCGCAATCTCGGCTAGGGGCAGGGCAAGCGAAATGAACAAACCGGGTCAAGCGACGGGGCAACCGCCAGTGGATCACACGGCGCCCGAACTGCTATTCCTCGCCCACCGCATCCCCTATCCACCCGACAAGGGCGACAAGATCCGTTCCTACCACCTGCTGCGTCACCTCGCCCGGCGCTACCGCGTACACCTGGGGGCCTTCGTCGACGACCCCGACGATTGGCGACACGCCGAGGCGGTCGAGTCGCTCTGCGCCAGCGTGCATCTGGTGGGGCTCCAGCCCACCGTTGCCAAACTGCGCGCCTTGCGGGGGCTTGTGACGGGTGAGCCGCTCACCCTGGGTTACTACCGCCACC
Organism: Thiobacillaceae bacterium; assembly: GCA_046292095.1. Lineage (GTDB taxonomy): Bacteria > Pseudomonadota > Gammaproteobacteria > Burkholderiales > Thiobacillaceae > JANWZL01. The sequence continues at coordinate 3,788 of JBKBRS010000077.1, forward strand.
CGGGGATGAAGGCATGGGTGCAGCAGCGGATCGGGGCGGGGATACGCCGCATTGTCTGCTATTCCTCGGCGGTGGCCCAGTTCGTCATCGACGTGCCTGGCACGCGGCGGGTGATGGACTTCGTCGACATGGATTCCGACAAGTGGCGCCAGTATGCGCGCACGCGCGCCTGGCCCTTGTCCTGGCTCTACCGGCGCGAGGCGGCGCGGCTGCTCGCCTGGGAGCGGCGCGTGGCGGCCGAGTTCGATGCGAGCCTGTTCGTCTCCGCCCAGGAGGCGGCGGATTTTCGGCGCGCCGCCCCGGAATGCGCGCCGCGGGTCGGCTGGTATGGCAATGGCGTGGACGCCGAATACTTCTCGCCGGAACGGCGGTATGACAACCCCTATCCCGCGGACGCCGAGGCCCTGGTCTTCACGGGGGCGATGGACTATTGGCCCAACGTCGACGCCGTGAGCTGGTTCGCGCGCGAGGTCTTGCCCGCGGTCCGCGCGCAGCGCCCGGCGGCGGTCTTCTATGTGATCGGCAGCCGCCCCAGTGCTGAGGTGCGGGCGCTGGCCCGTGAGGCGGGCGTCGTCGTGACCGGCCGCGTGCCCGACGTGCGTCCCTATCTGGCGCACGCGGCGGTGGCCGTGGCCCCCCTACGCATCGCCCGCGGTATCCAGAACAAGGTGCTGGAGGCGATGGCCATGGCGCGCACGGTGGTCGTCTCGCCGCAGGCGCTGGAGGGCCTGGACGCGCGGCCAGGCGAAGAGGTGCTGCTGGCCGAGGGGGCCGAGGCGTTCCGCCAGGCCGTGCTGCAGGCCCTGCAGGGGCTCGACCTGGGACCGGCGGCGCGCCGGTGCGTGCTGCAGGACTATGCCTGGGACGCCTGTCTGGCCGGAGTCGAGGCCCTGATCGAGGCTGCAGCCCCAGTCAACGTGTGCCAAACCGAGACCGGTTCGACGTGCGTCACGCCCCTCCCGCCCGGACCGCTGGCGCAGGAAAGGACACCATGAGCAGCATCAGCGCAGAGATCCAGACCGACAGGACCGCCTGGCTCAAGGCCCTGGGGCTACTCGGCCTCACCTGGGCGGCCATCACGCTGCTGTTCCTGCCCACTGCGCAGTCCATGGTGGCGATCTGGGAGCGTTCGGAGACCTATGCGCACGGTTATGTCATCCTGCCCATCGCCCTGTGGCTGGTCTGGCGCGACCGCCAGCGCCTCGCCACGGTCGAGACGCGGCCCGACGCGCGCGCCCTCATCGCCGTGGTGGGACTCCTCCTGTTGTGGCTGGTGGCCTGGGCGGGTGGCGTGCTGGTGGCGGAGCAGTACGCCCTGGT
>JBKBRS010000077.1:5207-9641 GCA_046292095.1 Thiobacillaceae bacterium
CTCAAGGCGGCGGCCTTCCCTCTGTTCTATCTGTTGCTCATGGTGCCTAACGGCGAGTTCCTGATGCAGCCGCTGATGGACTTCACCGCCGATTTCACGGTGGCCGCCGTGCGCCTGGTGGGGCTGCCCGTCTATCGCGAGGGGACCTACTTCAGCCTGCCCAGCGGCGACTGGAGCGTGGTGGAGACCTGCTCCGGCATTCGCTACATCCTCGCCTCGCTCACCCTGGGTCTGCTCTACGCCTATCTCACCTACCGCAGCCTCGGCAAGCGCATCGCCTTTGCCGTGGCGAGCCTCATCGTGCCCATCGTCGCCAACGGCTTTCGCGCCACCATGATCGTGCTGATCGCCCACTATTCCGACATGAAGCTCGCGCTCGGCATCGATCACTACATCTACGGCTGGGTCTGGTTCGGCATCGTCATGCTGCTCATGTTCTGGGTGGGGCTCATCTGGCGCGAGGACACCCAGGCCGCCGAGGCGCAGCCGGCGGCACTGCCTGCGCCCCGCCGCCCACGCCTGCCCATCGCCATGGCCGCCTTCCTCGTCGCGGTCACCGCCTTGGCGCCGTTGTGGCAGCAGTGGCTCTCCCGCCCGGTCGCCGCGGTGAGCCTGGCCGCGCCGCAGCCGGCGGCGGGCTGGCAGGTAACCGACAGCCCCTTCAATGACTGGCAGCCACGCTGGATCGGCATGGACGCCAAGCTCGTGCAGCACTACATGCGCGGCGCGGACCGGGTGTTGCTGTTCGTCGCCCATTACGCCCAGCAGCGCCAGGACCACGAGCTCATCAACAGCCAGAACCTGATGGTCGAGCAGGAGCACGAGCGCTGGCAGAACGTCGGCCAGCGCGTCTTCGAGTTGGCGCTCGACCCGACGTCTTACCGTATCCTGGAGGCGAGGCTGCGCACCCAGCGCGGTGAGCGCATCCTCGCCTGGCAATGGAATCGTGTCATGGGCCGCAACGACCTGCACCCGCTGTTGATCAAGATCGAGCTGGCGCTGGAGAAGGTGTTCGGCGGGCGCGACGACGGCACTGCCTACATCATCGCCGCGCCCTATACCGACCAGCCGGCCGAGGCCGAACGGGTCTTGCGCGCCTTCCTCGCCGAGATGGGCCCTGCCCTCGATGGCATCGCCGACCGACCATGAGCACCGCGCCGCTCATCGCCCATGTCGTCTATCACTTCGGCACGGGCGGCATGGAAAACGGTATGGTGAACCTGATCGACCATTTGCCGGCAGCGCGCTACCGCCACGCCATCGTCAGCCTCACCGACCACACCGACTTCCGTCAGCGCATCCGCCGCGACGGGGTGAGCTTCCACGATCTGCACAAGCGCCCTGGCCATGACCTGGGTCTATACCGGCGCCTGGCCCGCGTGCTGCGTGAGCTGAAGCCCGCCATCGTGCACACCCGCAATCTCAACGCCCTGGAGGCCCAGTTCGTCGCCGCCGCCCTGCGGGTGCCGGGTCGCGTGCATGGCGAGCATGGCCGCGACGTCTTCGACCTGGCCGGTCGCAACTGGAAATACAACCTGCTGCGCCGGGCGGCGCGCCCGTTGGTGCACCGCTACATCACCGTGAGCCGCGATCTCGCCGGCTGGCTCGCAGACACCGTTGGGGTGCGGCCGGCGCGCATCACGCAGATCTACAACGGTGTCGACAGTGTGCGTTTCCGCCCGCGCACAGGGGACAGACCGGCCATCGCTCCCCCCGGCTTCCTCGACGGCGCACGCCTGGTCATCGGTAGTGTGGGGCGTCTGGTGGCGGTGAAGGACTATCCCACGCTGGTGCGCGCCTTCTTCCGTCTCAGCGCCGAGGCACCGGATCCCAAGGGCCTGCGTCTCGTGATGGTCGGCGATGGCCCCGAGCGCGCGCGCTGCGAGGCCGTGGCGCGCGAGGCAGGCCTGGCCGGACAGGTCTGGTTTGCCGGTCAGCGCGACGACATCCCCGAGCTGATGCGGCTGATGGATGTGTTCGTCCTGCCCTCCCTCGGCGAGGGCATCTCCAACACCATCCTGGAGGCCATGGCCACGGGCCTTCCCGTGCTGGCCAGCCGGGTGGGTGGCAACCCGGAACTCGTTCGGGAGGGTGAGACGGGCAGCCTGTTCACCGTGGGCGATGCCGAAGGGCTTGCCCGGTTGCTGCTCGACTATGTCGGGGATGCCGAACGCCGCCAGCGTGAGGGGGCAGCGGCGCGGGACCGGGTGGAGCGCGAGTTTGCCCTCGAACGCATGGCCGCGGCCTATGAGGCCGTGTATGACGAGGTCCTCGGGCAGACGCAGCCGAAAGCGGCACCTTCAAATATCCCCGGTCTGCACCGATAAGAACCCTAACAAACGACCCTACACCCCCTATGTGTGGCATCACCGGCGTCTTCGACCTCACGGGCACCCGTCCCGTGGACCGGGCGCGGCTCGAAGGCATCAACGACATGCTCTGGCACCGCGGCCCGGATGAGGCCGGGGTGCACATCGAGCCGGGCTTGGGCCTAGGGCATCGACGGCTGTCCATCATCGACATCGCCACGGGTCAACAACCGCTGGCGAACGAGGACGACACGGTCTGGGTGGTGTTCAACGGCGAGATCTACAACTTCGTCGAGCTGATCCCGGAACTCACCCGCCTGGGCCACCGCTTCCGCACCCGCTCCGACACCGAGGTCATCGTCCACGCCTGGGAGCAGTGGGGCGAGGACTGTGTGGCGCATTTTCGCGGCATGTTCGCCTTCGCCCTGTGGGATCGTCGGCGTCAGGTCCTCTTCCTGGCGCGCGACCGACTGGGGGTGAAACCGCTGTACTATGCCGCCACCGACGATGGCTGGCTGATCTTCGGCTCCGAGCTGAAGACGATCACCGCCTGGCCAGGCTTCCGCCGCGTCATCGACGAGGCGGCGGTGGAGGAGTATTTCGGCTATGGCTACGTGCCGGAGCCGCGCAGCATCTACAGCACGGCCGGCAAACTGCCGCCCGGCCACACGCTGACCGTGCGGCGCGGCATGCCGCTGCCGGCGCCGCGCGAGTTCTGGGACGTGCCCTTCCAACCGCTGCCGCCGATGGACCTCAAGGATGCCGCGCGCGAGCTCATCGAGCGGCTGCGCGAGGCGGTGAAGATCCGCTTGGTGGCCGAGGTTCCACTGGGCGCCTTCCTCTCCGGCGGGGTGGATTCCTCCGCGGTGGTGGCGATGATGGCGGGCCTGAGCGACGCGCCCGTGAAGACCTGCTCCATCGCCTTCTCTGAGAAGGACTATGACGAGTCGGATCACGCGCGCCAGGTGGCGGATCGCTACCACACCGACCACCACGTCGACCGGGTCGAGGCCGACGATTTCAGCCTGGTGGACGAACTCGCCCATCTCTATGACGAGCCCTTCGCCGACTCCTCGGCCATGCCTACCTACCGGGTCTGCCAGCTGGCCCGCCGGCAGGTGACCGTGGCGCTGTCGGGCGACGGCGGCGACGAGAACTTCGCCGGTTACCGGCGCTACCGCTGGCATCTATATGAGGAGCGCATGCGCCGGCTGCTGCCGCTGGCGGTGCGGCGGCCGCTCTTCGGCCTGCTCGGCCGCATCTATCCCAAGGCCGACTGGGCGCCGAGATTCCTGCGCGCCAAGACCACCTTCGAGGCCATGGCGCGCGACACCGTCGAGGGCTATTTCCACGGCGTTTCGGTGTGCAGCGAGGACTTACGCGCGCGACTGTTCAGCCCCGTGTTCCGCCGGCGTCTCGATGGCTACCGGGCGGTGGAGGTGTTGCGCCGCCACCATGCCCGCTGCGCCCAGCTCGACACGGTCAGCCAGGTGCAGTACCTGGACATGAAGACCTATTTGGTCGGCGACATCCTCACCAAGGTCGACCGCGCCAGCATGGCGCATGCCCTGGAAGTGCGCGTGCCCTTCCTCGACCACAAGCTCGTCGAGTGGGTCTCGGGCCTGCCGGTTGGTTTCAAGCTACAGGGCACAGAAGGTAAATACATCCTCAAGCGCGCACTGGAACCCTATCTGCCGCACGGGGTCATGTACCGGCGCAAGATGGGTTTTGCCGTGCCGCTGCAGCATTGGTTTCGCGGCCCGCTCAAGGACAAGCTGCGCGCCAGTGTCCTGTCCGAGCGCATGGCCGACTCGGGCTATTTCGACATGGGTTTCCTGCGGCGCATGGTCGAGGACCACATCGCCGGCCGACGAGACCACAGCGCCGCCTTGTGGTCCCTGCTGATGTTCGCCGCCTTCCTCGACAACCAGGAGCGCCAGACCGGCGCGTAGCCCCATGAGCCTGAAGATCCTGCACGTCTTCGACCACTCGCTGCCGCTGCACTCCGGCTACACCTTTCGCAGCGCCAACATCCTGCGCCAACAGGGCCGCATGGGCTGGCAGACCTGGCATCTGACCAGTCCAAAGCAGGGCCCCTGCAGCGCGACCGAGGAGGAGGCCGAGG
>JBKBRS010000078.1:0-7461 GCA_046292095.1 Thiobacillaceae bacterium
GCCCGAAGGGCGCAGGACGCAACGAAGTTGCGGTCCCGAGCATAGCGAGGGATGGGCCGCAGGCCCACAGAGGGGCTGGGGGTGAGGGAACGGACATGGCCGCCTTCATCCTCTGGGGTGAGGGGATCATCATGACCGTTCGAGCGCCGGATAGGGTTCAGTCCTCGATGATCTCCAGGCTGAGCAGCTCGTCGCTCAACCAGGTTTCATCCGAAGTCAGGACGCCGATCATACGCGTCTCGGCGGCATAGTCCCAAGGTCGTCCATGCATGTCGGCCTGGATGACCGATGCGGCCCCGTCCGCCTCGAGCACTAGGCTGGGCGGGGATTCCACCACCTCCACCACGACCCAGGGGCGGCCCTCATAGCGCACGCGCAGGCCGATCAGCGCGCGCAGGTGCGGTAGGGTGATCCTGGCTGCCTCATTCACCGGCTCAAGCCCTCGATCCAGCGGGCGTAGAGGCGCTCGGCCACGGCCTTGAGGGGGGCGAGCAGCGCGGGGGTGGCGGCCAGGATCTGATCGGGGGTCTGCACGGCTGGGCTATCGGCCGAGGCGATCTCGTCGGCGCCAAGGCTTAACCATTCGCGGATCATCGGCTCGGTCATCTCCACATGGCACTGCAGCGCCAGGTGTTTGCCCAGGGCGAAGCCCTGGTTCGCACAAAAGGCGCTCTCCAGGATGCGGGTCGCGCCGGCGGGGATGGAGAAGGTCTCGCCATGCCAGTGGAAGGCCTGGAATTCGGTGATCTCGCCCAGCCAGCGATCCGCTGCCGGGCTTGCCACGCGGCGCACCATGCCCCAGCCGATCTCCTTGACCGAGTTACGCGTGACAGTGCCGCCCAAGGCCTTGGCCATGAGCTGGCCGCCCAGGCAATGGCCCAGGACCGGAATGTCCTGCGCCACCGCCTGCTGAATGAGATGGAGCACGGCCGGTATCCAGGGCAGGTCGTCGTTGACGCTCATCGGCCCGCCCATGAGGACCAGGCCCGCAAAGGCGGATGCATCGGCTGGCACGGTCGCACCCGCATCGATGGCGATCAGTCGCCAGGGCAGCCCTTGACGTTCGACGAATGTGGCAAAATGCCCCGGGCCCTCGCTCGGGGCATGACGGAAGACGGCGATGGGACGCATGCAGGAGGGGCGGCATGGTGAAAGCGTTGCCGGCATTATGCCTGATAAGCGTCGCGATGGCAGCGGCGGCGACCAGCAACAGCGTGAACGGTGTGATGGGTGACAAGGCCCTGGTGAGTATAGATGGCGCCCCGCCCAGGGTCATGCGCGTGGGCGAGGCCTTGGGCGGCGTGCGTCTCGTCAGGATCGGCCCGCAGGGTGTGGAAATCGTCGTCGATGGCCGCCGTCATGTCCTGGCCATCGATCCTGGGGTCCGGGCCCCGAGGATGCCAGCCGGCGCGGCTGGCGGCTTAAGCGGGCGGGTGGCCCTGACTGCCGACGAACGTGGCCACTTTACAGCGACCGGCGCGGTCAACGGCCTGCCTGTGCGCTTCATGGTCGATACCGGCGCGAGCCTGGTGGCACTGCCCAGGAGCGTCGCGCGCCAAGCGGGGGTGAACCTGTCGCAGGCCACCCCCGTGGTCATCAACACGGCCAACGGCCGCGCCCCTGCTCAGCGCGTCGTCATCAACTCGCTCAGGCTGGGCCAGATCGGCGCCAATCTGGTCGAGGCCGTGGTCGTCGACGACAGCGCCCTGTCACAGTCGCTCCTGGGCATGAGCTTTCTCAATCGCACCAACATGCAGCGCGAAGGCGACACGCTGGTGCTGACACAGCGCTATTGAGCAGGGATACGACCCCATGGGAGGCGACCGGCCACCTAGCCATGGTCGTTACCATGAAAGCGCTCGAGGGTTGAGACCGCCTACCGGACGGACTCGACCACCCGATCCAGCGCGGTAGGAGGCCCGCTTGCGGGCCGAACCCCCAGCCTTGCCACCGATGGCAGGAGGCCCGCTTGCGGGCCGAAGCGTGTGCCAAATCCACGCGGTGCGTGGGATGCAATTCGTCATTCGCGCCGCGAGTGGTTTTTGGTTCGCGCCGCGAGCGGCGCTCCTACCGGTGGTGGTCTGTCGGTTCGCGAGGTAGGAGGCCCGCTTGCGGGCCGAACCCAAGGTGCGGACCGCTCTAGACGGGTCCGGTTAGCGCTCTGGGTAAACAGCCAAACCGCTTGCAACCACTAGCCGCATGCCTGCCTCCCCATATTGCCCTTTCTTGCCAAGGCCTTTCATGCTCAGGGACGTGCGAGAAGATCATGATTGGTTATAGATACCCGCTCTGTGCCCGATGCGCACGACGAGGATGCACACGCGGTCGTCCTCGATGCTGGCGATGATGCGATGGTCGCCGACGCGGTAGCGCCAGAACGCGCCGAGCCTGGAGCCTTTCAGGGGTTGCCCGATCGAGCGGGGATCGTCGAGCCGGGCTAGGCGGTCTTCCAGGAAGGCCCTGATACGTCTGGCAATTTGTCGATCGAGTCCTTTGATGTCCTTGCGCGCAGCGCGGGCGTATTCAATCCGCCAGGCCACGCCAGAACTCCTGGCCATCGATCACATCATCTTTGCCTTTTCTGATGTCGATCAACCTTTGCTCGGCCAGGTAGAGGTCTTCCAGGTCGTCGAGGTGCTCGAGGATGGCCTCGCGGACATAGAAGGTCTTGGTGCGCCCGGTGGCCCGTGCCAGGGCCTCGAGGCGTTTTTCCACATCGGCGGGCAGACGAATGGCAAGCATATGAGGCTCCTGTTCCAGGTCCATCCTGCGCGTGCAGGAATAGATTCAATACCTATATATCATTGAAGAGAGTGGTCGTCCATCCCGCACGAGCGGGGATGCGACCCCGTAGGCGGCCGGAACTTCGAGCGCTCAGGTGTATTGAACCGTCTTGTCCCGTTCGATCAGGGCGTAGGCTGAATGATTGTGGATGGACTCGAAGTTCTCCGCCTCCACCACATAGGCGTCGATACGCTCGTCGCGATTCAGCTCGGCGGCGATGTCGCGCACCAGGTCCTCGACGAACTTGGGGTTGTCGTAGGCCCGCTCGGTGACGTATTTCTCGTCGGGGCGCTTGAGCAGTCCATACAGTTCGCAGGAGGCGTTGCGCTCGGCGATGCGCACGATGTCCTCGATCCAGACGAAGGTGTTGGTGCGCACGGTCAGCGTCACATGCGAGCGCTGGTTGTGGGCGCCATAATCGGAGATCTTCTTGGAACAGGGACACAGGCTGGTCACGGGCACCACGACCTTGATTCGCTGCTGATAGTGGCCGTTGTTGATCTCGCCGATGAAGGTCACCTCGTAGTCGATCAGGCTCTCCACGCCGGAGACCGGTGCCTTTTTGTTGATGAAATAGGGGAAGCTCATCTCGATGTGGCCAGACTCGGCCTCCAGACGCGAGACCATCTGGCGCAGCATGTCCTCGAAGTTTTCCACCGAGATCTCTCGCTCGTAGCCGTTCAGGATCTCGACGAAGCGGGACATGTGCGTGCCCTTGAAGTGGTGCGGCAAATACACGTACATGTTGAAGCTGGCCACGGTGTGCTGCACACCGCCCGCCTTGTCGGCCACGCGCACGGGGTGGCGGATGGACTTGATGCCCACCTTGTCGATGGCAATCTGGCGCGAGTCCGGATAGCTCTGGACATCGGGCATGGCGTGTTTGGTGGGACAGGGCGCTGCGGTCTCGCAGACGGCCTCGCAGACATTGCCGGTCATGATGGATCCCTCGTGCGTTGTTTACCCAAATGATAGCGGGCGACAATACCTGAGTAAACTACTCAACAAAAAAGTTCCGCACCGCGGTCTCAATGCCGGCGGCATCGAGCCCACAGCGGGCCAGCAGGGTGGCGGGGTCGCCGTGTTCGACGAAGCGGTCGGGCAGTCCCAGGTGCAGGATCGGCCGCACCAGGCCCAGCGCCGCCAGGGCCTCGGCGACCGCGCTGCCGGCGCCGCCCATCAGCGCGTTTTCCTCCAGGGTCACGAGGTGCGTGTGTGTCTCGGCAAGCTCGCGTAGCAGGTCGAGATCGAGCGGCTTGACGAAGCGCATGTCGGCCACGGTCGCATCGAGCCGCTCGGCCACCGTAAGGGCCGGGGTCACCAGGCTACCGAAAGCGAGCAAGGCCACGCCGCGCCCCTCCCGCCGGACGATGCCTTTGCCCACGGGCAGCGCATCGAGTCCTGGCTCGATCAGGGCGCCTGGCCCCTGGCCGCGCGGGTAGCGCACGGCGCTGGGGCCAGCGTATTGGTAGGCGGTGGTGAGCAGGCGCCGACATTCGTTCTCGTCCGAGGGGGTGGCGACGAGCAGGTTGGGGACGCAGCGCAGATAGCTCAGGTCGAAGGCGCCATGGTGGGTGGGGCCGTCGGCGCCGACCAAGCCGGCGCGGTCGATGGCCAGCATGACCGGCAGGTTCTGCAGGGCGATGTCGTGGATCAGTTGGTCGTAAGCGCGTTGCAAAAAGGTGGAGTAGATGGCGACCACCGGCCGGTAGCCCTCGCAGGCCAGCCCCGCGGCGAAGGTCAGGGCGTGCTGCTCGGCAATGCCCACGTCGAAATAGCGTTGCGGGTGACGCCTGGCGAACTCGGTAAGCCCCGAGCCCTCGCACATCGCCGGGGTGATGCCGATGAGCCGCGCGTCGGCGTCGGCCATCTCGCAGAGCCAGGCGCCGAACACCTCGGTGTAGGTCGGCCGACCCCCCGCCTTGGCAGCGAGTCCGGCCGCCGGCTCAAACTTGCCCACGCCGTGATAGAGGCAGGGGTTGTCCTCGGCCGGGCGGTAACCTTTGCCCTTCTGGGTGACCACGTGCAGAAACTGCGGGCCTTCGAGCGCGCGGATGTTCTCCAGGGTCTCGATGAGCACGTCCAGGTCATGCCCGTCGATCGGCCCCAGGTAGTTGAAGCCGAACTCCTCGAACAGGGTTCCCGGGGTGACCATGCCCTTGACGTGTTCCTCGGCGCGGCGGGCCAGTTCGTGCAGCGGCGGCAGGTTGGCGAGCAACCTCTCGCCGCGGCGCCGCACGGCGTTGTAGAAGCGGCCCGAGAGCAGGCGGGTCAGGTAGTTGGTGAGCGCCCCGACATTGGGCGAGATGGACATCTCGTTGTCGTTGAGGATCACCAGCAGGTTGGCGTCGCTCGCCCCAGCGTTGTTCAGCGCCTCGAAGGCCATGCCGGCGGTCATCGCCCCGTCGCCGATCACTGCCACCACGCGGCGGCCCTCGCCGCGCAGCTTGGCGGCGATCGCCATGCCCAGCGCGGCGGAGATGGAGGTGCTGGAGTGACCCGCCACGAAGCTGTCGTACGCGCTCTCCTCGCGCTTGGTGAAACCCGACAGCCCATCGGTCTGGCGCAGGGTGTGGAAGCGGCTGCGCCGCCCCGTAAGGATCTTGTGGGCGTAAGTCTGGTGACCGACGTCCCAGACGATGCGGTCCTCAGGCGTGTCGAAGACGCGGTGCAAAGCGATGGTGAGCTCGACCACGCCCAGATTGGAGGCGAGGTGGCCGCCGGTCTTCGCCACCGAGGCGATGATGAAGGCGCGCAGTTCTTCGGCCAGACGCTTGAGATCGGCCCGGTCCAGGGACTTCAGGTCCCGTGGCGATTCAATACGCTCGAGCAGTGAGGTCAAAACGACCGCTCCACCACGAAGCGGGCGATCTCGGCCAGGCGACGTCCGCGCTCGCCCAGCGGTGCGACCGCCGCCAGGGCCGTGTCGATCAGCTCGCTGGCATAGGCGCGCGCCTCGCGCGGCGACATGAGGGTCAGGTAGGTCGCCTTGCCCTGAGCCGCATCCTTGCCCGCGGTCTTGCCGAGGGTGGCGGTATGCCCCTCGGCGTCAAGCACGTCGTCCATCACCTGGAAGGCGAGCCCTATGGCCTTGGCATAGCGCTCCAGCCGCTCGCGCAGCGCCATGTCGAGGCGCTCGCCGCACAGGGCGCCGAGCAGCACGGCGGCGCGGATGAGCGCCCCGGTCTTGTGGATGTGCATGAACTCAAGCTCGGCCAGACCAAGCGAACGGCCCGTGCTGGCCAGATCCACCGCCTGGCCGCCGGCCATGCCGCGCGAGCCGGCGGCATGGGCGAGCAGATGCAGCATCTCCACCTGGATGCGCGCATCCGGGTGCAGGCCCGGCTGGGCCAGCGTCTCGAAGGCTAGACTCTGCAGGGCGTCGCCCACGAGCAGGGCGGTGGCCTCGTCGTACTCGCGGTGGCAGGTCGGCTTGCCGCGACGCAGGTCGTCGTCGTCCATGCACGGCAGGTCGTCGTGCGTGAGCGAATAGACGTGGATCAGCTCCACGGCACAGGCGGCGGCCGTCAGGCGGGTCGGCGGTGCCCCCACGGCCTCTCCGGCGGCATAGACCAGCATGGGCCGCACCCGCTTGCCACCGCCCAGCACGGCGTAGCGCATGGCCGCGTGCAGCCGCTCCGGGGCCACCGTCACCGGCGGCAGCAACGCCGCCAGCGCGGTCTCCATGTCGGCCTGCGCCGCGCGCGACCAGGCGGCGAAATCAGTTGCCGGCGTCATTGTCTGTCTCGACCCCGGCGTTCAGATCCTTGAGTTCGCCGGCCTCCAGGATCTTGACCTGTTGTTCGGCCTCGCCGAGGACGCGCTGGCAATAGGCGAGCAGCTCCACACCGCGGCGGTAGGCGTTGAGGGATTGCTCCAGTGTGAGTTGGCCGGCCTCAAGACCGGCGATGAGGGACTCCAGTTCCGACAGGGCGCTTTCGAAGTCTTTAGGTGGGGGATTGCGGCCTGGCTTGCCTGTCATGGCCTGTTACTGTCCGTGCCGGAGCCGGACTGAAGAGTTGGCGCGCCCGGCAGGATTCGAACCCACGACCCCCTGGTTCGTAGCCAGGTACTCTATCCAACTGAGCTACGGGCGCGCTGCGAAAGCCCCCATTTTACCCAAGTCGCGCCACCATACGCAAGCCAGAGGCGACACTCTGCCGTGTGCCGCTTGCGCCTTCGAGCGACTGGGGCGCAGGCTTTGACGACGCGCGGGTTGTCGTCGTATGTTTTGGAGACTTTCCGCAATCCATCGTTTGCACAGGAGGAAACTATGGGTAAAGGTGACCTGCGCACCCGGCGCGGCAAGATCTACAACGGCTCATACGGCAAGACACGGCCGCACAAGGCCAAAAAGCCGGCCCAGCCGGCGCAGACCCGGAAGTAACAAGGGCTGGTCGACGTCACAACTACGCCGTGACGTCGTTCGCGCGCAAGGCGCGCTCACCGAACCCGACGAGGGTTCTCACCCTCCGTCTCCGTCGTCGATCGTCGGCGCTGCTGCGGACGAATCAGACCGTCGGCTTGCGGATGTGGTTGGCGGAGACGGAGGGATTGCTCGGGCCTATGGCCCTCGGCCCTGCGGGCCCGTCACGGCTGCGCCGTGACGTCGTTCGCGCGCAAGGCGCGCTCACCGAACCCGACGAGGGTTCTCACCCTCCGTCTCCGTCGTCGATC
>JBKBRS010000078.1:7560-9520 GCA_046292095.1 Thiobacillaceae bacterium
CGTCGGCGCTGCTGCGGACGAATCAGACCGTCGGCTTGCGGATGTGGTTGGCGGAGACGGAGGGATTCGAACCCTCGATACAGGTTTTGGCCCGTATACTCCCTTAGCAGGGGAGCGCCTTCGACCTCTCGGCCACGTCTCCGGGTATGCGGACGCGCAAGCTTAACCGCGCAGCCGCTTGAAATCAATGTGTGTCGTTCGCCGCGGCTTAAGCCGGCACGCCTTCCTTGTCGAGCTCGAAGGCCTGGTGCAGCGCACGCACGGCGAGCTCCATGTACTTGTCTTCGACGACGACCGAGATCTTGATCTCGGAGGTGGAGATCATCTGGATGTTGATGTTCTCGGCCGAGAGGGCCTTGAACATCTTGCTGGCAATGCCGGCGTGGGTGCGCATACCCACCCCGACCAGCGAGACCTTGGCGATCTTGTCGTCGCCGATCACGGCGCGGGCGCCGATCTCGTCCTTGACCTTTTCCAGCACGGCCATGGCCTTTTTGAACTCGTTGCGGTGTACCGTGAAGGAGAAGTCGGTGGTGCCGTCGTGGCCGACGTTTTGCACGATCATGTCTACGTCGATATTGGCCTCGGCGATGGGCCCGAGGATCTGCGCGGCGATGCCGGGGCGGTCGGGCACGCCCAGCACCGTGAGCTTGGCCTCGTCACGGTTGAAGGCGATGCCGGAGATCAGCGGTCGTTCCATGGTGTCTTCCTCGAAGGTGATGAGCGTGCCCTCGCCTTCGTCCTCGAAGCTGGAGAGCACGCGAAGCCTGACTTTGTATTTGCCGGCGAATTCCACAGAGCGGATCTGCAACACCTTGGAGCCGAGGCTGGCCATCTCCAGCATCTCCTCGAAGGTGATGGTCTTGAGCCTGCGCGCCTCGGGAACGATGCGCGGGTCGGTGGTGTAGACACCATCCACATCGGTGTAGATCTGGCATTCGTCGGCCTTGAGCGCAGCGGCGAGCGCAACTCCAGTGGTATCGGAGCCGCCGCGGCCCAGGGTGGTGATGTTGCCCGCCGCGTCCACACCCTGGAAGCCGGCCACCACCACCACGTGCCCGCTGGCGAGATCCCGCCGGATGTTGTCTTCGTCGATGGAGAGGATGCGGGCCTTGGTGTGGGCGTCGTCAGTGAGGATGCGCACCTGAGCGCCGGTGTAGCTGCGCGCCTTGAGCCCCAGGTCCTTGAGCGCCATGGCCAGCAGGGCGATGGTGACCTGCTCGCCGGTGGACAGCAGCACGTCGAGCTCGCGCGGGTCGGGCTCCTTCTGGATCTGCTTGGCCAGCTCGATCAGCCGATTGGTCTCGCCGGCCATGGCCGAGACCACGACCACCACCTGGTGGCCGAGGGCCTTGAACTTGGCGACCCGCTCCGCGACGTTGCGGATGCGCTCGATGGAGCCCACCGAGGTGCCGCCGTATTTCTGCACGATCAGTGCCATGGAGATATCATGGTCTGCAAAAGCTTAAAATTATACAACATAAAGATACAGACAGATTACGCCGCCCTGTGCTCAGGCGCCCCATCTGGGTGGCGGCCTATGGCCCTGCCGGTCACGGGGCTGTCGTATGCCGTCAACCGCGGCGCCGACGAGTGGCGGGCCGCATACGATTGAAACTTTGTCGGCAAGCCTTTAGTCTTAGCAGCGTTGTCAACAGCCCGTGAAGGACACCACCACCATGCCGACCACCTACGACGCATCGACGATCAACAGCTCCGTTGCCTCCGCGGTACAGACCAACAAGGTCCTGCGCAACACCTACATGCTGTTGGCGATGACGCTGCTCTTCAGCGCCGCCGCCGCCGGTGTCTCCATGGCGATCGCCGTGCCCTACGGCGTGAGCCTCGTCACCAGCCTGGTGGCCCTGGCCCTGTTGTGGTTCGTCCTGCCGCGCACTGCCAACTCGGCCGCCGGCATCGGTGTGGTCTTCGCCGTGACCGGCCTGCTGGGCTTTGGTCT
>JBKBRS010000079.1:0-9482 GCA_046292095.1 Thiobacillaceae bacterium
ACCCCCGCGCCGGCCGGCGAGCGCTTCTACGCCGCCTACGACGCCCAAGGCCGCCTGCTGGGCATCGCCGCCGAGGCCGCAGCCTTCGGCTATGCCGGAGAGGTGCGCGTGCTCTATGCCTATGACCCCGCGCGCGAGGCGATCACGGGGCTCACCGTGGTGGCGCACAAAGAGACACCGGGTATCGGCGACAAGGTCATCCATGACGCCGCCTTCCAGGCCAACTTCCAGGCCCTGGATGCGCGCCTCAACGCCGCGCGCACGGCCCTGGCCAACCCCATCCGCGTGGTGCGGCACGGAGCCAAGCGCGCACCCTGGGAGATCGACGCCATCGCCGGCGCCACCGTCACCAGCCGGGCGGTAGGCAAGGCGGTCAACGCCAGCGCCCAAAGGCTGCTGCCCTTGTTGGCCGAGCAGCTGGAGGCGCTGCGCCAGGCGGGCGGGGAGAACGGACCATGAATGCGCAGCCCGCACGCCCCACCCCCATGGAGGAGTTCCTGGAGGGGATCTGGCGCCAGAACCCGGTCTTCGTCATGGTACTGGGTATGTGTCCGGTCATGGCGGTGACGGTGTCCGCGGTCAACGCCCTGGCCATGGGACTCGCCACCACCTTCGTGCTCACCGGCTCGGCGCTGCTGGTCTCCCTGCTGCGGGGTTGGGTACCGCGCGAGGTGCGCATCGCCACCTACATCGTCATCATCGCCAGCTTCGTCACCGTGGTGGACTATCTGATCCAGGCGCTGAGCCTGGCGCTCTACACGGCCCTGGGCGCCTTCATCCAGCTGATCGTCGTCAACTGCATCATCCTCGGCCGCGCCGAGGCGCATGCCTCGAAAAACCCGCCCCTGCCGGCGGTGCTCAACGCCCTGGGGATGGGTCTGGGCTTCGCCATCGGCCTGCTCGCCCTGGGCTCGGTGCGCGAGGTCCTCGGTGCCGGACGTCTTTTCGGCCTCGCCCTCTTCGGCGCCGACTTCCAACCCTGGGGGGTCATGGTGCAGCCGCCCGGTGGGTTCTTCGTCCTGGGGGGCTGGCTGCTGCTGTTCAACTGGCTCAAGAAACGGCAGGGTCGTCTGCACGCGGAAAGGGGTACGGCGCATGGCTGACATCCCGCTCGCCCAGCTCTTCCTGACCACCGTGCTCGCCAACAACTTCGTCCTGGCGATGTTCCTGGGGCTGTGCCCCTTCCTGGGCGTGTCCGGCCGGCTCGCCACCGCCGCGCCCATGGGCGCGGCCACCACCTTCGTCATGCTGGTGGCGAGCCTGTGCGCCTATGGGCTCAATGCCTTGCTAACCTGGCTTGGGCTGGAGTTCCTGCGCCTGATCGCCTATATCGCCGTGATCGCCTCGGCGGTGCAACTGGTGGAGATGGTGTTGAGGAAATACAGCCCGACCCTGTTCCGCGCCTTGGGGATCTATCTGCCGCTGATCACCACCAACTGCGCCATCCTGGGCGTGGCACTGTTCCAGACGGCGCGCGAGTACAGCTTCATCCAGTCGCTCGTCTTCGCCGGCGGTGCCGGCGTCGGTTTCACCCTCGCCCTGGTGCTGATGGCCGGGCTGCGCGAGCGGCTGCGCCTGGCCGCCGTGCCCGATCCGGTGCAGGGGACGGCGCTGGCCCTCATCCTGGCGGGGCTGCTGTCGCTCACCTTCATGGGCTTCACCGGACTGGGGGTAAGTGAGTGAGCACTTACCTGCTGGCCTCGGCGCTCATATTCGTCATCCTGCTTGCCTGGACCGGCGTGCAGGGAATCTACCGGCGTTTCGCCCGGCGCCATCCGCGGCAGGGCCTCTACCGGGAGGACGCCTGCGGTGGCTGCACCGGGTCGTGCGGCGACGCCGCGCCCCGCCGCTGAGCACGGGCCCATGGCGCGCCGGCCGGCGTGCTGACCGTTCATGGCCGATAGGCCGCCCCTACTCATGAAAGCGTCTGTGCCGGCCATGAACGGTTCCCTCACCCCCAGCCCCTCCCCCGATTGCGGCGGAGGGGAGGCTAGTGATCGGCTACGCCGATTTTCACGGTAAACTTTCGAAATTTACAAGACCTTGATCCCGGTCGCGGCCGGGTATGGGGATGGCGGAAGACAGCGATCTCGAACGCACCGAACCGGCGTCGGCGCGAAAGCTCGAAAAGGCACGCGCCGAGGGTCATGTCCCCCGCTCGCGTGAGCTGGCCACCTTTGCCGTCCTCATGGCCAGCGCCGGCACGATCGCCTTCGCCGGCGTGTTCATGTTCGACGCGCTCAAGCGTGTGATGCAAAACGGCATGCGCTTCGGCCGCAGCGAGGCCGCCGACCCCGCCCGCATGCTGGAGATGCTGACCCTCTCTGGCTGGGAGGCGATGCTGGTGTTGCTGCCAGTGGCCCTGGCCGTGGTGCTGGCGGCCGTGCTCTCCAACCTGATGCTCTCCGGCTGGGTCTTCGCGCCCAAGGCCTTCGCCGCCAATCTCGCCAAGCTGGACCCCATCCAAGGGATCAAACGCATGTTCTCCTGGCTCGCCGCCGTCGAGCTGGTCAAGGCCCTGCTCAAGGCGGGGCTCATCGCCGGTGTAGCGGCCTTCGCCATCTGGCTGCAGTGGGAGGGCCTGCTCACCCTCGCGGCCGAGCCGCTGGAGACCGCCATCGCCCACTTCACCCAGATCACGCTGACCACCTTCCTCGCCGCCACCGCCGCCTTCGCCCTGGTGGTCGCCCTAGACGTGCCCTTCCAGCTGTGGAACTACCAGCGCCAGATGCGCATGACCAAGGAGGAGGTGCGCCAGGAGCAGAAGGAGACCGAGGGCGACCCGCAGATCAAGGCGCGCATCCGGGCGGTGATGCGCGAACAGGCGCGCCGGCGCATGATGGCGGCGGTTCCCAAGGCCGACGTGGTGGTGGTCAACCCCCTGCACTATGCGGTGGCGCTCGAATACAAGGAGCGCCGCATGCTGGCCCCGCGCGTGGTGGCCAAGGGCAGCGGGCTGGTGGCCGAACGCATCAAGGAGATCGCGCGCGAGCACCGCGTGCCCATCGTCGAAGCGCCGCCGCTCGCGCGGGCGCTGTACCGGCACGCCGAGGTGGGCGACACCATCCCGGCGGCCCTGTTCACCGCCGTGGCCCAGGTACTGGCCTACGTCTACCGACTGCAGCAACCGGGGCCGCGCCCGGAGCCGCCGCAGGACTGGCAGGTACCGCCGGCGCTGGACCCGGCCACGGCCGCCACCCAGGGGGCTGAGACCTGATGGCGCAGGCCCTGGCCTGGAACGGCTCGACCTGGCAGAAGCTCGCCGCCCCGGCGCTCATCATCGTCGTCCTGGCGATGATGATCCTGCCGCTGCCGCCCTTCCTGCTCGACATCCTGTTCACCTTCAACATCGCCCTGGCGATGATCGTGCTGCTCATCGGCCTGTATACCCTGCGGCCGCTGGACTTCTCGGTCTTTCCGACGGTGTTGCTGGTCACCACGCTGCTGCGGCTCTCGCTCAACGTCGCATCCACGCGCATCGTGCTGATGGAGGGCCACACCGGGCCCGACGCGGCGGGCAAGGTGATCGAGGCCTTCGGCCACTTCCTGGTGGGCGGCAACTACGCCGTGGGTCTCATCGTCTTCATCATCCTGGTGGTGATCAACTTCGTCGTCATCACCAAGGGCGCCGGCCGCATCGCCGAGGTCTCCGCCCGTTTCACCCTGGATGCCATGCCCGGCAAGCAGATGGCCATCGACGCCGACCTCAACGCCGGCCTGATCGGCGAGGACGAGGCGCGCCGGCGTCGCGCCGAGATCGCCCAGGAGGCCGATTTCTACGGCTCCATGGACGGTGCCGCCAAGTTCGTGCGCGGCGATGCCGTGGCCGGCATCATCATCATGCTGCTCAACATCGTGGGCGGGCTCAGCATCGGCGTGGTGCAGCATGGCCTGAGCCTTGCCGAGGCGGCGAAGACCTATACCCTGCTGACCATCGGCGACGGGCTGGTGGCGCAGATCCCGGCGCTGATCATCTCCACCGCGGCGGGCATGGTGGTCTCGCGTGTGTCCAGCGAACAGGACTTGAACCAGCAACTCATCGGCCAGGTCTTCGCCAAGCCGCAGGCGGTCTTCCTCACCGCCGGCATCCTGACCATGCTCGGCATCATCCCCGGCATGCCGCACGTGGCCTTCCTGCTGATGGCGGCGGCGCTCACCGGCCTGGGCTTCTGGCTGCTGCAGCGGCAGGCGGCGGCCGCCGCCCAGCCGCCGGCGCAGCCCGCCCCACCCCCCGAGGAGCCGGCCGAGGTCGGCTGGCAGGACGTCACGCCGGTCGACCGCCTGGGGCTGGAGGTCGGCTACCGGCTGGTGCCCCTGGTCGATCGCACCCAGGACGGCGAACTGCTGCGCCGCGTGCGCGGCATCCGCAAGAAGATCGCGCAGGACCTGGGCTTCCTGGTGCCGCCGGTGCACATCCGCGACAACCTGCAGCTCAAGCCCGGCGCCTACCGCATCACCCTAAAAGGGGTGACGGTCGGCGAGGGCGAGGTGCAGGTGGGCAAATACCTCGCCATCAACCCCGGCCGCGTGCTGGGCACCGTGCAGGGGCAGGCCACCCAGGACCCGGCCTACGGCCTGCCGGCGGTGTGGATCGACGCCAGCCAGCGCGAGCAGGCGCAGACCTACGGCTACACCGTGGTCGATGCCGGCACCGTGGTGGCCACTCACCTGTCCAAGGTGATCAACGAGCACGCCCCCGAGCTGCTGGGGCGCGAGGAGACGCAACAGCTGCTCGACCATGTCGCCAAGCAGCACCCGAAGCTTGTCGAGGACTTGACACCCAAGCTCCTGCCGGTGTCCACCGTGCAGAAGGTGCTGCAGCTCCTGCTCGAGGAGCGCGTGCCGCTCAGGGACATCCGCACCATCCTGGAGACCCTGGCCGAGCACGGTGCCCGCACCCAGGACCCCGAGGCGCTCACCGCCGCCGTCAGGGCCGCACTGGGGCGTGCTATCATCGCCGAAATCTACGGCGGAGCGCACGAATTGCAGGTGATGGCCCTGGAGCCCAGCCTGGAGCAGATCCTCACACAGGCCCTGGCCGGCCGCGGGGCCGAGGGCATGGGATTGGAACCCGGGCTGGCCGAGCGACTGGTGCGCGACACCCAGAATGCCGTCGAGACCATGAGCCGCAACGGGCTGCCCAGCGTGCTGCTGGTCGGCCCGCCCATCCGCGCCCTGCTGTCGCGTTTCCTCCGCCGCGTGGTGCCCGATCTGAAGGTCATCTCCCATGCCGAGGTGCCTGACGGTCGCAGCGTGCGCGTGGCCGCCATGATCGGTGCCTGACGGAGGGGCTCGCGTGATCAAGAAATTCCACGCCCCCACCACCCGCGAGGCCTTGCGCATGGTGCGCGACGCCCTCGGCGCCAACGCCATCATCTTGTCGAACCGTCAGGTCGGCGGCGAGGTGGAGATCATCGCCGTGGCCGACCTGGACGTCGCCGCGCTGGCCGGGCAGGCGGAGCCCGTCCTGAGCGTGCAGGCCACACGCCCGCCGAGCTCCCCCGAGTCGGGAACCGCATTCTCTGCCGGCGCACATGCCCCGGGGGCCGGTCCCGCCGCGTCTGGGCAGGGCCGTCCGTATGACGTTCGGGCGACTGAAGCGCCTTCCCCGCTCACTGCGCGGCCACCCGCGGAGTCCGCGCCACCCGGCCCCACCCCCTTCACGGAGTATCTGGCGCAGCGGGAGGCGAGCGTCATCCGCTCGGCCCGCGCCGCACGTGCCAACGGTGGCAACGGCCAGGATCATGCGCGCCAGGCCGTCGCGCCGGCGCCCGACACCACCGCCACAACGCCGGCCGCAGACGTCCAGGCGACCACCGAGGCCCTGGCCCGGGAGATCCGCGCACTGCGCAGCCTGGTGGAGGGCCAGCTCGCCGGCTTCGCCTGGGGCGAGATCGCCGGGCGCGAACCGGTGCGCGCGGAGGTTATGAAACGGCTCCTGGCCGCCGGTTTCAGCACGGCGCTGTCGCGGCAGCTGCTCAGCAACCTGCCCCCTGCACTGGACGTGGAGCGGGCGCTCAAGTGGCTCAAGTCGGTCATCGCCCACAACGTCCAGACTCCGGGCGAGGGCGAGGACATCCTCGAACGCGGTGGGATCTACGCCCTGGTCGGCCCCACCGGCGTGGGCAAGACCACCACGGTGGCCAAGCTGGCGGCCCGCGCGGTGCTACGCTTCGGCGCGGCCAAGGTGGCCTTGGTCACCACCGACGCCTACCGCATCGGCGCGCAGGACCAGCTGCGCATCTACGGACGCATCCTCGGCACGCCGGTGTTCGCCGTGCAGGACGAGAACGACCTGGAGCTCACGCTCTCAGACCTGGCGCGCAAGCACCTGGTCCTGATCGACACCGTCGGCATGAGCCAGCGCGACAAGCGGGTGGCCGAACAGGTGGCGCTGCTCTGCGGCGAGGGGCGCGAGGTCCAGCGGTTGCTGCTGATCGGCGCGCCGGCCCAGGGCATGACCCTGGAGGAGGTGGTGCGAGCCTACAGCGGGCCGGGCCTGATCGGCTGCATCCTGACCAAGATCGACGAGGCCCTGTCCTTCGGACCCTGTCTGGACGTGGTCATCCGCCACCAGCTCAAGGTGCATTACGTCACCAACGGCCAGCGCGTGCCGGAGGATCTGCACGCCGCCAACGCCCTTTACCTGGTCGACCGCGCCTTCCGTCTGGCGCAGATCGATTCGCCCTACACCCCAGCCGAGGGCGACTATCCGGTGCTAATGGCGGCCATGGACCGCAGCGCCCTGCCCAACGACACCCCAGACCCCGGCGTGGTGGGGGCGCTGCGCTAGGCCCCACCTCACCATGCACGACCAGGCCGCGGGTTTGCGCAGGATCATGGGGCATGCCCCGCGCTTTCGGGTCATTGGCCTGTTCGGCACCGACGCCACCCTGACGGCCCTGGCCGGCGCCCATCTGGCACACGCCCTGAGCCTGCGCGGCACGCCCGTGTGGGTGGTGGACGAGGCCCTTGCCCCGCACAACGCCGCCACCTGCCTGGGCCTCGTCGCCCGGACCACGCTCGACCAGACCCTGCGGCGCGATGGCCCGGCGGCACAGGCCTTGATCGAGGCGGCGCCAGGCTTGCACTGCCTGCCCGCCAACGGCGGCCTGCCCTGGCTCGCCGGTGTGCCCGAGCGGCGCTGGCGCGCGGCGGTGGAGGGCCTCACCGCCAGGCCACCACAGCCCGAGTGTCTGCTCCTGTTGGCCCCGCCCGCGCGCGAGGACCTGAGTCTCGCGTTGTGCGCGCCGCAACGCCTGCTGGTCCTGCCCCAGGGTCGGCAGGCCCTCACCCGCGCCTATGCCCTGCTCAAGTCGGTGCAGCGCAGCCATCCCAGCGAGCACTGGCAGGTCCTGGTGACGCAGGCGGCGGACGACGAGGCCGCGCGCGCCACCCACGCCGCCCTGGAGGGCACGGCGCAGCGCTTTCTCGGCCTGCGCCCGCACTGGCTGGGCAGCGTGCCGCCGGATCCCGCCCTGACCGAGGCCATGCGGCATTTGCGCAGCGTCCGTGAGATCCCCGCCGAGCGGCCGGCCATGCTGGCCTTTCGCCGTCTGGCCGATGCCCTGATGGACACGCCCGCCCCGGCCGGCCTATACCCGCCGGAGGAATTCTGGCTGAAAATGTGGATGTTCAGTCGTTTGCTCGCAGAAACGCCCCCGGAGAGGGAACCCGATGCCCAGCTCAGTTGAGTCGACCGAAGGCCTGGTGCGCGAATACCTGCCGCTGGTCAAGCGGATCGCCTACCATCTCATGACGCGCCTGCCCGCCAGCGTCGAGGTCGACGATCTGATCCAGGCGGGGCTCATTGGCCTGCTCGACGCCGTGGAGCGCTACGACGACGGCCAGGGCGCCAATTTCGAGACTTATGCCACCCAGCGCATCCGTGGCGCCATGCTCGACGAACTGCGGGAGGCCGACTGGGCCTCGCGCAACGTGCGCCGCGCAGCGCGACAGATCGAAAACGCCATCCACACCCTGGAGCAGCGCCTCAAGCGCCCGCCCACCGAGCAGGAGATCGCCGACGAGCTCAAGCTCGACATCCACGTTTATTTCAGCCTGCTCAACGACGCCCGCGGCGCCCAGCTGCTCTATTACGAGGATCTGCACGAAGAGGGCGGCGACGACTTCCTGGAGCGCTTTGCCGACGACATTTCGCTCGGCCCCTTCGACATCATCACCAGCCGGGCCTTCAAACGGGCCCTGGCCCAGGCGGTGGCGCAGCTGCCCGACCGTGAGAAGCAGTTGATGGGCATGTACTACGAGCAGGAGATGAACTTCAAGGAGATCGGCGCCGTGCTGGGAGTGTCCGAGTCGCGCGTGTGCCAGCTGCACAGCCAGGCCATCACTCGGCTACGCAGCCGCCTGCGCGACTGGGGTGGCGAGGGCGATTGAGGGACATGACGGGACATACGCCGGGTCGCGGCTGCAAGGCCCTGTCCGCCCCCCTCTGCGCCGGCCTCCCGAGACGAGGCTGACACCCCGGACCCATGCCGCGCCGCCTGGACATCATCAGCCTGATCGGCCTCGGCCTGGGCCTGGCCGCCATTATCGTGGGGCAGGCGCTGGAGGGCGGCCATGTCGGCTCGCTGCTGCAGATCACCGCCTTCGTCATCGTCATCGGCGGCACCCTCGGCGCGGTGATGCTGCAAAGCCCGCTTAAGGTCTTCCTGGACGGCCTGGCCATGAGCCGCTGGGTGTTCAACCCGCCGCCCGCGCAGGCGGACGAGGTGCTGCGGCGCATCCTCGACTGGAGCCACCAGGCCCGCCGCGGCGGCCTGCTGGCGCTGGAGCCGCAGATCGAGGCGCAGAGCGACCTGTTCCAGCGGCGCGGGCTGCAGATGCTGGTCGACGGCGCCGAGCCCGAGGTGCTGCGCGAGACCCTGGAGCTTGAACTCAGCGCCTACGAGCACCATCACCTCGAGGCCGCCAAGATCTGGCAGGCGGCTGGCGGCTATGCACCGACCATCGGCATCCTCGGCGCCGTGATGGGCCTGATCCACGTCATGGAGAACCTCACCGACCCGTCCAAGCTGGGCGCCGGCATCGCCGTGGCCTTCGTCGCCACCATCTACGGCGTGGGTAGTGCCAACCTCATCTTCCTGCCCATGGCCAACAAGCTCAAGGCCCTGGTCAACGGCCAGGTCAAGCTCAAGGAGATGTACATCGAAGGCCTGGTCGCCATCGCCAATGGCGAAAACCCGCGGATGATCGAGGCGAGACTACAAGGGTACCTGCTATGAATGCTGCCCACCGAAGGCAGGTCAGGTTTCGGCGTAGGCTAACATCCGCGCAGCGGAGGTTAAGCCCGCGCCAGCGGGCGGCCGGAGCCAAAACCCGAGGATGATCGAAGCGAAGCTACAAGGGTATCTGCTATGAACGCGGCCCACCGAAGGCAGGTCGGGTTTCGGCGTAGGCTAACATCCGCGCAGCGGAGGTTAAGCCCGCGCCAGCGGGCGGCCGGAGCCAAAACCCGAGGA
>JBKBRS010000080.1:0-9464 GCA_046292095.1 Thiobacillaceae bacterium
TGGACGCCGCCAACCAGCTCGGCATCTTCATCCCGCACTTCTGCTACCACAAGAAATTGTCCATCGCCGCCAACTGCCGCATGTGCCTGGTGGAGGTGGAGAAGGCGGTCAAACCCCTGCCCGCCTGCGCCACCCCGGTGACCGAGGGCATGGTGGTGCACACCCATTCCGAGCGGGCCATCAAGGCCCAGAAGGGGGTGATGGAGCTCCTGCTCATCAATCACCCGCTCGATTGCCCGATCTGCGACCAAGGCGGCGAGTGCCAGCTCCAGGACCTGGCGGTGGGCTATGGGGGCAGCCGCTCGCGCTATGCCGAGCCCAAGCGCGTCGTGCGCAACAAAGAATTAGGGCCGCTCATCGCCACCGACATGACGCGCTGCATCCACTGCAGCCGTTGTGTGCGCTTTGGCCAGGAGATCGCCGGGCTGATGGAACTGGGCATGCCGGGCCGCGGCGAGCACACCGAGGTGATGCCCTATCTCGAGCACCAGGTCACATCGGAGCTCTCCGGCAACGTCATCGACTTGTGCCCGGTCGGGGCGCTCACCTCCAAGCCCTTCCGCTACGCGGCACGCACCTGGGAGCTCGCAAGGCGGCCCTCGGTGAGCCCGCACGACGCCTTGGGCGCAAACCTCGAGGTGCACGTCAAGGACAAGCGCGTCTATCGGGTCCTGCCACGCGAGAACGAGGCCATCAACGAGTGCTGGCTGGCCGACCGCGACCGCTTCGCCTATCAGGCGCTCAATGCCGACAGCCGGCTCACCCGCCCCATGGTGCGCGACGAGGCTGGGCTGTGGCACGAGGTCGATTGGCCCAAGGCCCTGAACCAGGTGGCCGGGGCGCTGAAGGTGCTGATCGAGGCGCACGGACCGGGCGCGGTCGGCTTCCTCGCCTCGCCGCACCAGACCGTGGAGGAGCTCCACCTGCTGCAAAAGTTTGCGCGCGCCTTAGGCTGCGAGAACATCGACACCCGCCTCGATCTCACCAGTCCGATCGCCACGGCGGGGGCGCCCTGGCTGGGGATGGCCATCGCCGAGGTGGAGACCCTGGAGCGCATCCTGCTGGTGGGCTCGACGATCCGCAAAGAACAGCCCCTGCTCGCCCAGCGGCTGCGCAAGGCGGTCAAGGGCGGGGCCGAGTTGCACGTCGTGCACGCGGCCGACGACGACCTGCTGTGCCGGGTGGCGCAGCGCCTGATCGCCAAGCCCTCGGGGCTGGTCGCAGCGCTCACCCAGGTGGCCGTTGCCCTGCGCGAGGCCGGGCAGGACCTCGGGCCCTTGGAATTCGAGGGCGTCATCGCCACGGAGGCCGCCCGCGCCATGGCGCAAAGTCTGCTCTCTGGCAGCCGCAAGGCGGTCTTGCTCGGGGCCTATGCGCAGCAGCACCCGGCCGCGCTGGAGCTGGCCACGCTGGCCCAGGCCATCGCGCGCGCGACGGGAGCGAGCCTCGGTTTCCTGCCGCCAGCGGCGAACAGCGTGGGGGCCGCGCTGGTGGGTTGCCGGCCAGGCACAGGTGGTCTTGCCGCCGGCCAGATGCTGCGGCAGCCGCGCAAGGCCTACGTCCTGCTCGGTTGCGAGCCCGAACTGGAGGCCGCCGACCCTGTCGTGGCGCGCGCCGCCCTGGAAGCGGCCGAGCTGGTGGTGGCGCTCACACCCTTCCAGGATCGCGCCAGCGCCTACGCGCACGTCATGCTGCCGATCGCGCCCTTCACCGAGACCTCTGGCAGCTTCGTCAACATGGAGGGCCGGCTGCAATCCTTCGAGGCCGTCGTGCCCCCCCTGGGCGAGACGCGCCCAGCCTGGAAGGTCCTGCGCGTGCTGGGCAACCTCATGGGGCTCGCCGGCTTTCAGCACGACACCAGCCGCGAGGTCCTGGCCGAGGCCCTGCCACAGGGCGAGGCGCAACTGCGCGCCCGGCTCGACAACGCGGTCAAACCGGTCGCCATCCGCGCGCTCGAACCCCAAGAAGGCCTGGAGCGGCTGGGCGAAACCCCGATCTATCAGCTCGACCTGCTCACCCGCCGCGCGCCGGCCCTGCAGGCCACCTTCGACGGCGAGGCGGCGGCCGCCTGCTGGGCGCACGGTAGCCTGATCGAACGGCTGGGGCTGACGGTGGACAAACCGGTCAAGGTCCGCCAAGGCGACAACGAGACCATCCTGAAGCTCATGCGTGACGACCGCTTGCTGCCCGACGTGGTGCGGGTGGCCGCCGTGCATCCCCTGACCTCGCGTCTGGGCCCGCGCTTCGGCAGCCTGAGCCTGGAGAAGATGTGATGCAACCCTTCCAAGACCTCCTCGGCCCCGCCTGGACCCCGGTCTGGACCCTGGTCAAGATCGTCGCCATCGTCTTGCCGCTGCTCACCGCCGTGGCCTACCTGACCTGGGCCGAGCGCAAGATCATCGGTTGGATGCAGGTGCGCATGGGGCCCAACCGCGTGGGTTTCTTCGGCCTCAGGCTGTGGGGGCTGGGTCAGCCCATCGCCGACGCGGTCAAGCTGCTCACCAAGGAGATCATCATCCCCAGCGGGGCGAGCCGAGGGCTGTTCCTGTTCGCGCCGGTGCTGGCCATCGCCCCGGCCATGGCCGCCTGGGCGGTGATCCCCTTCACCGACCGGCTGGTGCTGGCCAATATCGACGCCAGTCTGCTCTATATCCTGGCCATCACCTCCATGGGGGTCTACGGCGTGATCGTCGCCGGCTGGGCGTCGAACTCGAAGTACGCCTTCCTCGGCTCGTTGCGCTCCGCCGCCCAGATCGTCTCCTATGAGATCGCCATGGGCTTCGCCCTGGTCGGCGTGTTGATGAGCGCGCAAAGCCTGAACCTGGTCGAGATCGTCAAAGGTCAGGAAGGCGGCTTCTGGCACTGGTACTGGCTGCCGCTCTTTCCCCTGTTCCTGGTCTATCTCATCTCCGGCGTGGCGGAGACCAACCGTGCGCCCTTCGACGTCGCCGAGGGCGAGAGTGAGATCGTCGCCGGCTTCCACGTGGACTACTCGGGCATGGCCTTCGCCGTGTTCTTCCTGGCCGAGTATGCCAACATGATCCTGATCTCCACGCTCACGAGCCTCATGTTCCTGGGCGGCTGGCTCTCCCCCCTGCCGGGGCTGCCCGACGGCTTCGGGTGGCTTGCCGCCAAGGTGAGCTTCATCCTGCTGCTCTTCCTCTGGTTCCGCGCCACCTTCCCGCGCTACCGCTACGACCAGATCATGCGTCTGGGCTGGAAGGTGTTCATCCCGGTGACCCTGGTCTGGATCCTGGTGGTAGGCATCATGCTGCAGACCCCCTACGGCCACCTCTTCCACTGACGGCCATGACTTTGATCGAACGAGGCCCAAGTATGAAAGCCATGTCCGTCTCCCTCACCCCCAGCCCCTCCCCCAAAGGGGGAGGGGAGCGGCAAGAGTCGCCAGGGCGACTTCCATTCTAGGAGGGGACATGCTTAGCCGCATCAAACAGTTCTTCAACACCTTCCTGCTCACCGAGCTGGTGCGCGGCATGGCGCTTACCGGCCGCTATCTCTTCGCGCGCAAGATCACCGTGCAGTTCCCCGAGGAGCGCACGCCGATGAGCCCGCGCTTCCGCGGGCTGCATGCCCAGCGTCGCTACCCCAACGGCGAGGAACGGTGCATCGCCTGCAAGCTGTGCGAGGCGGTCTGTCCGGCGCTGGCCATCACCATCGAATCCGAGCAGCGCGCCGATGGGACCCGACGCACCACGCGCTACGACATCGACCTGACCAAGTGCATCTTCTGCGGCTTCTGTGAGGAGGCCTGTCCGGTCGACGCCATCGTCGAGACCCACATCATCGACTACCACGGCGAGAAGCGTGGCGACCTCTACTACACCAAGGAGATGCTGCTCGCGGTGGGCGACAAGTACGAGGCCGAGATCGCCCGCAGAAAGGCCGAGGACGCACGCTATCGCTAGCGACGACAACCGCCACCAGGATAAGCAACAACCCGCTCAAGCATGGAATTCTCCGCCGTCGTCTTTTATTTTTTCGCCGCCATCCTGCTGCTTGCCGGCCTTAGGGTGATCACCGCGAGAAACCCGGTGCACGCGGCCCTCGCCCTGGTGCTCGCCTTCTTCACCGCGGGGGGGCTGTGGCTACTGCTGGAGGCGGAGTTCCTCGCCATCACCCTGGTCCTGGTCTATGTCGGCGCGGTGATGGTGCTGTTCTTGTTCGTGGTGATGATGTTGGACATCAACCTCGAGCAGCTCAGGCAGCAGTTCTGGGACTACCTGCCCATCGCCGCCGTCGTCGCCGGCCTCATGATCGTGCAGATGGTCCTGGTGCTGGGCGGCGAGACCTTTGGGCTCGCCGCGCCCGCGCCCAAGCCGGCCGACTACAGCAACACCAAGGCGCTGGGCTTACTGCTCTACACCGAATACGTCTATCCCTTCGAGCTGGCGGCGGTGATCCTGCTGGTGGCCATCGTCGCCGCCATCGCGCTGACCCTGCGCCGGCGGCAGGGTGTCAAATGGGTGGACCCGGCCGTGCAGGTCAAGGTCAAGCGCGAGGGGCGCGTGCGCCTGGTCAATCTCAAGCCCCAGAAGCCCGAGCACAAGGCGGAGGAGGACGAGGCATGATGGGCTTCGGTTACCCGTGTCCCATGGGGCTTGTGCATCCCGCTACGGGGTCGCACCTTGCTGCGCAAGGCACTGCTCCGCCCTCCGCGGTCGCGCCCCAGAAGCCCGAGCAAAAGGTAGAGGAGGACACGCAATGATCGGCCTCAACCACTACCTCGTGTTGGGCTCGGTGCTGTTCGCCCTCAGCGTCCTGGGCATCTTCCTGAACCGCAAGAACCTGATCGTCCTGTTGATGGCCATCGAGCTGATGCTCTTGGCCGTCAACATCAACTTCATCGCCTTCTCGCACTTCCTGAACGACACGGCCGGTCAGGTCTTCGTCTTCTTCATCCTGACGGTGGCGGCGGCCGAGTCGGCCATTGGGCTCGCCATCCTGGTGGTGCTCTTCCGCGCGCGCCGCTCCATCAACGTGGATGATCTGGACAGTCTGAAGGGTTGAGATGCTCAGCGAGTCGCAATTGCAGGAGATCGCCAAGCTGCTGGGTGACGCGGCCCGTCCGGCCAAGGTGATCCTCTTTGGCTCTTATGCGCGGGGCGATGCCGACGAGGGATCAGACGCCGATTTTCTGGTCATCGAACCCCAGATTCAGGATCGAGGATGCGAGCTCATTCGCTTGAACAGACTCCTCGCGCCCTTGGGCGTTCCGGTGGACATCATGGTCTATTCCGAGGCAGATGTGGCGCAGCGGGGTGATTGGTCATCCACTGCACTGTACTGGGCGTTACGCGAAGGCAAGCTTCTATATGAGTCCGCTCAGTGACGAGGCGCGCATGCTAATCCGCATGGCCGAACAAGACTGGGAGATACTCCAGGTGATCAAGGATGCCCCGCGTGTCGGTATCCAGGGTGTGTGCTTTCACGCCCAACAACGCATTGAAAAATATCTGAAGGCGCTCCTCGTGTCGCAGGGCATGACAGTCGATCGCACGCACAATCTGGCTGCGCTTGCCGCCAAGTTGGGAGACAAGGCGGGGCCCTTGCCATTGGGCCTGGAACAACTCGCCGACCTAAATCCCTGTGCCGTGACGCTGCGCTACGACGACCAGATCATCGACCTGCTGAGCCGTGAGGTGGTCTTGGCCACGACCTCGACGGTACGGGACTGGGCGCGCCGGGTTTTGGGTCTGCAAGCGAGTGGACAATAAGTCATGGACATGAAGACGCTCTACCTGACTGTCCCCCTGGCGCCGCTCGCGGGGGCCATCATCGCCGGCCTGTTCGGTCGGGCGATTGGCCGCGTGGGGGCGCACAGCGTGACCATCGCCGGCGTGGCGATCGCCTTCATCGCCTCCATCCTGATCTTCCAGGACGTGCTGGTCGGCAACACCTTCAACGGCCCGGTCTATACCTGGCTCACCTCGGGCGACCTGCGTCTGGAGGTGGGCTTCCTCATCGACCCGCTCACCGCGGTGATGATGCTGGTGGTCACCTTCGTGTCGCTCGCCGTGCACATCTACACCATCGGCTACATGGCCGACGACCCCGGCTATCAGCGCTTCTTCAGCTACATCGCGCTGTTCACCTTCGCCATGCTCATGCTGGTGATGAGCAACAACTTCCTGCAGCTGTTCTTCGGCTGGGAGGCGGTGGGGCTGGTGTCCTACCTGCTCATCGGCTTCTGGTACACGCGCGAGTCGGCCATCTACGCCAACCTCAAGGCCTTCCTGGTCAACCGCGTGGGTGACCTGGGCTTTCTGCTCGGCATCGGCTTGATTTGGGTGCACTTCGGCACCCTGGACTATGCCGAGGTGTTCCAGAAGGCGCCGCAGCTCGCCCAACAGACGATCAGCCTCATCCAGGGTCACTCCTGGGCGCTGATGACGGTGATCTGCATCCTGCTGTTCATCGGCGCCATGGGCAAGAGCGCGCAGTTCCCGCTACACGTCTGGTTGCCGGACTCGATGGAGGGCCCCACGCCGATCTCCGCCCTGATCCACGCCGCCACCATGGTCACCGCCGGTATCTTCATGGTGGCGCGCATGAGCCCCCTGTTCGAGCTGTCCGACACGGCGCTGTCCTTCGTCCTGGTCATCGGCGCCATCACCGCCCTGTTCATGGGCTTCCTGGGCATGGTGCAAAACGACATCAAGCGGGTGGTGGCCTATTCCACCCTGTCGCAGCTGGGTTACATGACCGTCGCCCTCGGGGTGTCGGCCTATTCGGTGGCGATCTTCCATCTAATGACCCATGCCTTCTTTAAGGCCCTGCTGTTCCTGGCCGCCGGCAGCGTCATCATCGGCATGCACCACGATCAGGACATCCGCAACATGGGCGGTTTGCGCAAGTACATGCCGATCACCTGGATCACCCTGCTCATCGGCTCGCTCGCCTTGATTGGCACGCCGGGCCTGTCGGGCTTCTTCTCCAAGGACTCCATCATCCTGGCGACCTATGCCTCGGACCTTTGGGGCTCGGGCTTCGCCGCCTTCGCCGTCACCGCCGGCGTCTTCGTCACCGCCTTCTACGCCTTCCGCATGTACTTCATGGTCTTCCACGGCCCGGAGCGCTTCCGCCATGCCCATGTCGGCCATGACCAGGAAGGCGGTAAGGACGACGACCATCATGGCCGGCACCACGGCGGTCACAGCCCGCCGCGCGAATCGCCCTGGGTAGTGACCGTGCCGCTGATCTTGCTCGCCATCCCCTCCATCTATGCCGGCTGGGCCTACATCGAGCCCATGCTGTTCGGGGACTTCTTCGGCGCCGCCATCTTCGTCGACCACGCCGCCCACCCGGCCATGCGGCATCTGGCCGAGCACTTCCACGGTGCCGGCGCCATGGTCCTGCACGGCCTCGTGAGCCTGCCCTTCTGGCTGGCCGTCGCCGGGGCGGCCACCGCCTGGTATCTATACCTGGTGCACCGCGACCTGCCGGAGAGAATCCGCCGCAAGGCTGGCGTCCTGTACACCATTCTTGAGCGCAAGTACGGCTTTGACGACTTCAACGACTGGTTCTTCGCCGGCGGCGCGCGTCTCGTCGGCGGACGGCTGTGGCGTTGGGGGGATGTCTTCGCCATCGACGGCGTGCTGGTCAATGGCACGGCGCGCGCGGTGGGGCGTCTTGCCGCCGTGGTCCGTAACCTCCAGACCGGATACATCTATCACTACGCCTTCGCCATGATCATCGGGGTGGCGCTGCTGGTCACCTGGTTCGTCGACTAAACGCGCAACACAAGCAAATACCGCTCAGGACAATTGGATGCTTGAAGGAATCGGAATCCTCAGCCTGACCATCTGGGTCCCCATCGTCGCCGGCGTCCTGCTGCTTGCATTGGGTGGCGATGACCGGCGCGCCGACGGCGTCCGGGCGCTCGCCTTGATCGGCGCCCTGCTCGGCCTTGCGGTCGCCTTCCCCCTGTGGACCGGCTTCGACAAGGCCACCCACGCCATGCAGTTCGTCGAGCGCGTGAGCTGGATCCCCGCCTTCAACATCCACTATCACCTGGGGGTGGACGGCATATCCATGCCCTTCGTGCTGCTGAACAGCTTCACCACCGTGCTGGTGGTCCTGGCCGGATGGGTGGTGATCCGCGAGAAGGTGGCCCAGTACATGGCCGCCTTCCTCATCCAGTCGGGGCTTTTGAACGGTGTGTTCGCCGCCCTCGACGGGGTGCTGTTTTACATCTTCTTCGAGGCCATGCTGATCCCGCTCTACCTCATCATCGGGGTGTGGGGCGGCCCCAACCGGGTCTATGCGGCGATCAAGTTTTTCCTCTATACCCTGCTGGGGTCGCTGCTGATGCTGGTGGCCGTGCTCTACCTCTATTTCGAGAGCGGCGGCAGCTTTGACATCCTGGCCTGGCACCGCGTGCCGCTGACCCTGGCGGCCCAGCTTCTGCTGTTCGTCGCCTTCTTCTTCGCCTTTGCGGTCAAGGTGCCGATGTGGCCGGTGCACACCTGGTTGCCGGACGCACACACCGAGGCGCCCACGGGCGGCTCGGTGGTCCTGGCGGCCATCACCCTGAAGGTTGGTGCCTACGGCTTCCTGCGCTTTACCCTACCGATCGTGCCCGACGCCTCGCACGAGCTGGCCTGGCTGATGGTGGCCCTGTCCCTGGTGGCCATCGTCTACATCGGCCTGGTCGCCCTGGTGCAGGCGGACATGAAGCGGCTGATCGCCTATTCCTCGATCGCCCACATGGGCTTCGTCACCCTGGGCTTCTTCATCTTCAACCCCTTGGGGATCGAGGGGGGGCTGGTGCAGATGATCTCGCACGGCTTCGTCTCGGGGGCGCTCTTCCTTTGCGTCGGGGTCATGTACGATCGGCTGCACTCGCGCCAGATCGCCGACTATGGCGGGGTGATCAACACCATGCCCAAGTTCGCCGCCTTCATGATGCTCTTCGCCATGGCCAACGCCGGGTTGCCCGGCACCAGCGGCTTCATCGGCGAGTTCTTGGTGATCCTCGGCACCGTGCAGGTGAGCTTCTGGCAGGCGCTGGCGGCGGGCCTCACCCTGATCTTCGGCGCCGCCTACACCCTGTGGATGTACAAGCGGGTGATCTTCGGCCCGGTGGCCAACCCGCAGGTGGCGGCGCTCCAGGACATCGACGGGCGCGAGTTCCTCATCCTGGCCCTGCTCGCCGTGTGCGTCCTCGCCTTGGGGGTCTATCCCCTGCCGCTGACCGAGGTCATGCACGCCTCCGTCAACCACCTGCTCGAGCAGGTGGCCCACAGCAAGCTGGTGTATTGAGCCGAAAACCAAAACATGAACCGCGCGATGAACTTCCCCATGCCCGATCTGCTGCCCGCCGCGCCGGAGATCCTCGTCCTGGTCATGGCCTGCGTGGTGCTCATGTTCGAGGCCCATGCCGTGCGCGGCCAGGCCGATACCGCCGCGGCCGTTGCCCGACCGCGCGTGGCCGGCTATGTGCT
>JBKBRS010000081.1:0-9369 GCA_046292095.1 Thiobacillaceae bacterium
AGTGGGGCGTTCGCTTGCCCAAAACGAACGATCGTTCTATACTGGTGGAAGGTTGATCGCTGCCACTGCCTGCCATGTCACAGGACGGCGCCTATCTCGCCCAACTGCAGGACTACTACGCCCGCCACCGCGTCTTCCCGTCCTATTCCGGCATCGGTGAGCTGCTGGGCCTGAAGTCGAAGTCTTCGGTCGCCGCCCTGGTGGCGCGGCTACGGCTTGATGGGTACCTGGACGCCACGCCCGACCGGCGCCTGAAGCCGGGGCCGCGCTTCTTCGAACGCGTGCTGGCCGAGTCGGTGCGTGCCGGCTTTCCACAGGCCGCGGACGACAGCGCCCGCGACAGCCTGACCATCGACGAGTACCTCATCGAGCACCCCTCGCGCACCGTGCTGGTGCGGGTCAAGGGCGACTCCATGGTGGACGCCGGCATCCATCCCGGCGACATCGCCGTGGTGGAGCGCACGCACACGGCCCGTCCGGGCGACCTGGTGGTGGCCATCGTCGACGACGAGTTCACCCTCAAGCGCCTGGCGCGCGACCGTGAGGGCTTTGTCCTGCTGCCGGCCAACCCCGCCTACCCGCCTATCCGCCCCAGGGGCAGCCTGGAACTCTTCGGCGTTGTGGTGGGCATCATCCGCAAGTATGGGAAACAGGCCTGAAAAGAAAAAGGGCCCATGGACTGGGCCCTTCGCATAAGGGGACAGACCCCGTCACAGGCCGAGGGTGTCAGCCCAGACGTTATGTGCCCACGACTGCATGTAGGCGAACTCTAGTTCGCTTTCTTCCTTGGACACCCCGCCCCCTTTCTGAGCCACCATGGTGTTGGTCGCCGGATCGTAACGGAATACCGTCGCCACGTGCATGGCGGTGTGGTCGGAGGTGGCCGAGTAACAGGTGTTGGTTACCACCGGGGCCG
Organism: Thiobacillaceae bacterium; assembly: GCA_046292095.1. Taxonomy (GTDB): domain Bacteria; phylum Pseudomonadota; class Gammaproteobacteria; order Burkholderiales; family Thiobacillaceae; genus JANWZL01. The sequence goes on from JBKBRS010000081.1 coordinate 917, forward strand.
GGTCTGGCTGTCGGCCGTTGAAGATCTCGACGAGGGCGGCGGCACACATCTTGCCCGTGTTGTTGGCCACGGAGCCGGATTTCGGGAAATTGGTCAGAGCCGAGTCACCCAGGACATGCACCTTGGGCACCACCTTCGACTCGAAGCTGCGGTAGTCAATGGTACACCAGGTGCCATTGTTGCCATCGCGCACTCCGGCCATGGCGCAGATGGCGGCAGCGCGCATCGGCGGCACGACGTTGATCACGTCGCCCTTCACCTCGTCGAACTCGGTGCCCACGATCATCCGCTTTGCATCCACCATGCGCGGCATGTTGTTGGGCCGGTAATCGATCATGCTCTTGTCGGTACCGTAGCCGTAGTGCTTCTTCCACGCCGCCAGGAAGAGCCCTTTCTTGGAGGCGATGTCGGGGTTGCCGTCGAGGATGATGATCTTGGAGCGCGGTTTGGCCTGTTTGAAATAGTGGGCGACCATGCAGACGCGCTCGTAGGGCCCGGGCGGGCAGCGGTAGGGGGCCATGGGCACGGACAGGACGTAGACGCCGCCATCCGGCATGGCCTCGAGCTGCTTGCGTAGTACCCCGGTCTGATCGGGCCCAGCCTTCCATGCGTGCTTGATGACCTTCTGCGCCTCGGCGTCATAGCCTTGAACCTTGTCGAACATCAGTTCCACCCCACCGGCCAAAACCAGACGGTCATAAGCAAACGTCTTGCCGCCGTGGGTGGTGACGGTCTGTTTGCCCGTGTCGATGCCGACGACGGTATCGTGCACGAATTTGTCCACCACCTTCTTGATGTTGTCATAGGAGAAGGTGATGTCTTCCATCTTGTTGATGCCGCCAAGCACGGTGTTGGAGAACGGGCAGGAGACGAATTTGTCGTTGCTCTCGATGAGGGTGACCTCGATCTTCGGATCCCACAGCTTCAGATAGCGGGCACAGGTTGCACCCCCGAAGCCGGCGCCGACGATCACTACCTTGGGACGGGCCCCGCCCACGGCAGGCGCCTGTGTCGCACAACTCGCGAGCGCGCCAAGCGCGGCAACCCCGGCGGATGCTTTGAGAAAATTACGGCGGTCGAATGTCATGATGTCGCTCCTCTTATCGGTTTATTTGATCTTCGAAAACCATTCGCCCAGCTTCTCGATTTCCTCATCCGTGTAGCCGGTGGCATGCTGGTGCATGACAGTGGAGGCCGCACCGCTGCGGGCGCCGGAGCGAAAATCTTTCATCTGCTGCACGAAATACGCCTTGTCCAGCCCGGCGATGCTGGGGATGGCGCCGCGGCTCTTGCCATCAGGGCCGTGGCAGTAGGCGCAGTTGGCGGCTATGAAACGGGTACGACTGTCGACAGCGTATGCCGTGACAGTCATGCCCAGGGCGCCTGCGAACAGCAGGCTGGCGACTACGAGGTTTTTTTTCACGTCTTCCTCCTGATTGCAGCAAAAAATAGCGGTCTCCCGCCCACTCGGAGATCGCTACGCGACCTCCCGATCCCTGGTGGTTAGTCCGTTGCGTGAATGTGCATGAGTCGATGTCGGCCGTCAACAAGCAAACGCTAATATTCGTGCGCTTTTCGGCTAGTTTTTCGCGCCTAGGGCGCGTGCGCGTTGTATTCTATGCTCGCATTCGGCCGCCTCGGCCGAGGCATCCCAGCCCTCGGGCAGCCAGCCGGCAAGATGACTCAGGGTGAGATCGGCCAGGGCCTGGATCCACAGCGGCCGCTCGTTGAGGGCGGGGATGTAGTGGTATTCTCCGCCGCCGGCGTTCAGGAACTCGGCCTTGCCCTCCATGGCAATCTCCTCCAGCGTCTCCAGACAATCGGCCACGAAGCCGGGACAGATCACGTCGACGCGCCGGGTCTTGGTGCGGCCGAGTTCCTCGAGCGTCTCGGCAGTGTAGGGCTTGAGCCACTCCGCACGACCGAAGCGGGACTGGAAGCAGACCCGGTATTGCGCCGGGGTGAGGCCCAGAGCCTCGGCCAGCAGCCGCCCGGTCTTTTGACACTCGCAATGGTAGGGGTCGCCCAGGTCCAGGGTGCGACGGGGGACCCCGTGAAAGCTCATGACCAGGACATCGGGCCGGCCGTGCTCGGCCCAGTAACTCTGCACGCTCTGGCGCAGCGCGGCGATGTAGCCGGGGTGGTCGTGGAAGTGGCGCACGGTGCGCAACTCGGGCATGTTGCGGGTCTTGAGCAGGACGCGGAACACGGCGTCGAGGGCGCTCGCCGCGCTGCTGCCGGCATACTGGGGGTAGAGCGGCAGGGCGAGCACCCGGGTGCACCCCTGTTCACGCAACCGGGCCATGCCGTGGGCCACCGAGGGTTGGCCATAGCGCATGGCGCATTCCACCACCAGGGGGACCTGAGTGCGCCGGCGCAGGGCCTCGCGCAGCAGTTCGGTCTGGCGGAGGGTGTGTACCAGGAGCGGAGAGCCCTCGGGCGTCCAGATGCTGGCGTATTTCTCGGCCGATTTTTTCGGTCGGACGGTGAGGATGATGCCGTTGAGGATCAGCCACCAGATCGGCCTGGGGATCTCGACCACCCGCCGATCGGAGAGGAACTCGCGTAAGTATGGGCGCAGGGCGCGCGCGGTTGGGGCGGCAGGGGTGCCCAGATTGATGAGCAGCACGCCGATGCGTTGCGGCTGGTCGTGGTGGTAGGCGGGTTCGGGCTGAACGATGGGCATGTGTCAGGACCGGTGAAGGGGAGGAGGGGATTTTAACGTCCCCGGCCCGCGCGCCATGCCGCCCTTCAGGGGGGTCGCCCGTGAGTGACGGGTCAGTGATAGGACAGCGCGCTGGAGAGCAGGCGCGCCGTGATGTCAACGATGGGGATGACGCGTTCGTAGGCCATGCGGGTGGGGCCGATGACCCCCAGGGTGCCGACCACCTCGCCGTTGACCTCGTAGGGGGCGGTGATGACGCTGCATTCATCCAGGGGCGCGACACCGGATTCGGCGCCGATAAACAGCTGCACACCAGAGGCCCGGTGGCCGATCTCCAGCAGCTGCAGAAGCTCGGTGCGCTGCTCGAACAGGCCGAAGAGCTCGCGTAGCCGCCCCATGTCGGCGACGAGGTCCGGCGTGTTGAGCAGGTTGGCCTCGCCCGCCACCACGCAGTCCGTGCTGGCGCTGCCAAAGGCCTCGGCCCCGGTCTGCAGGACCGCCTCCATGAGCCGGCTGATGTCGGCCTGCAACTCGCGCAGCTCCTGCTGCAGGCGCGGGCGGACCTGTTCGAAGCTGAGCCCACTGAAGTGATGGTTGAAGAAGTTCGCCGTGCGGGTGAGCTGGCTCGGGGTGTAGGGCTGCTGCGTCAGGATCACCCGGTTTTGCACCTCGCCGTCCATGGTCACCATGATCAGCAGGATGCGCTTGTCGGACAGGCTCAGGAATTCGATCTGGCGCAGCTGCTGGTTGCGCCGCTTGGGGGTGAGCACCACGCCTGCATAGCGGGTGAGCTCAGCCAGCAAGTGCGAAGCGGTGTTGACCAGCCGCTGCGGATCATCCGGGGTGAGGCTGTGTCGCAGCTGGTCGAGCTCGGCCCCCGCGAGCGGCTTGACGGTCAGCAGCGAGTCGACGAAGAAGCGGTAGCCGCGCGCGGTGGGCACCCGTCCGGCGGAGGTGTGCGGGCTGGCGATGTAGCCACCTTCCTCCAGATCGGCCATGATGTTGCGGATAGAGGCCGGCGAGAGGTTGAGCCCGGTCTGCCGCGAGAGCGTGCGCGAGCCGACCGGCTGACCGTCTTCGATGTAACGCTCGACCAGGGTCTTCAGCAGGATGCGTGCGCGCTCGTTGAGCATGGCTCGGGCAAGGGTGCAAGGGTCACTGAGGGGTCCTCGGGCACCCTATAATTTCATGTCATGAAGGCGAAATTCAAGACGATCGGTATCGTCGGGAAGTACTACGGTGCGAGCAGCAGCGGCGCGGTCAGGCGTCTGGCCGACCATCTCGCGGCGCGCGGGCACACGGTGCTGATCGCCACCCACACCGCCGAGGTCTGCCAGATCACCGGCCTCAAGACCGCCACCCTGAGCGAGATCGGCCGCTGCGCCGACCTGGCCATCGTCCTGGGTGGCGACGGCACGCTGCTCAACGTGGCGCGCAATCTGGTGGACTACAAGGTGCCGCTGATCGGGGTCAACCAGGGGCGCCTGGGCTTCCTGGCCGACGTCTCGCTGGACACCATGATCCCGACCCTGGAGGAAATGCTCGCCGGCGAGTACGTCGCCGAGGACCGCATCCTGCTCACCGCCAGCGTCGAGCGCCACGATGACGTGCTCTATGCCACCTACGCCTTCAACGACGTGGTGGTGAGCAAGAGCACGCTGGGGCGGCTCATCGAGTTCGAGGTCTACATCGACAACCAGTTCGTCTACAGCCAGCGCGCCGACGGCCTTGTGGTGGCCTCGCCCACCGGCTCGACCGCCTATGCCCTATCCGCCGGCGGGCCGATCCTGCACCCGACGCTGGAGGCCTTCGTCCTGATCCCCATCTGTCCGCACACCCTCTCGGCGCGGCCCATCGCCATCAACAGCCGCTCCGAGATCGAGGTCAATTTGATCCATGCCGACGATGCCCGCGTGCACTTCGACGGACAGCAGCATGCCGATCTGCAGGTCGGCGACCGGGTCGTGATCCAGCGCGCCAAGAACACCGTGCGCCTGCTGCACCCGGAGGACCACAACTACTACGACACCCTGCGGCAGAAACTGCACTGGGGTGAGAAGCTATCCTAGGCGGCCGCCCCACCGCTCCGACATGCTGCTGAGCCTGACCCTGGTTGATTACATCCTGGTCGATCGGCTGGAGCTCGCGCTCGAGCCGGGCTTCACCGTGTTGACGGGCGAGACCGGCGCGGGCAAGTCCATCCTGCTCGACGCCTTGGGTCTCCTCCTCGGCGACCGGGCCGACGCCAGCGTCATCCGCGCCGGTGCCCAGCGGGCCGAGGTGAGCGCCGAGTTCTCGCTCGCCGCCACCCCCGAGGTGAGCGAGTGGCTGGCGCACAACGACCTCGACGGCGGGGCAGAGACGCTGCTGTTGCGTCGCGTCGTCGAGGCCGGCGGCCGCTCGCGCGCCTACATCAACGGCAGCCCGGCCACCCTGCAGCAGCTGCGCGAGGTGGGGCAGCGGCTCGTGGACATCCACGGTCAGCATGCCCATTACTCCCTGCTGCGTCCGGAGGTGCAACGGAATATGCTCGACGCCTATGGCGGCTGCAGCGAGCTGGCGGCGCGGACGGCGGCGGCCTGGCGCGCCTGGCGCGAGGCCCAGCGGCGGCGCCGGGAGGCCGAGCAGCGCGCCACGGCGGCGGCGGGCGAACGGGAGGCTTTGGGCTGGCTGATCGAGACGCTCACCCAGCTCGACTTCCAGACCGAGCAGTGGCAGACGCTGCAGGAGGAACACAAGCGGCTGGCGCATGCGGCCGAGCTCCTGAGCGGCGCCCAGGGGGTCATCGCCCTGCTGGATGAGGAGGGCGACGGGGTGCTGGCGCGGCTCAAGACGGCCAAGAACCGCGTGCACGAGCTGAGCGGTTACGACCCGCGGCTCGCCGGCAGTGCCCAGATGCTGGAGGAGGGGTGGATTCAGGTGCAGGAGGCGGTGCGCGAACTCAGCCGCTATGCCGAGCGTGTCGAACTGGACCCTGATGCCCTGGCGGCGATCGAGGCGCGCATCGCGCAGGTGATGGGGGTCGCCCGCCGGCTGCGCTGCACGCCTGAAGAATTGCCACAACAACTGGAGGAGGCCCGGCAGAGGCTTGCCGCGCTCGCCGCCGAGGCCGATCCCGAGACCCTCGCCAGGGCGGAGGCCGCGGCCGCCAGCGCCTATCAAGCCGCGGCCAGGGCCTTGTCCGCCTGTCGGCAGACCGTCGCCGCGCCGCTGTCCGAGGCGGTGACCGCTGCGATGCAGCGCCTGGCCATGGCGGGCGGCCGCCTGGAGGTGGCCCTCAACCCTAGCGGACCAGAGTCCGGCGGCCTGGAGACAGTGGAATTCCGCGTGGCGCCTCACCCGGCGCAGGAATTGCGACCCCTGGCCAAGACGGCCTCGGGGGGCGAGCTCTCGCGCATCGGCCTGGCCCTGCAGACCGTGCTCGCAGGGCGCTCCGGGGCGCCTACGCTGATCTTCGACGAGGTCGATGCCGGCATCGGCGGCGGGGTGGCCGAGGTGGTGGGGCGGCTGCTGGCCGAGGTCGCGCGCGACCGCCAGGTGCTCTGCGTCACCCATCTGCCGCAGGTGGCCGCGCGCGCCGATCACCACTGGCGGGTGAGCAAGACCACCGAGGGCGGCGCGGCCCGCAGCCGCATCGAGGTGCTGAGCCCTGCGGCGCGGGTGGACGAGATCGCACGCATGCTGGGCGGTGTGAAGCTGACCGAGCTCACGCGCCGTCATGCACGGGAGATGCTGCAACAGACGGAATGAGCCCTGCCCGCTTCAACCGGGCTTGCGGTAGGGGCAATCCGGCTTGATGCAGTCGACGTACAGATACAGGCAGTGCTCCTGCAGCCTGAAGCCGCGCGCCTCGGCGATCTGCCGTTGGCGCAGCTCGATCTCGGCGTCGAAGAACTCCTCCACCCGTCCGCACTGCAGGCACAGCAGGTGGTCGTGGTGGCCCCCCTTGTTGAGCTCGTAGACCGCCTTGTCGTTGTCGAAGTGGTGGCGGATGAGCAGCCCGGCCTGTTCGAACTGGGTCAGCACGCGGTAGACCGTGGCGAGTCCGATGTCCTCCTGTTCCTGCAGCAGCAGGCGATAGACGTCGTCCGCCGTGAGATGGCGCTTCTCCGCCTGCTCGAACAGGTTCAGGATGCGCAGCCGCGGGCCCGTCGCCTTGAGCCCCATGCTTTTCAGTTGTTCGCCGCCGGCCATGGTGTGACGATGCGAGTGTGCACACGCTATCATAGCGCGGATGTGGGCGGCCACGCCCGGATTGGTGAGCCATGAAGAAGATCACGCTAGCGGTTGCGCTGTTCCTGACCGGGTGCAGTTGGAACGTCCCGATCGACCGCCTCCGCCCCTACAAGATCGACATCCACCAGGGCAACGAGGTGACCCAGGCGATGCTCGACCAGCTCAAGCCCGACATGACCCCCGCCCAGGTGCGTTTCGTCCTCGGCACCCCACTGATCGTCGACCCCTTTCATGCCGATCGCTGGGACTATGTCCTGCGGGTCGAGCAGGCCGGCCGGGTGGTGGACAAACGCCGGGTGACGGTGATCTTTCGCGACGGCCGTCTGCAGGGCCTCGAGACGGGCGGTGCGCTCGCTCAAGTTCAAGGGGACAAGCCATGACACAGAACATCGTCGTTGCCGGCGCTTCCGGCCGGATGGGGCGGGCCCTGCTCGAGGCCCTGGCCAGTGCCACGGACCTGCGACTCAGCGCGACCCTGGACCGCCCGGGCAGCCCGGCCGTGGGTCGCGACGCCGGGGAGCTCGCTGGGGCAGCCCTGGGGGTTGTGGTGACCGACGATGTATCGGCGGCGCTGCGCGGCGCGGATGTGCTCATCGATTTCACCCGCCCGGAGGCCACCCTGCAGCATCTCGCCGCCTGCCGAGCCGCGCGGGTCGGCATGGTGATCGGCACCACCGGCTTCGATACGGCGGGCCGAGAGGCCATCGCCGCGGCCGCCGCCGACATCCCCATCGTCTTCGCGCCCAACATGAGCGTCGGCGTGAACCTCGTCTTCAAGCTGCTCGACACCGTCGCGCGGGTGCTCGCCGAGGGCTACGACATCGAGATCATCGAGGCGCATCACCGGCACAAGGTCGATGCCCCCTCAGGCACGGCGCTCGCCATGGGCGAGGTCATCGCCCGCGCCCTGGGGCGCGATCTCAAGACCTGCGCGGTCTACGGCCGCGAGGGGGTCACCGGCGAGCGGCAGGCCCAGACGATCGGCTTCGCCACGGTGCGCGGCGGCGACATCGTCGGCGAGCACACCGCGCTGTTCGCCGGCATCGGCGAGCGGGTGGAGATCAGCCACAAGGCGAGCAGCCGCCTGACCTTTGCCCTGGGCGCCTTGAGGGCGGCGCGCTTTCTTGCCGATAAGACGAATGGACTATACGACATGCAGGACGTCCTGGGGCTGCGTTGAACGGCGATAGCGCCTGACAGCCACGGATAGGCCTGGAGAGATCCGTGTGCTGGATCAAGATTACAGAGAGACCTTCGATTCGGCGCGCTGTGCACGCCTGAGGCCAAACCAACGGCACCACGGGGCGCACACCCAACTGCGGCGTGGCGACCCACCTGCCGTTTTACCCATAGACCACGCCGAATGCTGGCCAAGCCTAATGCGTCTGGGCCGCGTCCTGGGCATCATGCTGGCGGTGTGGCTGTTGTCGTCCTAGCCGGCGAGGGCCGTCGAGGTCATCGCCCACCCCTCGGTTGTGTCATGTCCCGGATGATTGTGAGGTCGCTTCTGGAACAAGTCCGGTCTTCGCCGATACCATTCCTTCATGGCCTG
>JBKBRS010000082.1:0-9308 GCA_046292095.1 Thiobacillaceae bacterium
CAAGCTGCTGACCACCGGCAACGCCGAGGTGGAGGCCGACCGCCAGCTCTTCGCCAAGCTGGGGCTCAAGCCCGAACCCACCGAGGGGCGCCGCTGTGCCGGCGCCGGCTGAGCTCGGCGCACGCCTGGCCGAGATCGAGGCGCAGGGGCTTAAGCGCCGGCGCCGCGTCCTCGAAGGGGGGCAGGGCGCGCATGTGCGCGTGGACGGGCGCGAGCTGCTCTCCTTCGCCAGCAACGATTACCTGGGCCTGGCGAACAACGCCGAGCTAGTGGCGGAAGCGCAACTCGCCGCCGGCCGCCACGGGGTGGGGGCGGGCGCCTCACACCTACTGACCGGCCACCATGCCCTGCACGAACGGCTGGAGGTCGAACTCGCCGCCTTCGTGGGACTGCCGGCGGCGCTGCTTTTCTCCACCGGCTACATGGCCAACCTGGGCGTGCTCGGCGCGCTGCTCGGCCGTAGTGACGCCATCTTCGCCGACCGGCTCAATCACGCCTCGCTGGTGGATGCGGCGCTTTTGAGCCGCGCCCATCTTTACCGCTATCCCCACCTCGACCTCGCGGCGCTCGACCGCCTGCTCGCCGAAAGCCCGGCGCGCGTGAAGCTCATCGCCACCGACGCGGTGTTCAGCATGGACGGCGACATCGCCCCGCTGGCCGAGCTGCTCGACCTCGCCCAGCGGCACGATGCCTGGCTGTACGTCGACGACGCACACGGCTTCGGCGTCCTGGGTCGGGAAGGGCGCGGCAGCCTCGAACACGCCTCACCCCTCCCTCCGCACCCCTCACTCATCTACATGGCCACCCTCGGCAAGGCCGCCGGCGTGTTCGGTGCCTTCGTCGCCGGCAGCGAGGAACTGATCGACTGGCTCATCCACAAAGCGCGCCCTTATGTCTATACCACCGCCACCCCGCCCCTGCTGGCGGCGGCCATCTCGCGCAGCCTCAAGCTCATCCGTGCTGGGGAACGCCGCCGCGAGCGGCTTGCGGCCTTGATCGCGCGGCTGAAGGCGGGGGCGGCGGGGCTGCCCTGGCGCCTGCTGCCCTCCGACACCCCCATCCAGCCCCTGATCGTGGGCGGCAACGTCGAAGCGGTGCGCCTGTCCGAGGCCTTGCTCGCGCGCGGCATCCTGGTGCCGGCCATCCGGCCGCCCACCGTGCCCGCCGGCACGGCGCGCCTGCGCATCTCGCTCTCCGCGGCGCACACCGAGGCGGATGTCGACCGGCTGCTCGCCGCCTTGCACGAGATCGCGCGCGGCGACTGAGGCTGCCATGCCGGCCGGCATTGCCATGTCACCTCACCCCTTACCCCGCACGCCTGACGCCCCGACCCTCGTCTGCCTGCACGGCTGGGGGCTGAGCGCCCGCGTATGGGACGACCTGCGCGAGCGGTTGTCGCTGGACGCGCCAGATGCCGCATCCGCACGCGCTGGTCGGCAATCCCTTGCCGAGGCAGTCTGTGCAGAGCGCTCGGACGCGGTATGGCGGCATGGGAATGCCGCCCTACGACCTGTGGGTGGGGCTCGTAGCACGGCCCTGTATTCCCCCGATCTGCCCGGCTACGGGGGCACGCCTCGACCCGACCCCTACACCGCCGAGTCCCTCGCCGACCGTCTCGCCGCGGCTTGTCCCACGCCCTGCAGCGTCCTTGGCTGGTCCCTGGGCGGCATGGTGGCGCTGGCCTGGGCGGCGCGCCACCCGCAGCAGGTACGGGCGTTGATCCTGGTCGGCACGACGCCCGTCTTCGTCAACCGCTCGGACTGGGCCTTCGGGTTGGACTCCGAGGTGCTGGACGGTTTCGCCCAGGCCTTGATGCAAGACCCGCGCGCGACCCTTTTACGCTTTCTCGCGTTGCAGGCGCGCGGGGGCGACGAGGCCCGGTCGGTGGTCACCCGCCTGCGCACGCTGCTGCTGGCGCAGCCACTGCCCGAGCGCGCCACGCTCGCCGCCGGCCTGGAATTGTTGCGCACGGTGGATTTGCGCGCCCGGGTGTCCGCGGTGCGCTGTCCCGCCCTGGTGGTCCACGGCGGCCACGACGCCTTGTGCCCGCCGCAGGCCGGCCGCTGGCTGGCGCAGCACCTGCCGGCGGCCCGGCTGGCGCTGCACGCGCGGGCGGCGCACGCCCCTTTCCTGTCCCACCCCGCGTGGTTCGCCGAGACGGTGCGCGGCTTTCTCGCCGAACGCCATGAATAAACGCGCCATCCGCGCCGCCTTCGAGCGCGCCGCCCCGCACTACGATCAGGCCGCGCAGCTGCAGCAAGAGGTGGCGCGGCGACTGGACGAGCGCCTGGAGGTCATGAAGATCGCCCCGGCGCTGATCCTCGATGCCGGCTGCGGCACGGGCTTCGGTGTGCCGCTTCTGCGCGCGCGCTACCCCCAGGCCCGTCTGATCGGGCTCGATCTCGCCCTGGCCATGCTCAGGCAGACCCAGGCGCGCCACGGCCAGGCCCGCAGCTGGCGGTCCTGGCTCAGTCGCCTCAACCCTCAGCCCTCAGCCCTCACCCTCGTCTGCGGCGACATCGAACGGCTGCCGCTGGCGCGTGACAGCGTGGACCTCATCTGGTCCAACCTCACCCTGCAATGGGTGGGCGACCTGCAGGCCACCCTGCGCGAGGTGCACCGCATCCTTCGCCCCGGCGGGCTGTTCGCCTTCAGCACCTTCGGCCCCGACACGCTGAAGGAGCTGCGCCAGGCCTTCGCCGGGATTGACGGCTACGCCCACGTCAACCGCTTCATCGACATGCACGACATCGGCGACATGTTGGTGTATGCGGGCTTTGCCCATCCGGTCATGGAGATGGAGATGATCACCCTCACCTATGCCGACCTCCGGTCCCTGCTGCGCGAGCTCAAGGCCATCGGCGCCGACACCGTGCTGGAGGGGCGGCGGCCTGGCCTCATGGGACGGCGGACGTGGCAGCGGCTCAGCGACAACTACGAACGGCTGCGCCGCGACGGCCGACTGCCAGCCACTTTCGAGATCATTTACGGCCACGCCTGGGCCGGGCGTAAGGACCGGCTGGCGGATGGGCGGCAGGTGATCGAGTTCACGATCCAACGCCGTCGATCGGGACGGTTGGGCGGCGGCTGAGCCTCCGAGCCGGGACAGCCCCTTGGAGGGCGTCGCTATGCAATTCCCTGGGGGCCGTTATAATCGGACAAACGGCTCTTTAGGAGTTGCATATGGTTTTATCCCGCACCAGCCAATACGCCGTCCAGGCATTGATCTACATCGCCACCCAACCACCGGGCGAGCCGGTGCTCAATCGCGACATCGCCGAGCGTTTGAACGTGCCGGCGGCCTACCTGGCCAAGATCCTGCAGAACCTGTGCAAGCAGGGGTTGCTCGACTCCTTCCGCGGCCGGCTGGGCGGTTTCTGCCTGCGCGAAGGGATGCACAAGACCAATCTCATGCAGGTGCTCCTGCTGACCGAGGGGCCGGACTTCACCAAGAGCTGCATCCTGGGTCTGAAGGAGTGCTCCGACGCGACGGCCTGCCCCATGCACTTCAAGTGGATCCCGGTGAAGAAGAAGATCATCAGCCTGCTGCAGGGCATGACCCTGGAGGAGCTGGCGCGGGCGGTGCAGACCGGCAAATACCGCTTGTCCGACCTGCCTGCTGCTGTGGTGGCACATTGAGAGGACGCATCTTCGGGCTCTCTGCCCTGCGGGTGGCCCTGCTGCTCGTCCTGGCACTGGGCCTGGCCACCGGCTGCGGTGAGCAGGGACCTAAGCCCGCGTACAAGGGTACGGATATCACCGGCGCCGACTTCGGCCGAGATCTGCAACTCAACGACCACGACGGCCGCCCGCGCAGCCTGGCCGACTTCCGCGGCAAGGTCGTGGTGCTGTTTTTCGGCTACACCCATTGCCCCGATGTCTGCCCCACCACGCTATCGGACATGGCCCAGGCCCTGAATCTGCTGACGCCCGAGCAGGCCCAGCGTGTGCAGGTGCTGTTCGTCACCGTCGATCCGGAGCGGGACACGCCGGAGATGCTCAAGGGCTTCGTCACCTACTTCCACCCCAGCTTCCTCGGTCTGCATGGGACACCGGAGGCGGTGGCGCGTGCCGCGCGTGAATTCAAGGTGACCTACCGGCGCCACACCGAGCCCGGTGCCACCGATTATCTGATCGACCACACTGCCGGCAGCTATGTCCTGGACGGGCAGGGGCGGCTACGGTTGTATCTGCCCTATGCGCATCCCCCCGCCGACATCGCCCACGACCTCGCCCTGTTGATGCGAACGGGTGGTTGAACCTGGGCGGGCGCGGCTTGGTTGCGGTGCGTCGCGCTTTGGGTCTATACTCCAGCGCCCTTCAGGACCATCATGCCCGAAGTGCGACGGCTCGCCGGGTCCGGTGTGGAATGGTTGCGGGCGGCGTGAGTGCGGATGAGAGCGGTTATGCGAGCAGGAGGTGTTATGGCGACGAGTCAAACCCAGGTTGCACAGCAGTACGATTACGACATCATCAGGAAATTCGCCGTCATGTCGCTGGTGTGGGCGGTGGTGGGCATGTCGGTCGGTGTCTACATCGCCTCGCAGCTCGCCTGGCCCTTCCTCAACTTCGACATCCCCTACATCACCTTCGGCCGCTTCCGCCCGGTGCACACCGGCGCGGTGATCTTCGGCTTCGGCGGCTCGGCCCTCTTCGCCACCTCCTACTATGTCGTCCAGCGCACCTGTCAGACCCGGCTGTGGGCGCCGGGGCTTGCCACCTTCACCTTCTGGGGCTGGCAGGCGGTGATCGTGCTGGCCGCGCTGTCTTATGTGCTGGGTTACTCGCAGGGGCGTGAATACGCCGAGATGGAGTGGCCAATCGACCTGCTCATCCTGTTCGTCTGGGTGGCCTACCTGGCGGTCTTCCTGGGTACCCTGATGAATCGCAAGCAGCCGCACATCTATGTGGCGAACTGGTTCTACCTCGCCTTCATCCTCGCGACCGCCCTGCTGCACGTCTTCAACAACCTGGCCGTACCGGTGGGGCTCTTCAGCATGAAGTCCTACAGCCTCTTCGCCGGGGCGCAGGATGCCATGACGCAGTGGTGGTACGGCCACAATGCCGTGGGCTTCTTCCTGACCGCCGCCTTCCTCGGCATGATGTACTACTTCGTGCCCAAGCAGGCCGGCCGGCCGATCTACTCCTATCGGCTGTCCATCGTCCACTTCTGGGCGCTGTCCTTCATGTACATGTGGGTGGGCACCCACCACCTGCACTGGACGGCCATCCCCGACTGGACCTCGACCCTGGGCGCCACCTTCTCCATCATGCTGCTGCTGCCGTCCTGGGGCGGCATGATCAACGGCATCATGACCCTGTCGGGGGCCTGGGACAAGCTGCGCACCGACCCCATCATGCGCTTCATGATCGTGGCGTTGTCCTTCTACGGCATGTCCACCTTCGAGGGGCCGCTGATGAGTCTCAAGGACGTCAACGCCTTGTCGCACTACACCGACTGGACGGTGGGCCACGTGCACTCGGGGGCGCTGGGCTGGGTGGCGATGATCTCCTTCGGGTCCCTCTACCACATGATCCCGCGGCTGTGGAATACCCAACTCTATAGCGAGCGCCTGGTCAACGTGCACTTCTGGCTCGCCACCATCGGCGTGCTGCTCTACATCACCGCCATGTGGATCTCCGGCATCTCGCAGGGGCTGATGTGGCGCGCCTTCGACGAGTACGGCAACCTGCAGTATTCCTTCGTCGAGTCGGTGGCCGCCATGCATCCCTTCTACGTCATGCGCGCCATCGGCGGCGCCTTCTTCCTCAGCGGCATGCTGGTAATGGCCTATAACTGCGCCCTGACCATCCGTCAGGGGGCGCGCAGCGCGCGCCTTGCCCCGGTCCAGACCGCGGCCACGGCCTGAGCGCCAGGAGTTCGACCATGTTCAAGTTCAAGCACGAGACCCTGGAGACCAACACCGGGCTGCTGCTGGTCGCCACCATGATGGCCATCAGCATCGGCGGTCTGGTGGAGATCTCCCCCCTGTTCCTCATCGAGGATACGACCGAGAAGGTCGAGGGGGTGCGCCCTTACACCCCGCTCGAACAGATGGGGCGTGACATCTTCATCCGCGAGGGCTGCTACACCTGCCACTCGCAGATGGTGCGCCCCTTCCGCGACGAGCAACTCCGTTACGGCCACTACTCCCTGGCGGCGGAATCGAAGTACGACCACCCGTTCCAGTGGGGTTCCAAACGCACCGGTCCGGACCTCGCCCGGCTGGGGGGCAAGTATTCCAACGAGTGGCATGTGCAGCATCTGATCGCCCCGCGCTCGGTGGTGCCCGAGTCGGTCATGCCCAACTATCCCTGGCTGCTTGAGAACCGCCTCGACTACGCCGACATCGGCCAGCGCCTGCGGACGCTGCGCGCGGTCGGCGTGCCGTACTCCATCAACCAGGAGGAATACGAGCGGAACGTGAAAGACTTCGGGCCGGAGATGGCGGCGCAGTTGCACATCCCCAACGCGCGCGAGAGCCTGGTCGCTCAAGTGAAGGCCGGCAACTACGACGGCGATCCGAGCTATGTGAGCGAGATGGATGCCCTGGTGGCCTATCTGCAGGTGCTGGGCACCATGGTGGACTTCAGCAAGATCAAGCCCGAGGCGCTGGTGAAGTTCCGTTAGGATGAAACGCCTCCCTTTCCCATGGGGGTGGCTCGGCGCGTGACAACATGCTCGAATGGCTGGCGGATGCAGGGAATGCGAAGTCCCTCGGTCTGGTAATCTTTTTCGTGACCTTCTGCCTGATCGTGTTGTGGGTGTATGGTAGCAAGAGGCGCGGTGCGCGGCTGGAGGAACACAAGCACATCCCCTTCCTGGATGAGGCGGACGACGTGAAGGAAGAAAAACATGGCTGAATCGCAAGAAAAACCCAAAGGTCCGCAGACCACCGGACACGTCTGGGACGGCGACCTGCAGGAGTACAACAATCCGCTGCCGCAGTGGTGGATCTACGGCTTCTACGTGACCATCCTCTTCGCTTTGGTCTATTGGGTGGTCTACCCCTCCTGGCCGGTCGGCCAGGGCTTCCTGACCGGGGTCAACACGATCACCTACACCAACAGCCAGGGGCAGGCGGAGACCTGGCACTGGAACACCCGCGCCAAGTTGCTGCGCGAGATGCAGGAGGCGGCCGCGCAACAGCGCCCTTGGTTCGAGCGCATCGCCCAGATGCCCTACGAACAGATCGTCAAGGACCCAGAGCTGATGGGCTTCGTGCGTTCCGCGGGGCGGGCGCTCTTCACCGACAACTGCGCCGGCTGCCACCAGGTCGGCGGCGGCGGCAAGATCGGCCACTACCCCAACCTGACCGACGACAACTGGATCTATGGTGGCACCTTCGACAAGATCCGCGAGACCATCGTCCAGGGCCGGCACGGCTACATGCCGCCTTTCACCGAGGCCTTGAGTAGAGCCCAGATCGATGCCCTGGCCCACTACGTCTTGTCACTGGCGGGCGAGCCGCACGATGCGGCCCAGGCCGCCGAGGGCAATACACTGTTCCACAGCCATACCGCCGCCTGCTACTACTGCCATGGCGACGACGGCAAAGGCCGGCAGGACATCGGCTCCGCCAACCTCACCGATCGCATCTGGCTATGGGCCGACGTCCCCGGTGCGCCCGATCTGCCGGCGAAGGTCGCGCAGGTGCGCCAGGTCATCCTGGGTGGGCTCAACCGCGGCAACATGCCCGCCTGGGAGGGACGTCTCAGCGAGGAACAGATCAAGGTCCTGACCGTCTATGTCCATCAGCTGGGCGGCGGCCAGTAAGTCCTCCCGAGAGAAGGGCGGCAAACCCCGGTCCGCCGGGGTTTTTTGTTTGAAGGTCGTGCCGCGCCGCGGCCGATACGTGCGCAGGTAGTCATCGTGGATTCCCAGACCCAGGAGCTGCAGCTCTACGCCAAGCGGGCGACCGTGGTGCCCCGCTCGATCAAAGGCACCTTCCGCAACTTCAAGACGGCAGTGCTGTTGCTGGGCTTCAGCGTGTATTTCGGCCTGCCCTGGCTGCCCTGGACGCGCGCGGATGCCCCTGCGCAGGCGGTGTTGTTCGACATCCCGGGCCGCCGCTTCCTCATCTTCGACCTGACCATCTACCCGCAGGACATCTTCCTGCTATCGCTCTTCCTCTTCATCGCCGCGACCCTGCTGTTCTTCGTCACCGCCCTGGTCGGGCGCGCCTTCTGCGGTTACTTCTGCTTCCAGACGCTATGGACCGACGCCTTCATCTGGCTCGAGCACTGGTTGCAGGGCGAGCGACCGCAGCGCCTGAAGCTGGCCAAGGCGCCCTGGATCAACCGTGAGAAGCTGCTCAAGGTCGGGGCAACGCGCCTGGCCTGGCTGCTTTTGTCCTTCTGGACGGCGATGACCTTCGTGCTCTACTTCGGCTACGCCCCGGAGCTGCTCGCCCGCTTCTTCCAGGGCGAGGCGGCGACCGCCGCCTACATCACGGTGGCGACCCTGACCGTCACCACTTACCTGGCTGCGGGGCTGCTGCGCGAGCACGTATGCATGTTCATCTGCCCCTATGGGCGTTTCCAGAGCGCCATGTACGACCCGGAGACGCTCACCGTGCATTACGACCGCCGCCGCGGCGAGGGCACGGCCGGCCGCGCGCCGGCGCGCACCGGGCTGCGCACGCGCGAAGAGCGGCAGGCCAAGGGGCACGGTGACTGCATCGACTGCGGCCTGTGCGTGCAGGTCTGCCCGGTCGGCATCGACATCCGCAACGGTTTGCAGTATTCCTGCATCGCCTGCGGCCTGTGCGTGGACGCCTGCAACCAGATCATGGACAAGATGGGCTACCCGCGCGGCCTCATCCGCTACGATTCGGAGGTCAACCTGACGCGGCCCCAACCCGCACCCCCGCGGCTGGACTGGCGGCGGCTCAAGGTCATGGGCTACGGGCTGGCCCTTGTGCTGATGACCGGTTTCATGGCCTACGACCTTACACACCGGCGCAGTTTCGAGCATAGCATCCAGCAGGTGCGCCAACCCCTCTACGTGGTCCTGTCCGACGGCAGCATCCGCAACCGCTACGAGATCCGGCTCACCAACCTGTCCGGCGCCGAGGACACCTACACCGTGAGCGCCCGTGGGCTGCCGCCTGGCGCCCTGGACCTGGGCAATTTCGAGCGGGTCACCGTGCGCAATGGCAAGAGTGTGACCGTGCAGGCGAGTGTGAAATTGGATTCGGAAACGGCCGCCCGCACCACTGGATTCGAGTTCGTCATCCGCAACCGCCGCGGCGAGACCGTCGTCGACCCGGCGCATTTCTTCACACGGAAGACCGGATGAGCCTGTT
>JBKBRS010000083.1:0-9066 GCA_046292095.1 Thiobacillaceae bacterium
CAGCACGCTCAAGCCCGCCCCCGTCGTGGAGCGGGGTGATGCACCCGTTGCCGTCAGCCTACCCCGCTATCATGTGGTCCGTGCCGGGGAGAACCTGTATCGCATTGCGCTCGAGCGCGGCCTCGATTACCGTGATCTGGCGCGCTGGAACGATCTCAAAGTCCCCGACCGGCTGCCGGCCGGCACCCGCCTGCGCCTGCAGCCGCCTGCGCCGCAGGCCGCCCCAGTGCCCGGGGCGGCACCCGTGCGCTGGGCCTGGCCTGTGCAGGGCAGGGTGATCGCCGATTTCGATCCGGCGCGCGGACGCAAGGGCCTGCACATCGCCGCCTCCTATGGCAGTCCGGTGCGGGCCGCGGCCGACGGGCTGGTGGTCTATACAGGACAAGCGCTGCGTGGCTACGGTAAACTGACCATCGTTCGTCACAGTCCGGCGCTATTGTCCGTCTACGCGCATCAAGCCAGGATCGACGTTCGCGAGGGCGATCGCGTCGTCCTCGGTCAGACGATCGGTGCGGTGGGCGACAACGATGCCGAACAGGCGATGCTGCAATTCGAGATCCGGGAATACGGCAGACCGGTGAACCCAAAGAACTACCTGCCGGGTTGAGTCGAGGAGCCGCGTGACGTGGAAGACAACGAGCTCGAGCCAAACATGGAGCCCCCGATCGAGGAGCTGCTGGACGAGGAGCCCGTCCAGAGCGCAACCGAGGCGGAGCATCCCTATGACGAGCTGCACGACGTCACCCAGCTCTATCTGAACGAGATCGGCCGCGAGAGCCTGCTCAACCCAGAGCAGGAAAAGGCGCTCGCCCGCCGCATGCGCCAGGGCGACTTCGAGGCGCGGCAGCAGATGATCCAGCACAACCTGCGCCTGGTGGCGAACATCGCCAAGCACTACATCAACCGCGGGCTGTCGCTGCTGGACCTGATCGAGGAGGGCAACCTCGGCCTCATGCATGCCCTGGAGAAGTTCGAGCCGGAGCGCGGTTTCCGCTTCTCCACCTATGCCACCTGGTGGATCCGCCAGAACATCGAGCGGGCCATCATGAACCAGTCACGCACCATACGCCTGCCGGTGCACGTGATCAAGGAGCTCAACCTCTACCTGCGCGCCCAGCGTCACCTGGAGATGCACGGCGTGACCGATGCCGGCCCCGAGGAGATCGCGCATCTGACCGGGCGGCCAGTGGAGGAGGTGCGGCGGGTGCTGCAGCTAAACGACCGTGTGGCCTCGCTCGACGCCCCGCTGGAGATCGACCCCACGCTGTCGATCGGCGAGGCCATCGCCGACGAGAATTCCGAGCTACCGGAGCAGATGTTGCAGGCGGCCGAGATCGAACACTACGTCCACGAATGGCTGGAGGAGCTGTCGGACAAGCACCGCTGGGTGATCGAGCGGCGTTTCGGCCTCAACGGCCAGGACGTGGCCACCCTGGAGGAACTGGCCGAACATCTCGGCGTGACGCGTGAGCGGGTCCGCCAGATCCAGCTCGAGGCCCTGCAAGCGCTGCGCCGTATCCTGCGGCGCAAGGGCCTGTCCAAGGACGGGCTGCTCTGATCTGAAGACTGAGGACTGAAGACAGCGGACAGCCAGCTAGCGCTGGCGCCTTGCGCCTGCGCGGATGACACGCTCTGAGGACGGAAGACTGAGGACAGAAGACTGAAGCTAGGGCAGCAGCGCTGGTCTGTGACCAGCGCCGTCAGACGGCTTTGAATGGACGCTCAGGCCGGCGGAGGCGCCGAGTCGCGGAATGACGGGCGCTGCATCAGGCGATCGTGCAGTGCAGCTAGATTGGGGTGGCGCCGCCGCCAGTCGATCTCGGGAAAGCGGAACTCCAGATAGCCCAGGGCGCAGCCGGTGGCGATGTCCGAGAGGTTGAAGAACTCGCCGGTGCACCACTCCTGATCGCCCAGTTCCTCGCTCATCATCTCCAGTGCAGCGTCGATCTTGGTGAGCTGCCGGTCGATCCAGGTTTGACTCTGTTGCTCGGCCGGGCGCTTGCGCTCCAGGAAGACGGTTGCGGCCGCCTCGCAAACGCCGTCGGCCAGGGCCTCCCAGCGTTTGACCAGGATGCGGGGGCGCGGCTCGCGGGGCAGCAGATGGCCCACGGGGCTCACGCTGTCGAGATATTCGACGATCACGCGTGAATCGAACAAGGTCTTGCCGTCCTCCAGCACCCAGACCGGCACCTTGCCCAGCGGGTTGTACTGCGGCACGCGGGTGTCCTCATTCCAAGGGATGTCCACCACCAGGTCGTAGTCGATGTGTTTTTCGGCGGCGACGACCCTGACCTTGCGGGCGAAGGGACTGGTCAGGGAGGCGATCAGCTTCATGCGCTGGCTGCCGGCATTGGTCGGGCGTATGGCCATAGCGGAGGCATTTGTTGTTGTGCGTCGGCGCTATTTTACCCTGCCATCGCCGCTTATGTGCCCGGCAGGAGCGGCCAGGCCTGCGCGAGTCGGCGCAGGGTCTCCTCCCGCCCCAGCAGCGCCAGCGTCAGGTCGAGCGATGGGGTCTGCGCGGTGCCGAACAGCAGCAGCCGCAGCGGGATGCCGATCTGCCCAAGCTTGAGCCCGTGCGCCTTGGCGCAGTCCTTCAGGGCCTGATTCAGGCTCTCTGGCGACCAGGCGACGCCAGCCAGCGTCTCACGTAGTGCGCTCAGCGCGGGCGCCGCCGCCGCATCCAGTTTGTCGCGCAACGCCTCGACCGTGGGCAAGCTCTGGCGGTAGAAGATGTGGGCGGCATCGGCCAGCTCCTCGATGGTGGCGGCCCGGTCCTTGAGCAGGCCCATGAGGGCGGTGAGGTCGGGTCCGCCGTCGGGGATGATGCCCTGGCGCGCAAGGAAGGGTTTGACCAGCTCGGCCAGGCGCGCAGCGTCGGCCTCCTTGATGTACTGCTGATTGAGCCAGGTGAGCTTGGTGGCGTCGAAGCGGGCGGCCGCATGGCTGACATCGGCCACGTCGAACCACTGGATGAACTCCTGTACGCTGAACTTCTCCGCATCCCCATACCCCCAGCCCAGCCGCGCCAGATAGTTTAGCAGCGCCTCGGGCAGATAGCCGTCCTCACGGTACTGCAATACGGAGACCGCCCCGTGCCGTTTCGACAGGCGTTCTCCGTCATGGCCGAGGATCATCGGCACGTGGGCATAGGCTGGGATGGGGGCCCCCAGCGCCTTCAAGATGTTGATCTGGCGCGGGGTGTTGTTGACGTGGTCGTCGCCGCGGATCACGTGGGTGATGCCCATGTCCCAGTCGTCCACCACTACCCCGAAGTTGTAGGTGGGGATGCCGTCGGCGCGCATGAGCACGAGGTCGTCGAGCTCGGCGTTGGCCACCGTGACGTGGCCCTTGATGAGGTCATGGAAGGTGACCTCGCCCTCGGTTGGGTTGCGGAAGCGGATCACCGGGGTCACGCCGGGGGGGGGTGCCGGCAGTTGCTTGCCCGGCTCCGGGCGCCAGCGCCCATCGTAGCGGGGCTTCTCGCCGCGTGCGCGCTGCGCCTCGCGCATGGCCTCCAGCTCCTCGCGGCTGGCGTAACAGTAATAGGCCCAGCCCGTATCGATCAGCTGCTGGGCGATCTCCCGGTAGCGGTCCAGGCGCTGCATCTGGTAGTAGGGGCCCTCGTCCCAGTCCAGCCCCAGCCACTTGAGGCCCTCCAGGATGGCCTGTTCGGATTCCAGGGTGGAGCGCTCCTGGTCGGTGTCCTCGATGCGTAGGATGAACTGCCCGCCGTGTTTACGGGCATAGGCCCAGGAGAACAGGGCGGTGCGGGCGCCGCCGATATGCAGGTAGCCGGTGGGGGAGGGGGCGAAGCGGGTGCGGATCATGCGCGGGCGTGTTTGGCAAAAGTCTGGATTCTAAGGTATAGACGCAGCGCTTGCCGAAAAAGGTTTTGACCCGCCCGCCGCGGCTTAGTAGAATGCGCGCCTTGCCAGCATCGCACGGGTCACGCGAGCGCCGTCAGGCGCTGTACGAGCCCGATCGACCCGGGTCAGGGCAGCTAGCTCAGCGGTAGAGCACCGCCTTCACACGGCGGGGGTCACAGGTTCGAACCCTGTGCTGCCCACCATAATCCCATCGCCAATCACCGACCAACGGCACAGACCGTTTGATCGCCTCGCGCTTCAGGGCCGGCAGAAGACGTCTGCCTCACGGGCTGCCAACACACCGGGGATGTCAGGGTGGCGATTGAGCAGCTCGAGCACACGGTCGTACTCGGCATCCATCATGCGCCCGCTAAAGACGATGTGAATGAAACCGTCATCCTGCACCTTGTAGCTGACGTTGGTGATCCCCTCTGCCTTCAGGATCCGGGTCAGCGCGGCCTCTGCCGGGGCCTTGCCGGCGGCGGCCGATAGCGTGGTGAGACCGATCGTAAGTGCCAGAAGCCATTGCCGCATGATCGCATCCTGTGCAGCCACTTAATGCCTTTGACTATGACGCATACCGCATGTTTGGGGCAAGAGACGCTGTACCGTACGAATCTACAGGCCGCGGACGAATTGGGCGATGCGCTGTGCCGCCGTGACGCACGGCTCGACGTCATCGACCAGGGCGATACGTACGAAGCCGCGGCCGGGGTTCACGCCGCGCGCCTCGCGCGCGAGGTAGCTGCCGGGCAGGACGGTGACATGCTGCTGGCGGTAGAGCTCGCGCGCAAACACGGTGTCGTCGATGGGCACGCGCGCCCACAGGTAGAAGCCGGCCTCGGGGATGTCGAATTCCAATAGACCCTGCAGCAGGGGCACGACCTGGTCGAACTTCTCCCGGTAGAGGCGGCGGTTCTCCCGCACATGGGCCTCGTCGGCCCAGGCGACGGTGGAGGCGGCCTGCACCGCTGGGTTCATGGCGCTGCCGTGGTAGGTGCGGTAGAGCAGGAACTTGGCGAGGATGTCGGCATCCCCGGCGACGAAACCGGAGCGCAGGCCAGGCACGTTGGAGCGCTTGGAAAGGCTGTTGAAGACCACCAGGCGGGAGAGGTCGCGACCGAGTTCACGCGCGGCGGTGAGGGCGCCCAGCGGCGGATGTGCCTCGTCGAAATAGATCTCGGAATAGCACTCGTCGGCGGCGATGACGAAGTCGTGCCGGTCCGCCAGCTCGAACAGCGCACGCCACTCCTCCAGGGGCATCACCCGGCCGCTGGGGTTGCCGGGCGAGCAGACATAGATGAGCTGGCACCAGTCCCACACGTCCTCCGGCACGCGCTCGAACTCCATGCGGTAGCCGTTCTCGGGCAGGGTGTTGAGGAAATAGGGCTTGGCCCCGGACAGGATTGCCGCGCCCTCGTAGATCTGGTAGAAGGGGTTGGGCGAGAGGACCATCTTGTGATGCCGCGTCGGGTCCACGGCGGCCTGGGCGAAGGCGAACAGGGCCTCGCGCGTGCCATTGACCGGCAGGACCTCACGCGCGGGGTCGAGCTCGACCCCGTGGCGCTGGCGCACCCAGGCGGCGATGGCCTCGCGCAACGCTGCCTGACCCTGGGTTGTGGGATAATGCGCGAGCCCATCGAGTCCCGCACACAAGGCCTCGCGGATGAAGTCCGGCGTGGGATGTTTCGGCTCGCCGATCGACAGATTGATCGGCGCGAGCGCCGGGTTGGGTGTGACCCCGGCCAGCAGATCCCGCAGTTTCTGGAAGGGATAGGGCTGCAGTTGGGCAAGTCGCGGATTCACGGTTCGGGTATCGGTCGCAAAACGTGAATTATAACCCTGGCCCAACGGCCCCTCCCGCGCACACCCTGCTGCCGGCTGGTGCCCTGTTGGTGGCGGCCTTCGTCTGGGGGGTGATCTGGTACCCCTACCGCCTGCTGGAGGCCGCCGGCGTGTCGGGCAGTCTGGCCACACTGGCCACCTATGCCGTCGCCCTGGCCGTCTCGCTGCCCTTCTTCGTCAAGCAGACCCTGGCCTACCGCCACCGCTGGCGCGGTCTGCTGGCGGTGGCCCTGGCCTCCGGCTGGACCAACCTCGCCTATGTCCTGGCCGTGCTGCACGGCGAGGTGATGCGGGTGATGCTGCTGTTCTATCTGGCCCCCCTGTGGACCGTGATCTTCGCCCGCCTGCTGCTGGGCGAGCGTCCCCACCTGCTGGGCTATCTGGTCATCGCCCTGGCGCTCACCGGGGCGGTGACCATGCTCTATCCGGGCGATGGCCGCCTGCCGCTGCCGGCCAATGCGGCGGAGTGGCTGGGGCTGTCGGCCGGCCTCGGCTTTGCCCTGGCCAATGTCCTCTCGCGCCGCGTGGGCGACATACCGGTCGGCGTGCGCAGCCTTTGGGTCTATGCCGGCGTGCTGGTGATCGCCGTCTTCCCGGTGCTGGAGGAGGGGGGCGCCCTGCCAGCGCTGAACGGGCTCGACACCCTGGACTGGGGCCTGGTGACGGTGATCGGACTGGCGCTGATGGTGGCGACCCTGACTGTACAGTATGGTCTGGCGCATACCCCCGCCATGCGGGCCATCGTCATCCTGCTCACCGAGCTTCTGGCCGCGGGGTTGTCGAGCTGGTGGCTGGCCGGGGAGGTGATGGGGCTGCGCGATTGGTTGGGCGGTGCCCTGATCGTCGCCGCCAGTCTCCTCTCCGGCAAGATGGCGTACAAGGGTGGCTAGGATCGTCGCCCTGCTGCACGCCTCACTGCTGGTGTCAGACCTGGAACGCGCACGTGCGTTCTACGAGGGTATCCTCGGCCTCACGCCCAGCCCGGTACGGCCTTCAATGGACTTCCCCGGCGTGTGGTACGACATCGGGCCGGCACAATTGCACCTTCTGGTCCTGCCCAACCCAGACCCGGTGACGGGGCGGCCGGTGCACGGCGGGCGCGACCAACATATCGCCCTGGGCGTGGCCGATTGGGAGGGCCTCAGGCAGGCATTGGACCGCTCCGGGATCGACTACACCCTGAGCCGCTCCGGGCGCCGCGCCCTGTTCGTGCGCGACCCCGACGGCAACGCGCTGGAGCTGATCGACGCCGATTGACGGCGCTGTCTCAGAAGCCCACCAGTTCGGCGTGCACGCCGCGTTGGTGGACCGTGTCGAGGACGGCGCGGGCCGGTGCACAGTCAGCGTTGTAGCGCACCATGATCAGATGTGGCGCCGCGTCGGAGACACAGGCATCGATCACGCAGCGGTTCTCCAGCAGCCCGTCGGCAAGCGAGGCCATCTCGGCGCCGGGCAGCGACTCGTCGACGTGGATCATGAGGTTATAGGTCCTGGGTATCATACGCGTCCTCCTCTTCTCTCGATGATTCCCGAATGAGAGTGGGAATCACATTCCTTGTATAGACCATGGGCAGAGGTTTGTAAGAAAGGGTTTTCGCTTGCCCAAGGTTGGCGCACATGGGGATCAACCCGGTCGGCGCTGGGCCTGCACGACGCGGCGGTGCTGGCGGAAGAGCCATTGTTCCCAGGCCTCGCGCACCGTCTCCGGCATGTCGAGCCAGGAAAGCGCTGCCATCACGCCCGCCGATGCGGTGACCACCGCGGGCAGCTCGAGCGGGAGGGGAAGCGACGACTCCGGATAGAGCTGCACCAGGCAAGGCTCAGCCGTTTGCAGCGGCCCTTTGGCAGGCAGGCGGCAACCCTCGGCCGACAGGGTGATCGCGGCTGGCGCGGGTGCCGGGGTGCCGCCGCCGATGAGGCGGGCGAGCAGGTGTAGCGCCAGGTCGAGTTTGGCTTCCAGCCTCGTCGTTAAGGCCTCAGCCCCCGCCTCGCGCGGTGCCTGTGGCTGCATGAGATTCAGCACGCGCAGCAGCAAAAGGGTCTGCTGCCAATGCGTGGCCCGCGCCTGCGCGCTGAGGTCGCGCTGCGTACAGGCCCAGGGTAGGCGGAGTTCGACCCGGAGTCCGTCGTCAGGCATGGTCTATGCGCGCAAACAGGTCGGTTCCGTCCCTGGCCAGGCAGGCAGCGCCGTAAGCGGCCTCCTGTTGCCTGGCCCTCCCGACCGGCACCCCGAGCAGCCGCGCGCGTATGCGGGTATAGACGGGGTTGCCGGCACCGCCGCCGCTGCTCAACACGGCCTTGAGCGGGGTGGTGCCCAGGTCCTGCAGGCGTCGATAACCCAGGGCCTCGATGCGCGCCAGCCCCTCCAGCAGACCGTGCAGGAAGCGGTGCCGCTCGGGCGGGCGGGGTGTGAGCCGTGGGGGCAGGTGCGGATCGTTGTAGGGAAAACGTTCGCCGGGGGCGGGCAGTGGGTAGTAGTCGAGCCCGCTGTCGGTCTCCGGGTCGATCTTCTGCGACAGCGTCTCGATCTCGCTGTCGGCGAAATGCTGGCGCAGCACGCGGCCGCCCGCATTGGAAGCGCCACCGGCGAGCCACAGATCGCCATACCAGTGGCTGTAGACCCCATACTCTGCGGATTCGACGCGCTGCGTCGAGAGTAGCTTGAGCACCAGGGTGCTGCCCAGCGAGGTGACCGCCTCGCCCGGCTCGCTCACCCCGGCGGCGATGAAGGCGGCGATGGAGTCGGTGGTGCCGGCGCGCACCAGACAGTCCGGATTGAGCCCAAGGTCGCTCGCGCGCGGGCGGGCGATAGGCGCGATGGGACTGCCAGGGGCGAGCACCTGCGGCAGGTAATCCACGTCGGCGAGATACTCGACCCAGGCGGGCCACTCCAGGGTCTCGACGTCGAAGCCCATCTTGAGGGCGTTGTGGTAGTCAGACAGCCCTACCCGGTCGGATAAGAGGGCGGTGAGCCAGTCGGCCTGGTTGAGGTAGAGTCGGGCGCGTTCGAGCCCGAGATGGCGCTTGAGCCAGAGCATCTTGGCCAGACCCGAGCTGGGGCTGGCCGCCGGGCTGTCGGCGCCGCCGGCGCGCGCGATGGCCGCCGCCTCCGCGCTGGCGCGCGTGTCGTGGTACATGAGCGGCGGGTGCATGGGGTTCGCCGCCTCGTCGCAGGCGAGCACGGTGCCCGAAGTGGCATCCAGGGCCAGGGCTTTGATGCGGCGGCGGCTGCCCCGGGGGATGGCGGTGATGGCGGAAAAGAGGGCCTCCTGCCAGACCCCGGCGGCCTCGTAGTCCTCCACCGGGCCGAAATCCACCCGCTCGAAGGCTTCGATCTCGCCACCATCGGCGA
>JBKBRS010000084.1:0-9005 GCA_046292095.1 Thiobacillaceae bacterium
CAGGCCATGAAGGAATGGTATCGGCGAAGACCGGACTTGTTCCAGAAGCGACCTCACAATCATCCGGGACATGACAGGTAGGCAAAGCTGCTGCGGGGTGTGCCCGACAATCTGCTCGCGCAACCACAGCTCGTCGGCCATCGTCAGCTTGCGGCAAGCCCCCACCGGGCGGCCCCGTTTCCTTTCCTTGTCCAGAGAACCCTCGCCGTCTCGGCGAGCACGCGCCAGCCAGTCTTCTACCGTGCGGTAGTGAACCCCAGCCACCGCCGCGAGCGCCTTGACCGTCATCTGCGACTGCTTGCGCAGTCGTACCACCATCTTCCTCAACGTGGCCCGACTGTCCGCCGACAACTTGCGTGCATCAATCTTCTCCATGCCCACAGTCTAGCAGAAAACGCTTCAAAAACCAGTATATTTAAGGGCCGGTTTAATAGCAGCCTGGACAAGACCGGCGAGGAAAGGGGCGACGAGGAGGGCGGTCGCGAAGCCGGGCCAGCGGGACTTCATACGGGGGTCTGCCGGGATGGGATTGCGCCTTTGTGACACGGTCCGGCTATCCCACCTTTCTGGACACGCGTCGTGGCGGCGTTTTGGCCCCACGCCCCGCGAGCGCGATCTCCAGCGCCGTCTCGAGCCGTACGACCCGCTCGGTGAGGTCCTCGATCCTGCACTGCTGGGACTTCATCTGTTCCGCCATCGCCACGATGCGGTCGTTCATGCGGATGACCGTGGCGATGGCATCCCAGACCTTGTCGCCGATGGCCATCAGTCGGCCTCACGCTCCGGCACACCAGCCTGCATCTTCGTGAGGCGGGCTTCGGATTCGGCCACGCTGCGCAGCGCCTCGTCGATCGCCCGCGTTGCCTCGGCGGTGCTCTTGAGCACCTGGTCGATGAGGCCGGTGAGCAAGGTGGGGTCCTCCTGCGGGTCGTAGGCGTCACCGGCGCGGCGCAGGAATTCCTCCATGGTCAGGTGGGACCCTACACATAGCTTATCTCTGCAGGTCATGCCCATTCCGGGCGCGACCCTTTACCGACAAGGGGGGCCTTCCGCTATAAATATCATGTAAACCTGCCTTGAGTTGGCCATGAAGTCTTTCCACGCCGTCATCCCCGCCCGCTACGCTTCCACGCGGCTACCCGGCAAGCCGCTCGCGGACATCGCCGGCAAGCCCATGGTCGTACGTGTGGCCGAGCGGGCGGCGGCGAGCGGCGCGGCCGGCGTCTGGGTGGCCACCGACCACGCGGCGGTGGCCGAGGCCGTGCGCGCGCACGGTCATCAGGTCTGCATGACCTCCCCGGAATGCGCCTCCGGCACCGACCGGCTGGCCGAGGTGGCGGCGCGGCTCGGCTGGGCGGATGAGGTCGTGGTGGTCAACGTCCAGGGCGACGAGCCCCTGATCGACCCCGGGCTCATCCGCCAGACCGCCGAGGCCCTGTACTCGCACCCGCAGGCGGCCATGGCCACCGTTTGCCACCCCTTGCACACGGCCGAGGAGGTGTTCAACCCCAACGTGGTGAAGGTGGTGCTCGACGCGCAGGGCTACGCGCTCTACTTCTCCCGCGCCCCCATCCCCTGGGCACGCGACGCCTGGTCGCATGCCGATTCCCTGAACCCACCCCCCGCACTGCCATCCGGGTTGCCGGTCTACCGCCACGTCGGCCTCTACGCCTATCGGGTCGGTTTCCTCCGCCGCTATCCGCAACTCAGCCGGCCCGCGATCGAGACCTTCGAGGCCTTGGAACAGCTCCGTGCCCTCTGGCATGGTCACCGGATCGCGGT
This sequence comes from Thiobacillaceae bacterium, assembly GCA_046292095.1. Lineage (GTDB taxonomy): Bacteria > Pseudomonadota > Gammaproteobacteria > Burkholderiales > Thiobacillaceae > JANWZL01. The sequence goes on from JBKBRS010000084.1 coordinate 1,783, forward strand.
TGTCACCAGCCTCGATCCCATCCCGCCCGGGGTAGACACTGCGGCCGATCTGGAGAAGGTACGGCGTATCTATGCCAGCAAGGCCTGACGCATGCCGATCCGTTTCCAATAATCTAGGCTTATAAGTAAATACAAAAATTTAACTGTCCATGGGGTGTGGTGTTGAATACGCTACAGTGCGCTCAGGATAGTGACCCCAACAACCCCAACCCGGCCATCGGGAACGAACTCAAGAGGTTATTGCATGCGACTGATCCTACTCGGCGGCCCCGGCGCGGGCAAAGGCACCCAGGCCAACTTCATCAAGGAGCGCTACGGCATCCCGCAGATCTCCACCGGTGACATGCTGCGCGCCCACGTCAAGGCCGGGACCGAATTGGGCCAAAAGGCCAAGGCCATCATGGATGCCGGCGGTCTCGTGTCGGACGACATCATCATCGGCATGGTGCAGGAACGCCTCAAGGAAGATGACTGCAAGGCCGGTTATCTGTTCGACGGTTTCCCCCGCACCATCCCCCAGGCCGAAGCGCTCAAGGCCGCCGGTGTGCCGCTCGACGCCGTGGTGGAGATCGACGTGCCGGACGAGGAGATCATCAAGCGCATGTCGGGCCGCCGTGTGCACGTGGCCTCCGGCCGCACCTACCACATCGTCTTCAACCCGCCTAAGGTCCCTGGCAAGGATGACGTCACCGGCGAGGACCTGATCCAGCGCGACGATGACAAGGAAGAGACCGTCCGCAAGCGCCTGGACGTCTATCATGCCCAGACCGAACCCCTGGTCAAGTACTACTCCGACTGGGCGGCGACGGGTGATCCGACGGCGCCGAAGTACTTCAAGATCAATGGCGTCGGCTCGGTCGAGGCCATCCGCGACGCCATCTTCGCCGCGCTGGATTCGGTGCGCAAATAGTCCTAGTCGTCCCTCACGCGCCGATGAGCATCCCCGGTTTCACCCCGTCCGACCTGGCCTTGGTACAGGCCACCCTGAAGGAGCGCTTCGGGCATGACGTCGAGGTGCAGGAGGTGGAGACCGAGGTGAGGCTCTCGCCGGCCGACCGCGAGCTGACCGTCTGCCCCGCCCTGTTCTGGAAGGCGGAGGATTGCGGCTTCGTGGTGGCCAAGACGGGGCCGGCCGGTTACCGGGCGATGTTCTACTACTCGGTCAAAGACCGTTACGGCACCGGCCGCGAGGAATACGACAACCTGGGCGATTGCGTCATCACGCTGCTCAAGGTCCAGGAGGAGGTTGGACGCCAGCGTGCTCAGGAAGGCGGCGGTTGATCACGATGGGCGTGGCGAGGGTCACGCCTTTTTGTTTTGAATCAAGGAGAGACCTCAAGTATGGCCAAGAAAAAGAACGTGTTCTACGCCCAGTCCGGCGGCGTGACTGCCGTGATCAACGCCTCTGCCTGCGGCGTGATCGAAGCCTGCCGCAAGCACAGCGACGTGATCGGCAAGGTCTTTGCCGGCCGCAACGGCATCATCGGTGCGCTCACCGAGGACTTGATCGACACCAGCAAGGAGAGCGACGAGGCGATCGCCGCCCTGCGTTACACCCCGGCAGGGGCCTTCGGCTCCTGCCGATATAAGCTCAAAAGCCTGGAGGCCAACAAACGCGAGTACGAGCGCCTGATCGAGGTGTTCAAGGCCCACAACATCGGCTATTTCTTCTACAACGGCGGCGGCGACTCGGCCGACACCTGCTACAAGGTAAGCCAGCTCTCGGAGGCCATGGGCTACCCCATACAGGCCATCCATGTGCCCAAGACCGTGGACAACGACCTGCCCATCACCGACTGCTGCCCCGGCTTCGGCTCGGTGGCCAAATACATCGCCGTGTCCACCCTGGAGGCCAGCTATGACGTGCGCTCCATGGCCAAGACCTCGACCAAAGTCTTCGTCATCGAGGTGATGGGACGGCACGCCGGCTGGATCGCCGCCGCCGGCGGCCTGGTGGCGGAAAAGGGCATCCCGGTGGTCATCCTCTTCCCGGAGATCGAGTTCGATGAGGCGAAGTTCCTCGCCAAGGTGGACGAGAATGTCAAGAAACACGGCTATTGCACGGTGGTGGTGTCCGAGGGGTGTAAGTACCCCGATGGCCGCTTCCTGGCCGAGCAGGGTACCCGCGACGCCTTCGGCCACGCGCAGCTCGGCGGCGCCGCCCCGGTGGTGGCGAACATGATCAAGGAGAAACTCGGTCACAAATATCACTGGGCGGTGGCCGACTACCTGCAGCGCGCGGCGCGCCACATCGCCTCCAAGACCGATGTCAAACAGGCCTATGAACTGGGCAAGGCTGCCGTGGAGCTGGCGGTCAAGGGCAGGAATTCGGTCATGCCCACCATCGTGCGGATCTCGGACGAACCCTACAAATACAAGATCGGCGTGGCCGATCTCAAGGACGTGGCCAACGTCGAGAAGTTCATGCCGCGCGACTTCATCAGCAAGGACGGCTTCGGCATCACCGAGAAATGCCGCAAATACCTCAGCGGTCTCATTCAGGGCGAGGACTATCCCAAGTACGAAGGGGGGCTGCCCGTCTATGTGACGTTGAAGAATACGCCGGTGCCCAAAAAGCTGCCGGAGTTCAAGCTCTGACCCCCTGGGGCGGTTCCTACAGCGACCTCAGCCATTAGCGAGCCGATGACACTCGACCGCGCCCGCCAGCTCCTCAAGGTCCAGGCCGATTTCGGCGGTTTCTACAACGCCAATTCGGCCAAGCTGATCCTGTCCGAGGTCAGCCGGGAGCACGGCCAGGCCGCGGTCGATCAGCTGATTCGCGAGCTCAACCTCGATGCCATCTTCGGTTTCGAGCCGGGCACGCGCTTCGAGGGCGGACTGGCGGTCGGTAGGCCCGATCTGTAGATCTGTAATTTTTTTGCCGGAAAATAGAATAAGCGAATCCTGATATTCCTGATATACAAAGCACGGGGTTGGCCGGAGGTGTTTCAGGTCTGGCTGGTCCCGACCCGTTTGGCGCATGTGAAGGAGAAGAAGCGATGAGTGAAGGTCTCGTGTTTGCCCTCGTGGCGGGGGGGCTGGCCCTGCTCTATGGGGTCATGTCCATCAAGTGGGTCCTGGGGCTGCCTGCCGGGAACGAGCGCATGCAGGCGATCGCCGCCGCCGTGCAGGAAGGGGCGCAGGCCTATCTCAAGCGGCAGTACACCACCATCGCCATGGTCGGCGTGGTGCTCTTCCTGCTCCTGGCCATCTTCCTGCACCTGCCCACCGCCATCGGCTTCGCCATCGGCGCCATCCTCTCGGGTGCGGCCGGCTTCATCGGTATGAACGTGTCGGTGCGCGCCAACGTGCGCACTGCCCAGGCCGCCAGCCAGGGCCTGAACGCCGCCCTCAACGTCGCCTTCAGGGGCGGCGCCATCACTGGCCTGCTGGTCGTGGGCCTGGGGCTACTCGGCGTGGCCGGCTATTACGCCGTGCTGGCGGGCATGGGCTACGAGACCCAGGATGCCATCCACGCCCTGGTCGGCCTGGGCTTCGGCGGTTCGCTCATCTCCATCTTCGCCCGTCTCGGCGGTGGCATCTTTACCAAAGGCGCCGATGTGGGCGCCGACCTGGTCGGCAAGGTGGAGGCCGGTATCCCCGAAGACGACCCGCGTAACCCGGCGGTCATCGCCGACAACGTGGGCGACAATGTGGGCGACTGCGCCGGCATGGCCGCCGACCTGTTCGAGACCTATGCCGTGACCATCATCGCCACCATGCTGTTGGGTGGTCTCATGGTGGCCGGTGCCGACTCGGCCCAAGCGGTGATCTATCCCCTGGTTTTGGGCGGGGTGTCCATCATCGCCTCGGTGATCGGCACCTTTTTCGTCAGGGCACGCGAAGGTGGAAAGATCATGAGCGCCCTCTACCGTGGCCTCATCGTCTCCGGGGTGATTGCCATCATCGCCTTCTACCCGGTGACCACCTGGATGCTGGGCGATGGCCTGGCCATGGCCGATGGCAGCAACATCTCGGCGCTCAATCTCTATTTGGCGGCCCTGATCGGTCTGGCCCTGACCGCGGCGATGGTGGTGATCACCGAGTACTACACCGCAACAGAGTTCAGCCCTGTGCGCCACATCGCCGAGGCCTCCACCACCGGCCACGGCACCAACATCATCGCCGGCTTGGGGGTATCCATGAAGGCCACCGCCGCACCGGTGATCGCCGTGTGTCTGGCGATCTGGGGGGCCTATACCCTAGGGGGGTTGTATGCGATCGCCGTGGCGGCTACGGCGATGCTGTCCATGACCGGCATCATCGTCGCCCTCGATGCCTATGGCCCGGTGACCGACAACGCCGGCGGCATCGCCGAGATGGCCGACCTGCCCAAGGAGATCCGCAACATCACCGACCCGCTCGACGCCGTGGGCAATACCACCAAGGCGGTGACCAAGGGCTACGCCATCGGTTCGGCCGGGCTCTCTGCCCTGGTGCTCTTCGCGGACTATACGCATGCCCTGGAGGCCCGCGGGATGTCGCTCAGCTTCGACCTGTCCGACCACATGGTGATCATCGGCCTGTTTATCGGCGGCATGGTGCCCTATCTGTTCGGCTCCATGGCGATGGAGGCCGTGGGTCGGGCTGCCGGCAGCGTCGTGATCGAGGTGCGCCGTCAGTTCCGCGAGATCGTCGGGATCATGGAGGGCAAGGCGAAGCCCGACTATTCCCGCGCAGTGGACATGCTTACCCGGGCGGCCATCAAGGAGATGATGACCCCGTCGCTCTTGCCCCTGCTGGTGCCGGTGCTGGTCGGCCTGATCCTCGGGCCCAAGGCCCTGGGTGGCGTGCTGCTCGGCACCATCATCACCGGCATCTTCGTGGCCATCTCCATGACCACCGGCGGTGGCGCTTGGGACAACGCCAAGAAGTACATTGAGGAAGGCAACTATGGCGGTAAGGGTTCCGAGGCGCACAAGGCAGCGGTGACCGGCGACACGGTCGGTGACCCCTACAAGGACACCGCCGGCCCGGCCGTGAACCCGCTGATCAAGATCATCAACATCGTCGCGCTGCTGATCGTGCCACTGCTGCCCGCAGTGTCCTGAAAAGAGTTGCCACGTGCGGCGGGCCGGACGCATGTCCGGCCCGCTTTGTTTTTGTGCAACACCTCATGCGCCATGGCAGGGGGTCGTCAGACAGGGTGCCTGAGGGGAAAACGTACCGCTGCTACACTATCGGCAGTTACAGATAGACCAATCACTTGATCAAGCGCCGACAGAGGAAAGCCATGAAGTTCAAAACCCTGACCCTCGCCCTCACACTCGCCGCCAGCACCAGTGTCATGGCGGCGGAACCGGCCCCTGCCAGCAGCGTGCTCGCCGGCCAGCCAGACAAGCCCGTGCCGCAGACGCCCGAGGCCTGGCTTGCGCGCATGACCGACTTCACGCAGAACCTCTCGGCCTTCCGCGACCCGCGCGTCTTCATGCCCTGGCTCAACACCGTCACCGAACCCAATTTCTATACGGCCGCCCTGATCGGCATGCAGGATCCGGTCGGCTGGCTCAACATGCTGAACAGCATGTTGAACCCGAACGCCTACCGCAACTGGGCACAATTCGCCGACCCGGCCATCACCATGCGCTGGATCGCCGCCGGCGTCGACCCGGCCTTCTACACGGCGCTCACCACCATCCTGACCGACCCGGGCAAAGCCATGCGCTGGGCCCTGTGGCCGGCCGATCCCAAGCTCTGGGGCGCCTTCCTCAATCTCCTGAACCCCGGCCTCTATCTCAAGTGGACCCTGGCGCCCCTGGATCCGCGCGCCTTGACCCTCATGACCAATGCGGTGAACCCGGTCACCTATCTGGGCTGGATGGGGGCGGTGATGGATCCGCGCACCTATGGGCCGACCTGGGCCAACCTGCTGACCTATCAGGCTGCGTCCCCGGCTGCACAGGGCAACCCCTGGGTGCCGCAGACCGGCGCTCAAGCTGGAGCGCCTCTCACACCCAATGCCCCGATGGGTTTGTTCGGCGGCTTCGGCCAACCCGCGCCGGCGATGCCTACCGTGAGTGCACCCGCCCCGGGTCCGTCGCCGGCCGCCCCGGTCACAGCGACCAAAGCGCCTGAGACGGCCAAGCCGGCCGAGGCGCCCAAAGCGGCCGAGGCCGCGAAACCGGCGGAGACCCCCAAGTCCGCTGTGACAGCCAAGCCGGCCGAGGTGGTCGCACCGGCGGCCGCGCCTGCACAGCCCGTAGCAGCCCCCACAGCCGCGGTGACCAAGGTCGTCCTCTCGGGCGACACCCTGTTCGCCCTTGGCAAATCCGGCATCCGCGACCTGTCCAAGGAGGGTAGGCAGCGGCTCGACGAGGTGGCCGAGAAGATCAAGGCCTTAGGCGAGGTCGAACAGATCAAGATCGTCGGCCACGCCGACGCCACCGGCAAGCCGGAGGCCAACCGCCGCCTGTCCGAGGCCCGCGCCCGCTCGGTCAAGTCCTACCTGGTGGCCAAGGGGGTGAAGCCCAGCGTCATCATCACCAGCGGCATGGGCGATAGCCAACCGGTTGTGCAATGCGACATGCAGCTGCCGAAGGACAAGCTCGTCGAATGCCTGGCGCCCAATCGGCGCGTAGAGATCGAGGTCGTCGGCAAGGCGCGTTGAGCGCGCTTTACAACTGAGTCTGCAGCCAAACGGCAACGCTGGCGGTAGCGGTAGGCGCGTCGCTGCCACGACCGTGGGATGTGCGCAGCCGACAGGTCCCGACTTTGCGGCTCGTCTGTTGGGTTAACTTAAAAGGCGCGCGACGAGGTGGCGGCTCGCGTCCCGTCTACATGGCCTTGTCGAGGTCGTAAGCGCTCGCTCGGCCGCGAGCGACGGTTTGCTGTTACTCATCTCTACTCAGAGAACCCACCCGCTGCCAGGAGTTCTCGTTGAGCTGCACCTCGTATTTCGCCCAGCGGCGAAATTCCGCGAGGCTGCACTCGCCGCCCTTGCGCCGGCAGCTGCCGGCCATGCCTTTGAAGCGCACGAGGGCCTCGCCGCGGGCGGGGTCGTGGGTGATGGCAAGCACCAGGCGCACGCCCCAGGCGCGGCCGTAGGCGCCGTTGCTGTAGTAGCGACCGGGTGTGATCTCGGGGGTCGGCATGCTCAGGTGGTGATGCGGCGGTAGATGTCGGCGACCTTCATGGGTAGCATACCGACGTCGTCGAGGATGATGAACCGCGCCGCGCCGTACATGTGCGGCAGGTAGTCGCGCGCCTCGCGGTCGATGGTGATG
>JBKBRS010000085.1:0-8785 GCA_046292095.1 Thiobacillaceae bacterium
AACCCCACCCACCCCCCCACCACCCCCCCCACGCCCGCCCTGCATGCCGTTATGGAGACGGCGCCCCCCGAGATCTACACGGTGATCGTCCTCTTCAGCCTGTTCGTGGCGCTGACCATGTATCTGGTGCGCCGCTGGCATCAACGCAACATGCGCGAGCACCCGGCCGAGCTGGAGCGCCTGTTGGCGGTGGCGGCCAGTCTGCACCACGCCCCACCCTCGGCCCAGGCGCCGACGGTGGCGGCCGACCTAAAGGAGGTGTTGCCGCCGCCCGGCGCGGTGATCGCCAAGGTGAGGAACATCGCCAGCCAGCCGGTCAAACGGCGGCGACGGCGCAGGCGGCGCTGAGAAAGGGTGTAGGCTACAGACGCACGGGGCGGTCGGGCAGCTCGTCCACGTCCGCGCCCGCACGCGGATAGAGCGCAGTGAGCTGGCGACCAATCGCGGCGATGCCAGCCAGGACGCCATCGGCATAGCGCCCGGCGCGGAAATGCACCTCCATGGAACGACAGACCTCCGCCCAGTGGTCGGGCGCAAGCGCTCGGCTCACCCCGCGGTCGGCGACGATCTCCACGTCGTGGTCGGCCAGGAGCAGGTAGATCAGCACGCCGTTGTTCTCCTCCGTGTCCCAGACCCTGAGCTCAGAGAAGACCTCGACGGCGCGCTCACGCGCGCTCTGCCCGGCGAGCAGCGCTTGCAGACCCAGGCTCGCCTCGACGGCAAAGCGGACCTCGCCGCGGTGATTCGCCTCGGAGGCGGCGATGGCCGCCTCGATGCGCGCCATGACAGGCGGCGGGAAGGCGCGCCGGGCGGACCAATCCGGGTAGAGCAGGTGTTTGAGGATACGCAGAACGTTCATGCTGTTTGGGTAGGCCATCACCAGCGGCCCGAGGCGCCGCCGCCGCCGAAGCCGCCGCCGCCCCCGCGGAAACCGCCCCCCAGGCCGCCTCCGGTCCAGCCACCACCGGAGCCACGTCGGCCCGAACCGACCAAACCGCGGACGCTACCGGATAGGGTGATGACGAAGGCGATGGCCGCGACGAAGAGCGCGGCGAGGAGGCTGCCCAGCAACCACCAGGCACCGAAGAAGGCGAGCGTGCCAACGACGCCCGCGGCGGTGAGGCGTCCGAGAAAGAAGCGCAAGAAGCCGCCGACGACGAAGGCGAACATCATCGCTGCCGGCAGCAGGGGATGGGGCCCGCTGCCCGCGCTTTCCACCGGCCGAGGCGGCGGCAGCGGCTCGCCGGAGATGAGCCCAGTCAGGGCCGCCACACCGGCCTCCAGCCCACCCGCATAGTCGCCGGCGCGAAAGCGCGGGACGATGATCTCCTCGATGATGCGCTTGGCCACGGCGTCGGGGACGACCCCCTCCAGCCCATAGCCGACCTCGATGCGCAGGGCGCGGTCGTCGCGCGCAACCAGGATCAGCACGCCGTCGTCCACCCCCTTGCGCCCGAGCCGCCAGGCCTCGGCGACGCGGATGCCATATTGCTCGATGGTCTCGGGCCGCGTGGTGGGCACGATCAGGATGGCGATCTGGCTACCCTTCTCCTGCTCGAAGCGCGCCAGCCTGTCCTCCAGCGCCTGGCGCTGGGCTGCGGAGAGCAGGCCCGCCAGGTCGGTTACCCGCGCGGCGAGCGGCGGGACGGCCAACTGGGCCCAGGCCGGCGCCAGCAAGAGGGCGAGCGACCAAGCCAGGAAGCAAACCCACAGGCTAGAGGTCCGCGCCAACGCCATTGCCTCCGCCCCTCTCGACCAAGCCCGGCGGAGGGGCGATGCGCAGCAGGCAGGGGCAGCGCGTATCATCGCCGCCCTGCCTCCCCCATCGAGGGGGCGGATGGGTCGCATCGGTCCTCGCACACGTCTGCCTGCTGCCGATGTTGTGATCAGTAGCCGCTCGCCGTCCCCGCCGCAGCCGGCGCCTCGCTGCCGAAATCGACCTTGGGCGGGCTGGCGAGGGCCTTCTCGTTCTCCACGGCGAAATTGGCCTTGGTCTTGTGGCCGAAGAGCATGGCCGTGAGGTTGGTGGGGAAGCTGCGCACCGTGGTATTGTAGGCCTGCACCGCCTGGATATAGCGGTTGCGGGCGACGGTGATCCGGTTCTCGGTGCCCTCCAGTTGCGCCTGCAGGTCGCGGAAGGCAGCGTCGGCCTTCAGTTGCGGGTAGTTCTCGGCCACCGCCAGCAGGCGGCTCAAGGCGCCGGTGAGCTCGGCCTGGGCGGCCTGGAACTGTCTGAGGGCCGCCTCGTCGTCGAGCACCTCCGGCGTGACACGCAGTTGGCCCACGCGCGAGCGCGCCTCGGTCACCGCGCTGAGCACCTGGCGCTCATGTGCGGCATAGCCCTTGACGGTGTTGACCAGGTTGGGCACCAGGTCGGCGCGGCGCTGGTACTGGTTGAGCACCTCCGACCAGGCGGCCTGCACCGCCTCGTCCTGGGCCTGCAGGGTGTTGTAGCCGCAGCCGGTGAGCGACAGGGTGGCGAACCAGAGGGTGAGGATCAGGATCAGTCTGCGCATGGTGTCTCCTGGGATGCGATTGCATTCAGTTCGGCTGCCCGGCCTTGATCTGCGCCATGGTCTGGCGGGCGAGCACCAGGTCCTCCCAGGCGCGCGCCTTGTCTGCCGGATTTCTGAGCAGGTAGGCCGGATGATAGGTGACGATGAGCGGGATGCCGCGGTAGCGGTGCACCTGGCCGCGCAGGCGACCGATGGCCGCGTCGGTGGTGAGCAGGCTCTGGGCGGCGAAACGGCCGAGGGCAAGGATCAGCTTGGGTCGGATCAGATCGATCTGACGCTCCAGATAGGGCAGGCAGGCGGCGACCTCCTGCGGGCTGGGGTCGCGGTTCTTCGGCGGGCGCGATTTCAGCACATTGGCGATATAGACGTTCTCGCCGCGTTTCAGCCCGATCGACGCCAGCATCGCGTCGAGCAGCCGCCCTGCCTGGCCGACGAAGGGTTCACCCTGTCTGTCCTCCTCCGCGCCCGGCGCCTCGCCGACGATGAGCCACTCGGCATGGGGATCGCCCACGCCGAACACGCCCTGGGTGCGGCTGCGATGCAGCTCGCAGCGGGTACAGTTGAGGACGGCCTGGCGCAGGGTTTCCCAGTCCATCTCGGCGATGGCGGGCGGCTTCGGTACGGCAACCTCGTCTTGGCGTGGCAGCCGTTGTGCCGAGGGCCTGGGCGCACCAGCCCGGGGCTGGTCGCGGCGCCGCCACAAGGGGAGGAGGCCGAGCGCCTTGAGCCGCGCCTCGCGTGGCAGGCTCATAGGTTGAGCCTCATCACCAGGGCATCCTCGCGTCCGTCATCGGCCGGGTAGTAATTGCGCCGCAGGGCGATGCCCTCGAAGCCGAGGCGCTGATACAGGCGCAATGCTGCGGTGTTGCTGGGACGCACCTCGAGGTACAGGCTCTGCGCCCCGTGTCCGCGCGCGGTCTCGATGATCAAGTCCATGAGCATGCGGCCATAGCCCCTGCCCTGCCAGGCAGGCGCGATGCAGCAGTTGAGCACATGCCCCTCGCCCGCCGCGGCCAGCAGGATGGCGTAGCCCATCAGCTCGCCATCGATCTCCGCCACCCAGCAGCTGTAGCCGGCCTGCAGACAGTCGTGGAAATTGCCGCGCGACCACGGATAGGGGTAGGTCGCACGCTCGATGCGCACGACCTGTTCCAGATCGGCTTCGGTCATCGGCCGGAAGCGGGGGATGCTGGGTTTCAGGACGGCACTCATCGTTCGCTGCGCTTGAGCGCAACCTTGTCGCGGAGGTAATAGGGCTGTGCGTCCTCGGCCGCACCGCCTTCGCCGCGGGCGAAACGGGCGGCGGCCAGGCGCGCGATGCTGCGCGCGTGCGGGATCACCTGGGGACGGATCGCCCGCGCCTGCCCGCCGGCACGCGATCGCAAGACCTCGCCGTGCGCGGCGAAGCCATTGCCACAGCCGACCCAGCCCGTCCCCCCCGGCAATGGCAGGTCCTCCGGCCGATACAGGCCTGGCCCGGCAGCGACAGACCACTCCTGCCCCCGCCGCTCGAACTCCGCCCCGTAGAGCTCGCCCATGCGCGCATCGAGACAGGCCAGCACACGCTCGGCGGCGGTCTCTTCGGCCATCGCCTCCAGGGTCATCACCCCGACGACGGGGAGCCCCGCGCCCATCCCCAAGCCCTGCACCACGCTGCAGGCGATGCGCAGCCCGGTGAAGGCGCCCGGCCCGCGACCGAAGGCCAGGCCATCGAGACCGCCCAGGGTCAGTTCGGCCTCGGCGAGCAGTCGCGCAAGCATGGGCAGCAGCAGCTGCGAGTGGCTCTGGCCGGCCTCGACCTCGCTCACGAGCAGCTCTCCGTCCAGCCAGAGCGCGGCTGTGCACCACTCGGTGGAAGTGTCGAAGGCGAGGATCTTCACGATGCGGGTCTGAGTAAAGACCCGATATTCTAGCCGGGTCCGGATGCGTGCGCCGCGCCCAGGGCCTGCGCGAAAAAGGCCTCCACCTCCGCCAGATGCCGGGTGCGCCGCATCGGGGGCAGGGCCTGCCAGATGCGCCGGCCGTAGGGCTTGTCCACCAGGCGCGTGTCACAGATCATCAGCACGCCGCAGTCGTTTTCGTGGCGGATGAGTCGTCCTGCCCCTTGCTTGAGGCTGATCACCGCGTGCGGCAGTTGGTAGTCGAAGAAGGGGTTATGGCCGGCACGCCGCATGGCCTCGATGCGGGCGGCGAGGACCGGATCGTCCGGCGGCTGAAAGGGCAGCCGATCGATGACCACCAGGGACAGGGCCTCGCCCGGGACGTCCACCCCTTCCCAGAAGCTCTGGCTGCCGAGCAGGACGGCATTGCCAAGCCGACGGAAATCTTCCAGCAATTCGCTGCGACTGCGGCTGCCTTGCAACAACAGGGGCCAGCCAAAACCTTCGGCGGCGAGCCGCTCGGCCACCAAAGCATGCGCCTCGTTCATGGCGCGCAGGCTGGTGAACAGCAGGAAGGCGCGGCCGCCGCTCGCCCGCAGCACCGGCCAAGCGGCCTCGACACAGGCACGGGTATAGCCGGGACTGTTGGCGTCGGGCATCTGCGCCGGCACGTAGAGCATGGCCTGGCGGCCGTAGTCGTAGGGACTGTCCCAGACCGCGGTCTGCGCGTCGGGCAGGCCGATCTGGCTGAGGTAGTGGTGGAAGTCGCCGCGCACCGCGAGGGTGGCCGAGGTGAAGATCCAGGCCCGCGCATCGCCCTCGAGCTGGCGCGCGAACAGGCTGCCCGCGTCGAGGGGAGTCGAGTGGAACAGCACGGCATGGACGGCCGCCTCGCACCAACGCACCATGCCCGCCTGCGCATCGGGTGAGAGCCAGCGCTCGAGGCGTCCTGCGGCCTCCTGGCAACGATCGAGACAGTTGGCCAGCCCCTCGGAACGCTCGGCCTGCCCCTCCAGCAGGACCTGCAGACGGGCCAGCCGCTCCTGCAGCACGCCGATGGCGGCCCGGAACGCCTCGCGCTCGAGGGCCCGCGCCGCCGCCAGCCGCACGCTGGCAAGCCCAAGGGCGAGGCGCAGATCGCGTGCCGCCTTGTCGAGTTCCGTTGCAGCACGGGCGAGCTCTGGAAAATCGGCCGCTGCCACCGCCGCCTCCTGCCGCACGTCACGCGCGAGGTCCAGCAACACGCCCGTGCTCACGCTCTCGCCGAAGAACACCGAGGCCGTCTCCGGCAGTTGATGCGCCTCGTCGAAGATCACGGCGTTGGCGGCCGGCAGCAACTCCCCTGCCCCCTCGTCCTTGAGCAGGACGTCGGCGAAGAAGAGGTGGTGGTTGACCACCACCAGATCGGCCTCGAGCGCGCGGCGGCGCGCCTTGAGCACGAAACAGGCCTTAAAGTGCGGGCACTCCCCGCCCAGGCAGTTGTCCCGCGTCGAAACAACGCGCGGCCAGACCGAGGAGTCCTCCGGCACGTCTTTGAGTGTCATACGGTCGCCGCTATCGCTTCGCTCGGCGAAGCGGGCGATCGCCTGCAGATGCGCGACCTCCTCGCGGCTGGCAAGCCGCGCGTCGGCTAGCGCCCGTTCGAGGTGATAATGGCAGACGTAGTTAGCGCGCCCCTTGAGCAGTGCCACGTCGACCGGCAGCCCCAGCGCCGCGCGCACCGCTGGGATGTCGCGGCGGTAGAGCTGGTCCTGCAGGGTCTTGCTGGCGGTGGAGAGGATGGTCTTGGCCCGGCTGCGCAGCACCGGCACCAGATAGGCCAGGGTCTTGCCCGTGCCGGTGCCGGCCTCGACCACCAGACGGCCGCGGCTCATGAGCGCCGCCTCGATCCGGCGGGCCATCTCAAGCTGCTGGGCACGCGGCCGATAATGAGGGATGTGCCGGCTCAGCGGGCCGTCTTTGGCAAACAGCAAGCCCAATTCATCCATGACCAGAGAGTATAGGAGGTGAGCCCCATGCGCAGCATTCGCCTACGCCTGACCCTGCTGCTCGGAGTCCTGTTGGGCTTTACCCAGGCATGGGCGGAGCGGGTCACCCTGGACCTGCGGCCGGGGCTCACCGCGCACGCCGAGTACCGGCCGGGGGCTGAGGACAAACCCGCCGTGTTGATCCTGCATGGCTTCCTGCAGACGCACAACTTCCCCACCGTGCACAACCTGGCCGACGGACTGGCCTCGGCGGGCTATAGCGTGCTCACCCCCACCCTCACCCTGGGGGTGACCCATCGCCGCCAGAGTCTGTCCTGTGAGGCCATACACACCCACACCCACGAGGGCAACGTGCGCGAGATCGACGCCTGGCTACGCTGGCTCAAGGCGCGGGGTCACCGGCGCATCGTCCTCATCGGCCACAGCTTGGGCAGCGCCGAACTGCTTTTGTACCTGCAGGCGCGTCGGCCCGGCGATGTCGTTCATTTCATTGCCCTAAGCCTGGTGGAGAGCCGGTCGGACGACCAACCCGACGGCCTCGAAGCGCTGCGGCAGGCCATGCGACAACGGGTCGCCCGGGGCGATCGCAGCCTGTTGAGCCACCCATTGTCTTTTTGCCGGAATTTCAACGCCGCACCGCAGACGTTCGCCTCCTATCTCGCCATCACGCCGGAGCGCCTGCTGGCCGCCGCCAAGGGTCTGCCCATCCCGGCGACCTTCATCATGGGCGGTGGTGACGAGCGCCTGGGCTCAGGTTGGATCGAGCGTCTCGAACGCACCGGCAGGACCGTGATCGTCATCCCCAACGCCAGCCACTTCCTGGACGGCGAACACGAGTTCGAGCTGATCGACACCGTTCTCGCCACCCTCAAGCAGGCCGCTTGATGATCGTGCCCACCCTCAGACTGCAACAGCTCTATGCGCTCTTTCTGGCGTTGGCCTTTGTGTTGTGGGCTGTCCTTGGGTTTTATGCGCAAATCAGCCTACGCCAAATCTCCCACCGCGCCGATGACGAGGCACAGCGCGCTGCCCGCGCCGAGATCGCGCGCACCGTGGAAACACTGGAACTGCGCCTGCGGTCGCTGGCCGAGCGGCTTGCCGCGTGGGACGAGACCCGCCAGCACTTGACCAATCCCGAATACTACCCCCTGTGGCGTGACGTGCGGACACGCGACACCGGGATGCTCCCGCCCTCCATGCACATCGACCTCTACCGCCCCAATGGTGCGATATTGGCGAAAGGGCCCGGTGCCACGATGCCGGCACAGATGCCACACAAAGGCTCGGCCGAGGTCGTGCTACGGTGGGACGCCCAGCGGCCGCAGGCCTATTACCGCTTTCCGATTCGCGTCCACCCAGACTCGGATGTCTTGCTAGGCTACGGCATCATCCGGCTCGACCCGCTGCATGAGATCCACAATCAGGGCCCCTTCCGCTACATCGATGCAACCAGTCTGGGCCTTAGGCACGATGCAGTGCAGGTCCAGCATATCAGGGACCTATCCCAACACCTCGAGCTGCGCGCACAACCCAACCCGGTCCTGACCGCTGCCCTCGACGAAGTGAGGCGCTTGTCCCTGTATGCCGCCCTTTTGGCCTTGGTGTTGGCACTGGCCTTTTTCTTCGCGCTTCGCCAGCTGGTCGTGCGTCCCATACGTCGGCTGTCGGCGCAAATCCAGGCCCTGCGCGACAATCCTGAGGCGCAGGCGCCGGGTTCGTCGGACTATCGGCCCAATCTCCTGGAACTGCTTGAACTACAACGAGCGTTCGAGGAGTATCACCGGCGCCTGCGGCACCTCCATGAAGAGATCCAACGCAGCAGTCACCGGTTCTATGAACAGGCGCGCCAGGATGCCCTCACCGGCGTCTACAACCGCCGTGCCTTCGATGAGGACCGGGCGCGTCTGGAACGCGACAAACGGGTCGATGAGTGCACCCTGATCCTTTTCGATTGCGACCATTTCAAGGCGATCAACGATACCTACGGTCACCCTGTGGGTGATATGGTCATCCGCGCCATGGCCACCTGCCTCACCCAGGCCCTGCGGGCCGATGACCGGCTCTACCGGCTGGGCGGTGACGAATTCGCTACCTTGATGCCGGGGACCTCAATCGAGACGGCGCGGCGGGCAGCGGAACGTTGCCTGGAACAAGTCGGGCGCTACGACTTCGCCGTGCATGGGATCACCGAGCCGGTCACCATCAGCATTGGTCTGGCACACGCACGGGCGCCTTTCGATCTGACCGCCCTGCACAAGGCCGCCGACCTGGCGATGTACTCGGCGAAGCGGCCGGGGTGTCCCAAGATCGCCGTCTATGAGGAGAGTCTGGACGCCCTCTCCGCGCTGGTCTCCAACCGTGAGGTGAGCGCCGTCTACGCCGCCATCCGCCAGCCATCGAT
>JBKBRS010000086.1:0-8755 GCA_046292095.1 Thiobacillaceae bacterium
TTAATAGGGCCGGCACCGGGTTTCCGACGCTATGCCCGTTGCGTGCGGGACGATCGGAAGTATGGTGGGGTCACATTGTGGCTCGGCCAGTTCGCATGGTATGCTTTGATATTCTGGACAGCCCGGATCAATCCACACACCCGTCCCAGTTAAGGTGTCTGCCGCTTGATGGCGGATTCTCGGCGGGTGGCGGTTCAACCTTAACCTGATGGAGTCTTATCAATGAGCATCACCATGCGCCAGATGCTGGAGGCCGGCGTGCATTTCGGCCACCAGACCCGTTACTGGAACCCGAAGATGGCCCCTTACATCTTCGGCCAGCGCAACAAGATCCACATCATCAATCTGGAGAAGACGTTGCCCCTGTTCGAGGAGGCCCTGCGCTTCGCCCGACAGTTGGCGGCCAACAAGGGGACCATCCTCTTCGTCGGGACCAAACGGCAGGCGCGCGACATCATCGTCGAGGAGGCCACCCGCTGCGGCATGCCCTATGTGTCGCACCGCTGGCTGGGCGGCATGCTGACCAACTTCAAGACGGTCAAGCAGTCCGTCAAGCGCATGAAGGACATGGAGGCCCAACTGGCCGAGGGGGCACGCGAGAGCCTGTCCAAGAAAGAGGCCCTGCGTCTGCAGCGCGAGTACGACAATCTGGTACGCAGCCTGGGCGGTATCAAGGACATGGCCAGCCTGCCCGATGCCCTGTTCGTGGTGGATGTGGGCTATCAGAAGATCGCCGTCACCGAGGCCAACAAGCTGGGCATCCCCGTCGTCGGTATCGTCGATACCAACAACACCCCCGAGGGGATCGACTATGTGATTCCCGGCAACGACGATTCCAGCCGCGCCATCCGCCTGTATGCGCGCGGTCTGGCCGACGCCATCCTGGAAGGCAAGGCGCAGGTCATCGAGGAGATGGTCAGCGTCGCCCAGGAAGGCGATGAGTACGTGGAGGTCGAAGAAACCGTCACGGCGGGCGAAGGCGAATAAACGAATCGGATCGGACGGGCCGAGTCCGCGTCGTTTCCGCGACGCCCCGATCTGGGGCGTTTTTACGACTTTCGGGCCTAACCGTCGAGAACCTGGCGGAGGTCGCATGCAACAGGAGAAGCAAAATGGCTGAAATCACCGCGTCCATGGTCAAGGCGCTGCGCGAACGCACCGACGCGCCGATGATGGACTGTAAGAAGGCGTTGAACGAGGCCGGCGGCGACATGCAGAAGGCGGAGGAGATCCTGCGCGTCAAATTCGGCGCCAAGGCGGCCAAGAGTGCCGGCCGCATCGCCGCCGAGGGCATGGTCGGCGTGCACATCACTCCCGATGGCAAGACCGGCGCCATCATCGAGGTCAACTGCGAGACCGACTTCGTCGCCAAGAACGACGAGTTCCAGGCCTTGGTGAAGGACCTGGCGCAGATGGTGGTCGAGCGCAAC
Source organism: Thiobacillaceae bacterium (assembly GCA_046292095.1). Classification (GTDB taxonomy): domain Bacteria; phylum Pseudomonadota; class Gammaproteobacteria; order Burkholderiales; family Thiobacillaceae; genus JANWZL01. The sequence continues at coordinate 1,431 of JBKBRS010000086.1, forward strand.
CCGGCCGACGTGACCGCTTTGTCGGCCATGAAGCTCGGCGACAAGACGGTCGAGGAGGTCCGCACCGAGCTGGTTGGTAAGATCGGCGAGAACATGTCGATCCGCCGCTTCGTCCGTGTCGAGGCCCAAGGCAAGCTCACCAGCTACGTGCACGGCGGCGCCAAGATCGGCGTGCTGGTCGACGTCACAGGCGATGAGGCGCTTGCCAAGGACATCGCCATGCACATCGCCGCGGCCAAGCCCAAGGCGCTCGACGCCGCCGGCGTGCCCCAGGCGCTCATCGAGGCGGAACGCCGCGTGGCAGCGCAAAAGGCGGCCGAATCGGGCAAGCCCGCCAACATCGTGGAGAAGATGGTGGAGGGCGCCGTGCAGAAGTTCCTGAAAGAGGTCACCCTGCTATCCCAGCCCTTCGTCAAGGATGACAAGGTCACGGTGGGCGAGCTGCTCAAGTCCAAGGGGGCGCAGGTGCACGGCTTTACCCTGTATGTGGTCGGCGAAGGCATCGAGAAGAAGCCGAGCGACTTCGCCGCCGAGGTGGCGGCCGCCGCCAAGGTCTGAGCGTCGTCATGTCCGCGCCGCGCTACAACCGCATCCTGCTCAAGCTCTCTGGCGAGGCCCTGATGGGGCCCGACGCCTTCGGCTATCACGCCGAGACCTTGAACGGCATCGTGCGGCAGATCGACGAGGTCGCCGGTCTGGGCGTGCAGATCGGCATCGTCGTGGGCGGGGGCAACCTTTTTCGCGGCGCCACCGGTGCGCTGGCGGGCATGGAGCGGGCCACGGCCGATGTCATGGGCATGCTGGCCACGGTGATGAACGCGTTGGCGCTCAAGGATGCCCTGATGATGGCCGGCATCCCCGCCCACGTGCAGACCGCCGTCACCATCGCCCACGTCGGCGAGGCCTTCGAGCGGGATGCCGCCATTCGGCACATGGAGGCCGGGCGCGTGGTGATCTTCGGCGGCGGCACGGGCAACCCGTTCTTCACCACCGACACGGCCGCGGCCCTGCGTGCGGCCGAGATCGGTGCGGAATTGATGCTCAAGGCGACCAAGGTGGACGGCGTCTATACGGCCGACCCGAAGAAGGACCCCAGCGCCACGCGTTACACGGAGCTCAGCTTCGATGAGGCGATCGCCCGCAACCTGGGTGTGCTCGACACCGCCGCCTTCGCCCTTTGCCGCGAGCAGAAACTGCCGCTGCATGTGTTTTCCATCTTCAAACCGGGTGCCCTCAAACGCATCATCATGGGCGAACCCGAAGGTACCCGCGTGTTTCCCTAACGGCCATGGCCGCTGCCACCCCAGAAAATGAAAGCGGCCATGGCCGTTCCCTCACCTTGAGCCCCTCTCCCGCTGGGAGAGGGGAGCTTCGTGAGTTGGCTGCGCCAACTTTCATGCTAACGGTCGAAAGACGGATGACAGGCAACCGAACAGGACAGTCGTCCCCCTCCGGCGGCGGGCGCCGGCGTGCGACGACGAGAGCCTGCCTTCCGCCAGTCGTCTCGCCGCAGGGGATATCGGTGCACCGCGGCTTGATGGGCGCGTGCACAAATCCACGTCTGTAGGGGTAGGCCATGATCAACGACATCAAGCATTCAGCCGAAGAGAAGATGAAGAAATCGGTCGAGGCGCTGAAGGTGGAGTTTTCCAAGGTTCGCACGGGCCGCGCCCATGCGGGCATCCTCGATCACGTCAAGGTCGAGTATTACGGCAGCCTGGTGCCGGTCAGCCAGGTGGCCAACGTCTCGGTGCTCGACCCCCATACCCTGGGGGTGACGCCTTGGGAGAAGAAGATGGCGCCGGTGATCGAAAAGGCGATCCGCGATTCTGACCTGGGGCTCAATCCCGCCACGGTCGGTGAGCTGGTGCGTGTGCCCATCCCGGCCATGACCGAGGAGCGGCGCCGCGAGCTGGTCAAGGTGGTGCGCGGTGAGGCCGAGGGCGCCAAGGTCGCCGTGCGCAACATCCGCCGCGACGCCATCGCCCATCTGAAGGAAATGCTCAAGAATCACGAGATCAGCGAGGATGAGGAACGGCGGGCCCAGGATGAGGTCCAGAAGCTGACCGACCGACACATCGCCGAGATCGACAGGCTGCTGGCGGAAAAGGAAAAGGACCTGATGTCGGTCTGATTCCGTCGCAACCCGCGCATGACCTCCCCAGGGCTGCCGAGCAGCAGCACCCTCGCGATCCCGACGGTCTCCGCCGTCCCACGGCACATCGCCGTGATCATGGACGGCAACGGCCGTTGGGCGAAACAGCGCAAGCTGCCCCGGGTGGCGGGGCATACCAGGGGGGTTGCCCGCGTGCGCGAGATCGTGGAGGCGTGCGTCAAGGCGGGCATCCAACATCTAACCCTGTTCGCCTTCAGCTCGGAGAACTGGCGGCGTCCGGCCGACGAGGTGAGCAAGCTGATGGAGCTGTTCATGCAAGCCCTGGAGCGGGAGGTGGACCGTTTGCACCGAAACGGTATCCGGCTGCGCATCATCGGCGACAAGACCCGTTTCAACGCCCGGCTGCAACACCTGATCCGCGAGGCGGAACTGCTGACCGCCGGCAACCAGCGGCTCACGCTGACGGTGGCGGCCAACTACGGCGGCCGCTGGGACATCCTGCAGGCCTTCAATGCCTGGCTGCGCGACCACCCCGGCGGTCGCGAGATCACCGAGCTGGGCCTGACCCCCTACCTCTCCATGGCGGACGCCCCGGAACCCGACCTCTTCATCCGCACCGGGGGTGAGCAGCGCATCAGCAATTTCCTGCTCTGGCAGCTGGCGTATACGGAACTGTATTTCACCCCGACGCTGTGGCCGGATTTCGATGCCAAGGAGCTCGACCGCGCCATGGCCTGGTATCGGCAACGCGAGCGGCGCTTTGGACGCACCAGCGAGCAGGTCCACGTCGGCTGAGGGGTTGCGCCGGCGGCTGATCACCGGGGCGGCCCTCATCGCCGGCCTGCTCCTCGCGCTGTCCCTCGCCCCCGCCCGCGTCTGGTCCCTGCTGATGCTGGCGATCGCCACGGCCGGGGCCTGGGAGTGGGCCGGGTTGATGCCCCTCAAGCCCGCGTCTCGTCAGCTCTACACGGGGATCACGGCCCTGCTGATCGCCCTGGCCGTCGCCTCTGGCTGGCAGGACAGCCCATGGGTCTATCTGCCGGCCTTCTCGTTCTGGCTGCTCTTGGCGCCGCTCTGGTTGATGGGCCATTGGCACCTGCGTACCCCCCTGGCGATGGCCGCCCTGGGATGGCTGTTGCTCGTCCCGGCACCCCTGGCCATGATCTACCTGCGGGAGCTTGGATCTGCGGCCCTGCTGACGGTCGTCGGGATCGTGGTCGTCGCCGACAGCGCCGCTTATTTCGCCGGCCGACGCTTTGGCCGCCACAAGCTTGCACCGCGGATCAGTCCGGGCAAGACTTGGGAGGGATTCCTGGGCGCCTGGCTGGGGGTGGGCCTCTACGCCTTGTTGCTCGATCTCCTACAGGCGGGGCCTGGCGGCGGTCTGTTCCAGACGCTGGTCGTCTTTTGGGGGCTTTTTGTCCTCTCGGTCGCCGGCGACCTGTTCGAGAGCTGGATGAAGCGCGAGGCCGGGGTCAAGGACAGCGGCCGGCTACTGCCCGGTCATGGCGGCGTGCTCGACCGCATCGACAGCCTGCTGGCCGTGCTGCCTGCCGCAGTGCTCTACTGGATGTGGATGCAGTGATGGGCGTGACGGCCGGACTGCAATCGAAGCCGCGGTATGATGCCCCCCACACCATTAGCGCCCCAGACCCCTGACGACAATCGCTCCCCGTCATGATCCGACGCAACCTGACCATCCTCGGCGCCACCGGCACCATCGGCATCAACACCCTTGATGTGGTGGCGATGCATCCCGAACGCTACACCGTCGTCGCGCTGACCGGACAGAATCAGGTCGAGCGCCTGGCCACACAGTGTCGGCAGTTCAAACCGCGCTATGCGGTGGTCACCGATACGGCGCGCGCCCAGGAGCTACGCCACCTGCTCGCCGACACGGAGACCGAGGTCCTCTGCGGCGAGCGGGCCTTGGAAGAAGTGGCCAGCCTGCCCGAGGTGGACACGGTGATGGCGGCGATCGTGGGCGCCGCCGGGCTCAAGCCTGCCCTGGCCGCGGCGCGGGCCGGCAAGCGCATCCTGCTGGCCAACAAGGAGACCTTGGTCATGGCCGGGCGCTTCTTCATGCAGACCGTGCGCCGCGGGGGGGCAACCCTGCTGCCGATCGACAGCGAACACAACGCCGTCTTTCAGTGCATGCCCGAACCCTATAGCGGTGACCTCGCCACGCATGGCGTGCGGCGTATCCTACTCACCGCCTCAGGCGGACCCTTCCGCACCCGACCGATCGAGACCCTGGCAACGGTCACCCCAGACGAGGCGGTGGCACACCCCAACTGGGTGATGGGCCGCAAGATCTCGGTCGACTCGGCCACTATGATGAACAAGGGGCTGGAGGTGATCGAGGCGCATTGGTTGTTCAATGCGCGGGCCGATCAGATCGAGGTGGTCATCCATCCGCAGAGCATCGTGCACTCCATGGTGGAGTATCTGGACGGCTCGGTCCTCGCTCAACTCTCCAACCCGGACATGCGCACCCCCATAGCGCACGCCCTGGCCTATCCAGACCGCATCGAGGCGGGTGTGCCCTGGCTCGATCTGCCGCGCCTGGGCCAGTTGAGCTTCGAGACCCCGGACACCCGCCGCTTCCCCTGTCTTGCCCTGGCCTATCGGGCGCTGGAGGCCGGGGAGGCGGCGCCCACGGTGCTCAACGCCGCCAACGAGGTGGCGGTGCAGGCCTTCCTCGACCGTCGTATCCCCTACCCCGCCATCGCCCAGACCCTGGAGCGCTGTCTCGATCGCTTCGCCGACCGTCCCGCCGAGCAACTCGATGCGCTCGTGGCGCTCGACCAGGAGGTCCGACGCTACGCCGAGGCGCTGATTGCGCAGCACGCATGACGACCCTGCTCGCCTTCGTCTTCACCCTGGCCCTGCTCATCGTCGTACACGAGTACGGCCACTACGCCGTGGCACGCCTGTGCGGGGTGAAGGTCTTGCGTTTCTCTGTTGGTTTCGGTCGTGTGTTGGTGAGCCGTCGCGATGCCAGCGGGACCGAGTGGGCCCTGTCCGTCTTTCCCCTGGGTGGCTACGTGAAGATGCTCGACGAACGCGATGGCGAGGTGGCAGCGCAGGATCTGCCCTATGCCTTCAACCGGCAGGGCGTGTGGCGCCGCATCGCCATCGTCGCCGCCGGCCCGGCCGCCAACCTGCTTCTGGCCGTGCTGCTCTACTGGGGCCTTTACGTCACGGGTGTACCCGCCTTGAAACCCTTACTGGGCGAACCCCTGGCGGGCTCGCCGGCCGCCGTGGCGGGTGTGCGCGACGGTGAGACGGTCACGCGCATCAATGGCGAGCCGGTGGAAAGCTGGCAGGATTTTCACCTGCTGATCCTGCGCCACGGGCTGGGCAGGGCGCAAATCGAGCTGGAGACCCGCGATGCCCTGGGACACATCGCCTACCGCCGCCTCGATCTCGGCACGGTCGATCGCGACGCCTTCGAGACAGATCCGTTGAGGCAGCTCGGGCTGCAGCGCTATACCCCCCCTGTGGCCCCCATCATCGGTGAACTGCAGCCCGGAGGAGTGGCGCAGCGCGCCGGGCTCAGGACAGGGGATCGGATCGTCGCGGTCGATGGCCGCCCCGTCACCCGCTGGGAGGAGGTGGTGAAGGCGATCCGCGCGCGGCCAGGTGTCGCCACCGAGCTCGAGGTCTTACGCGCCGGGCAGGGCCTGACGGTCACGCTGACGCCTGAACGGGTGACGGAGGGCGGGCAGAGCATCGGACGCATCGGCGCCGGTCCCAGGATCGAACCGGAACTGTTCGAGGCCCTGCAGACCGAGGTACGCTACGACCCCCTGCCCGCCTTGTGGCGCAGCTTGCAAAAGACCTGGGAACTGGCGGTCTTCAGCCTGGAGATGCTGGGGCGCATGGCGATCGGCCAAGTGTCGTTGCAAAACCTCTCCGGCCCCATCACCATCGCCGATTACGCCGGGCAGACGGCCAGTGCCGGCCTGGCACCCTTCATCAGCTTCCTGGCCTTGATCAGCATCAGCCTGGGCGTGCTCAACCTGCTGCCGGTGCCCATCCTGGATGGCGGGCATTTACTGTATTATTTTGCCGAGATCGCCACCGGCCGGCCGGTCTCCGAGCGCATCCAGGCGATCGGGCAACGCGTGGGCATCGTCCTGATCGGCTTCATGATGTTTTTCGCACTCTACAACGACCTGTTCAGGCTTCTGTCCCGTTGATCCGATGAAAACGAGAACGCTCCCGCTCGTCATCGCCTTTCTTTGCACCTCTGCCCACGCCTTCCAACCCTTCCAGGTCAAGGACATCCGCGTCGAGGGCATCCAGCGCACCGAGGCGGGCACCGTTTTCAGCTATCTACCCGTCAAGGTCGGCGACACGCTCGATCCCGAGCGTGCGGCGGCGGCGATCCGTGCCCTCTATGCCACGGGCTTTTTCAAGGACGTACGGCTTGAGGTGCAAAACGACGTGTTGATCGTCCTCGTCGAGGAACGTCCCGCCATTGCCCAGATCACGTTCACGGGCATGAAGGAGTTCTCCAAGGACGACATCCTGAAAAGCCTCAAGGAACTCGGCCTGGCCGAGGGGCGCATCCTGGATCGGTCTCTGCTCGGCCGTGCCGAACAGGAATTGAAGCGGCAGTATTTCAACCGGGGGATGTACGCCGCCCAGGTCAAGACGCGCCTCTCGCCCCTAGAGCGCAACCGCACCGCCATCACCTTCGAGGTGAGCGAGGGCGAGGTGGCGAAGATCCGCGGCATCAACATCGTCGGCGCCAAGGTCTTTAGCGAGAGAGAGTTGCTCAAGCTCTTCACCCTGACCACGCCAGGCTGGCTCACCTGGTTTACCAAGAACGACCAGTATTCCCGGCAGAAGCTGGCGGCGGACTTAGAGACCCTGCGTTCGCACTATCTCAATCGGGGATTCCTCGAATTCGCCATCGAGTCCACCCAGGTCTCGATCACCCCAGACAAGCGCGACATCTATATCACCATCAACATCAACGAGGGCGAGCCTTATAAGGTCTCCGAAATCAAATACGCAGGCAATCTGGTCGTTCCCGAACAAGAAATCGCCCGGATGGTGAGTCTTAAGGTCGGCGATTTTTTCTCCCGCGAAAAGCTCAATGAGTCCATCAATCGCGTCAGCGACCGCCTGGGCAACGACGGCTATGCCTTCGCCAACGTCAACGCCGCACCCGAGCTGAACAAGGAGAAGCGGGAGG
>JBKBRS010000008.1:0-13647 GCA_046292095.1 Thiobacillaceae bacterium
CGGGGGCTTTCGAGTACGCCTGCCTGATCCCCGGCCACTACGAGGCGGGCATGGTTGGCCGCATCGAGGTGGTGGATCGCGGCCGCTGAGGCGGGTCTTGGGACACAGGAGGAATGCCCATGTCAGTGCGTGGGTGGTTTGCAGCGATGACCATACTCACTGCCGCAACGGTGATGGCCGCCGATCTGCCGGTGGTGGACGTGTACAAGAGCCCTAGCTGCGGCTGTTGTAATGAGTGGATCAAACACCTGGAGAAGAACGGGTTCAAGGTGCGGTCGCACAACACCGACGATGTAGTGAGTCACAAGTACCGGCTCGGCGTGCCGCCCGGCTATGGATCCTGTCACACGGCCGAGGTGGCGGGCTATCTGGTCGAAGGCCATGTGCCGGCCCGCGAGATCAAACGCTTGCTGAAGGACAGACCACGGGCGCGCGGCCTCACGGTGCCCGGCATGCCGATCGGTTCGCCAGGCATGGAGCAGGGTGCACGCCGCGACCCATACGAGGTCCTGCTGGTCACGCCGGACGGTGACACCCGTGTCTATGCCCGCTATTGATCGAAAGGAATGCGCATGAAGTATATCCTCCACGCCATCCTCGCCGCCGGAGTCGTCGGCACGCACGTCTGGGCCGACAGCGGTCATGTCCACACGCGCGGAGCCGGTAGCTCGCCCTCGGCCAATGCCCCCACTTCACTGACGGAAGGCGAGGTCAGACGCGTGGATCGCGCCCAGGGCCGGGTGACGCTACGCCACGGTCCGATCGAGAGCCTCAACATGCCGCCGATGACCATGGTCTTCCGGGTGCAGGACCCGGCCTGGCTGGAGGGGCTCAACCCGGGCGACGTGATCCGCTTCCAGGCCGAGCGGATCAACGGTGCATACACCGTGACCCATTTGGAAAAGCTCCAGCAGGCGGGCCGCTAGCGGCACCGTGATCTCGGGCACCCGCGTCGAGTTCGGCCCGCGAGCAGACTGCCGATCTGTCGTTACACGTCAACCGTCAAGGAGATGAACATGACTGCACGCAAGCACACCGTCCTCATGCTGGCTCTGGCCGGCGCCGTTACGCTGCCTGCCTTTGCCGTCGAGACGGCCGAGGACGAGCATGCCCGCCATCACCCCCAGGAAGTACAGACCAATGTCGCGGAGCAGACTCAGGTCGCCGCCCCCTCGGCCCAGGAGCGCCGTCTGGCCATGCGCCAACGCATGCAGGAGATCCGCGCCACGCAGGATGCGGACAAGCGCCGCCAATTGCTCGAGGCGCAGATGAAGGACATCGAGGCCCTGCTGGACGAAGGCGTCTGTCCCCAGCCGGGGAGCGGCATGATGGCTGGCCAGGGAAGACAGGGCATGATGGGGGGCATGATGGGACGCGGCATGCAGCACGGCGGCATGGGCGGCAAGGGCATGCAGGGCGGCATGGCCTGCGGCATGGGCGGTCTTGGCATGCAGCACGGCATAGTCGGACAGGGGCAGGCCGGAGCGGACGACGCCACGGTCAGGCGCCTGGAGGCGCTTGAAAAACGGGTCGACCTGATCCAGATGATGCTGCAGATGCAGGCGCGCTAGGACAGCGCTGTGGATATCCGGCCCCCCGTCGAACTGCGAGTAAGTCGGACTTCAGGCCGATGCGTGGCCGGATTGGCTTCAGTTGGGCCCGCAAGGACGACTCGCATCGCATCCCCGGGTTGCCGGACAAGTACCGGATTGAACAGAGCGGGCACCGGACGGTCGGACAGCCCCGGGCCAATTCCTGACCGCATAGATCATGCCGCACTTGGCCACCGCCTTTCCCAGCCCCTGCCACGGAACTGCGTCCATGCGCTCTCCCGCTGTCCGGTATCCATGTATCGTCATGTTGGTGGGACTGCTGATGAACCTGCCTGCATTGGCCGAAGGCCTGGCCGAGGCCCTGCAGCGGGCATGGAGCCGTCATCCCCAAGCGCTAGCTGATCCGGCGCTGGAGGCGGCAGCGCTGGCGCGGGCCGAGCTGGCCGCCGCCCTAACGCCTGGTCCGGCCGCCGTTTCACTTGACCATCTAAGTGACGGGGCGGGTAGCGATCGGGGCAAGCGGGAATGGCAAGTGGAGTTTGCCATCCCCCTTTGGCTGCCAAAGCTCAGGTCGGCGCGGGAGGCGGAAGCTCGCGCTGCCTTGGACGAGTTGCACGCCATGCGCCATGCCCTGCGCCTCAAGCTTGCCGGAGAGCTGCGCGAGGCCTGGTGGACGATCGCCGCCGCACGTCAGGCGCTAGACCTCTCACAGCGCAGGCTTGCCAGCGCCCGTGCCCTTGAAGCAGATGTGGCCAGGCGATACCTGGCCGGCGATCTGGCACGCACGGACGCCAATCTCGCCCGCAATGAGCGCATGGCGGCGGAAGCGGAGGTGATCGATGCCAATGCGGCCCTCACCCGTGCCGAGCAGGCGTGGCAGGTCCTGACCGGCACGCCCCCCCCGCTCAACTTGGCCCCTGAAACCGCGCCTGCGGCCGACTCCGATGCCGAACATCCGCGACTTGCAGCACTGATGGCCGCCATGCGGCTCGCCCAAGCCCGAGTGCGCGTGGCGGAAGAGTCACGCCGCGATTCGCCTGAACTGGCCCTGCGGGTGGTGCGCGAGCGCTCTGATGTGCACGACCCTTACGGCTACAGCCTGGGCGTAAAGTTCACCCTGCCCCTGGCTGCCGACACCCGGACAACCCAGGATAGCGCCAGTGCCCGTGCCGCGTATGTGATGGCCGAGGCCGAGGCCAACCAGGCCCGCCTGATTCTGGCTCAGGATTTGGCGCGCGCGCGTCGTGAGCTGGATGCAGTAGAGGCACAACTCACCCTTGCACGCGAGCGTAAGGCCCTGATTGACGAGAACCTGAAACTGGCGGAGAAGGCTTTCGCCCTGGGTGAGACCGACCTTCACACCCTGCTGCGCGTGCGCGCCCTGGCCATGGAAACAGAAGCCAACCTGGGCCGCTTGCAGATCTCCCGGGGTGCTGCCCATTCCCGTCTGCTCCAGGCCCTGGGGTTCTGCCATGATCCGCATGATCGCCATGATACTGGCCCTCTGCGCGCCCGCATGGGCGCATGAGGGACACGACCATGCACCCTCTCTGCCAGTGCTCGAATCCTTGTCCGTCCCCCGCGCCATCGCCGAGGGCGAGGCGTTCGAGCTGGTGGCTGTGGCGGGGGAGGGCGGGCTGATCCTCTATCTGGACCACTACGACAGCAACGCCCCCGTCGGCGGCGCCCGCATAGAGGTGGATAGCGGCGCCATGCGGGCCTTTGCCGTCGAGCGTGATCCGGGGGTCTACGAGCTGCCGGGCGAGTCCTTCAACCGGCCGGGCACCCACCCGCTCATTGTCAGCGTCCAGGCCGGTGACACCATGGATCTGCTGGCGACGACCCTGGTAATCGAAGAGCCGAGTCGCGCGCATGCTGGGCATGTCCAACCGCTGCCTGCGTGGGGTTGGTGGGTCGGCGGCGGGATGCTGGCCGTAGCCTTGGTCGGCTATGCGGCAATACGTCGAAAAGCGGTCTGTCCATGAGCGGCTCTGCCGGCCTGTACACCCTGCTGCTCATCCTGTGCGCGGGCACACTGGCATGGGGACATGGTGGTGAGGACCACGACCATGCGCCACCGGCACCGGCATTGCTTCCCGGCGATACGCCGCGACGCCAAGCAGACGGCAGCCTGTATGTGCCGAAACCGGTCCAGCACCGCCTCGGCCTGCGCACACAACGGGTCGAGATCACCCGGCAGGCGAAGACGGTCGAATTCAACGCCCGGGTAGTGGCCGACCCCAACGCCGGCGGACGCGTGCAAGCCAGCCAGCGCGGGCGTCTCGAACCGGGCCCGCACGGCCTGCCCGTCCTGGGTCAGCGGGTGCGCAAGGGGGAGGTGTTGGCCTAGCTGCATCCAGTGGCCGGCAGCATCGAACGTGCCAACCAGAGGGCCCTGCTGGCCGAGATCGAGTCCCAGATCGAATTGGCCGAGGCCAGGCTCGCGCGTTACGCGCAATTGGAGGGGGCCATCCCGGGCAAGGACGTAGAGGCGGTACGGATCGAGCTTATGGCTCTGCGTCAGCGCCGGGCCGCAGTAAGCGACGGCCTGAAGGCGGCCGAGGTGCTGAGGGCGCCGGTCTCTGGTGTAATCAGCGCCGCCCACGGCGTGACCGGACAGGTGGTGGACGCAGGCGAGCTGCTCTATGAGATCGTCGACCCCTCCCGCCTGGCGGTGGAGGCCCTGGCCTATGATGCGGCCACGGTCACGGGCATCGCTGCGGCGAGCCTGGTCCTGCCCGGTGGCAGCCTCCCCCTGGAGTTCATCGGCGCCGGCCGGCAGTTGCGTGAGCAAGCACTGCCGCTGCTGTTCCGTCTGCGTCCGGGCAGCACCGCGCAGCCCCCCTCACTGGTCGTATCCCAGCCGGTCAAGGTAGTCGCCCGCACCACCGCCGGCCTGCAGGGCGCAGCGCTGCCCAAGGCTGCTCTGACCCGTGACGACTCTGGTCGGAGCGTGGTGTGGGTCAAGCTGGGTGCTGAACGCTACATCCCGCGTCAGGTGGAATACCAGCTTCTGGACGGTGAGCAGGTGGTGGTGACCGCGGGGCTCGATGACGGTGAGCGGGTGGTGATCGCCGGCGCTAGCCTGCTCGGCCAGTTGCGCTGAGTCGGTGTCCTGAACCCTCATGTTCTACTACATCCTGCAGGCGAGTCTCAAACAGCGTGCCATCGTGCTGGGTGTGGCCCTCCTGCTGGTCATCTATGGCCTGCTCAGCGTGCGGCAAATGCCGGTGGACGTCTTCCCCGATCTAAACAAACCCACCGTCACACTGATGACCGAGGCCGGCGGCATGGCACCGGAAGAGGTAGAGCAGTCGGTCACCATTCCCATCGAGTCGGCCATGAACGGCATGCCAGGCGTCACCCGCGTACGCTCGGTATCCGGTATAGGTTTGTCGGTGGTTTATGTGGAATTGGAATGGGGCAGCGACATCTACCTCAACCGCCAGCAGATCTGGGAGCGACTTAATCTGGTGCGTGACCAGCTGCCGCCCGGCATCATGCCCCAGCTCGCGCCCATCTCCTCCATCATGGGCGAGATCCTGCTCATTGCGTTGCCGGCGGACCCGGAGCGGGTAAGTCCCATGCAGGTGCGGGAATATGCCGACTGGGTGATACGTCCGCGCCTGCTCACTCTGCCGGGAGTGGCCCAAGTCACGGTCATCGGCGGCGAGGTACGGCAATACCGGGTGCAGCCGAGGCTGGAGCGCATGCATGCCCTGGGCGTGACGCTCGATGCACTGGAGATGGCCCTGCGCGACTTCGGCGCCAATGCCAGCGGCGGTTTTCTGGAGACGCGTGGTCGTGAATACCTGATCCGGGGTATCGGACGCAGCGCAGGGCTGGAGGATCTGCGCCGTTTGGCCGTGGCCACTCGCGCGGACCAACCCATCCTGCTCGAGCAGGTGGCCGAGGTTGGACTGGTCGCTGCCGTAAAACGGGGGGACGCCGGCCATGCAGCCCGGCCGGCAGTGATCTTGTCGGTGCAGAAGCAGCCTGGCGCCGACAGCGTGATCTTCACCCGCGAGGTGGAGGCGGCGGTCGAAATGCTTGCGCGCGCCCTGCCGGCCGGGGTGGAGGCGCCCCGCTTTCTGTTCCGGCAGGCCGACTTCATCGAGCGCTCGGTTGCGAACGTGGAGCTGGCCCTGCGCGACGGCGCCATCCTGGTGGTAGTGATTCTCTTTCTTTTCCTGCTCAATGTCCGCGCAACCTTCATTCCCCTGACGGCCATCCCCATGTCCCTGCTGGTGACCGCCCTGGTATTCCGCTACTTCGATCTTTCCATCAACACCATGACCCTGGGCGGGCTGGCCATTGCCATCGGTGAACTGGTTGACGACGCGGTGGTGGGTGTGGAGAACGTCCTGCGCAGGCTTAAGGAGAATCGGACCGCCGCCGCCCGCTGCCGGTGGGCCAGGTCATCGCCCGCGCCACACTGGAGGTGCGATCAGGCATCGTGTATGCCACCTTCATCATCGTCCTGGTCTTCGTGCCCCTGTTCGCACTGCCGGGTATCGAGGGTCGGCTTTTCACCCCCCTGGGGCTGGCCTACATCACCTCGATCCTGGCCAGCATGGTGGTTTAGGTGACCCTGACACCGGTGCTGGCCTACTACCTGTTGCCACGCCTGAAGCGCCTGGAACGTAGCGACAGTCCCCTGGTGTCCTGGCTGAAGCGATGGGATGCGCGGCTGCTGGCATGGTCCTTCCGCCACGGCCGGGCACTGTTGGCTGTGGCCGCCGTGCTGGTGCTGGCGGCGACCGCGAGCGTACCCTTCTTCCCGCGTACCTTCCTGCCTCCGTTCAACGAGGGCACGCTGACCATCAACGTACTGCTCGACCCCGGCACCGCCTTGTCCGAATCCCACCGCGTGGGGGCGATGGCCGAGCGCCTCATCGCCGAGGTGCCCGAGGTGACTCAGGTGGGACGCCGCACCGGGCGTGCGGAACTGGACGAACACGCGGAAGGGGTGCACTACAGCGAGATCGATGTGGACCTGAAGCCGTCCGGGCGCGGCCGCGACGCGGTGATCGAGGACATCCGCAGCCGGCTGGCCATCCTCCCGGCAGCGGTGAGTATCGGCCAACCCATCTCCCACCGCCTGGATCACCTCCTGTCCGGGGTGCGCGCCCAGATCGCCATCAAGATCTATGGTGACGACCTGGACACCCTGCGCGGCCTGGCGGGGGAGTTGCGGGAGCGCCTGGCTCTCATCCCTGGGCTAACCGACCTGCAGGTGGAAAAGCAGGTGCTCATCCACCAGATCAAGATCCGTCTGGATCATGAACAGGCCGCGCGCCACGGTGTGACACCCGGCCAAGTGCTGCGGGCCCTGGAGTGATTGATTGAGGGCCGCCGTATCGCCCAAATCGTCGAGGACAGCGGGGTGGGCTTGCGTCGCTTCGATCTGATGCTGCGCGTGCCGGAGTCGCAGCGCGATCCTTACAGCCTCGGCAATCTGCTCATCGAGACCCCGCTCGGCCACGTGCCCCTGTCCCGGCTGGCCAGCATCGAGGAGGGGGAGGGGCCGAACCAGATCGGCCGGGAAAACGCCCGTCGCCGCATTGTCCTGTCCGCCAACACCGCCGGCCGCGACATGACCGCCATCATCGAGGACGTGCGTGCACAGTTGACGGCCACACGGTTACCTACGGGCTATTTTATTGCCCTGGAAGGTCAGTTTCTAGCTCAGGAGGCGGCTGCCCGGCTGATCGCCGTGTTGGCCATGGTCTCGCTGACCCTGATCTTCCTGGTGCTCTACAGCCGTTATCGCTCCACTGCGCTCACCCTGATCATCATGGGCAATATCCCCCTCGCCCTGGTGGGCAGCGTCATCGCGTTGTGGCTCTCGGGACAGCCCCTGTCGGTGGCGGCACTGGTCGGTTTCGTCACCCTGACCGGTATCGCCGCCCGCAACGGCATCCTCAAGATTTCGCACTACATCAACCTCTGCGCCCACGAGGGCGAGCACTTCGGGCAGGCGATGATCGTGCGTGGTTCCCTCGATCGCCTGACTCCGGTGCTGATGACCGCACTGGTGTCGGCCTGTGCACTCCTGCCACTGCTCATCTCCGCCGACGCGCCGGGCAAGGAGATCCTACATCCAGTGGCGGTGGTGATCTTTGGCGGCCTGGTAAGTGCCACCCTGCTCGATACCCTGCTCACCCCAGTGATGTTCTGGCTGTTCGGTGGGAAATCGCTCAAGCGTCTGCTCGCCGAAAAGGGGGCTGGGACCGTTGCGTATTGATTACGCTTGAGGCAGTGCCGTCCGGCGTGTTAGTCCATGACCCATGAGAAAAGCAGCTCTCGATGAAACACCTGATCATCCTTCACTTTCTGTTCGTGTTCCTGTCCCTGCCTGCGCAGGCGCACGACGATCACGGCAAGCCGCGCTGGGGCGGTGTGGTGGCCGACGCTGGCGAGTTTCAGGCGGAACTGGTGATCAAGGCCGGCCAGGCCAAGCTCTATCTGAGCGATCATGCCGACATGCTGCCCAGTCAGGGCGGCAGCGGCAGGCTGACCCTACTGGCGGGCGGCCAAAAGGAGGAGCTCGAACTGAAGCCGGTCTCCGACAGCGCCCTGGGGGCGGCCACGACGCTCAAGACCGCCAGGGGGGTGAAAGCGGTGGCGGTGATCAGGCTGCCGGGCCGGCCGCCAGCCATACTGCGCTTCACCTTGAAATGATCCCAGCCTGACCGCGCGAACGGCGCGCCGGTTCAGTCCTGTATCAGGATCACCCCGGCGAGCGGCGGCAGGGTGATCGTGAGCGAGTGGGGATAGCCCATCCAGGGCTCATCCCCGGCCACGAGTCCGGCGCCGTTGCCGAGGTTGCTGCCGCCGTAGTAGGCCGAATCGCTGTTGAAGACCTCGCGCCAGAAGCCGGGTGCCGGGCAGCCGATGCGGTAGCCTTCGCGCGGCACCGGCGTGAAGTTCAGCGCGACGATGACGGCGCGGCCCTGGCGATCCTTGCGGAGGTAGGACAGCACCGACTGGTCGGCATCGTGACAGTCGATCCAGGCGAAGCCCTCGTGCTCGAAGTCGAGCTCGTACAGCGGCGGCAGGCTGCGATAGAGGCGGTTCAGGTCGCGCATGAGGGTCTGGATCTGCGCGTGCCAGGGGATCTCGAGGAGTTCCCAGTCGAGCTGCCAGCCCGAGTTCCACTCGCGCCCCTGACCAAACTCGTTGCCCATGAAGTTCAGTTTCTTGCCCGGCGTGGTCATCTGGTAGGTGAGCAGCAGCCGCAGGTTGGCGAACTGCTGCCAGGCATCCCCCGGCATGCGCCCCAAGAGCGAGCGTTTGCCGTGCACCACCTCGTCGTGCGAGAAGGGCAACACGAAGTTTTCCGTGTAGGCGTAGAGCTGGCCGAAGGTGAGGTTGGTGTGGTGATAGCGTCGATAGATCGGGTCGAGCTGGAAATAGGCCAGGGTGTCGTTCATCCAGCCCATGTTCCA
Organism: Thiobacillaceae bacterium; assembly: GCA_046292095.1. Classification (GTDB taxonomy): domain Bacteria; phylum Pseudomonadota; class Gammaproteobacteria; order Burkholderiales; family Thiobacillaceae; genus JANWZL01. Next base: position 9,005 of record JBKBRS010000008.1, read on the forward strand.
TTTCATGGAAAAGCCTAGGCCCCCGACATAGGTGGGACGCGAGACCATGGGCCAGGCGGTGGACTCCTCGGCCAAGGTGAGCGCGCCGGGGAAGCGCTCGTGCACCATGGCGTTCATCTCGCGCAGGAAGTCGATGGCCTCGAGGTTTTCGCGCCCGCCATAGCGGTTGGGCAGCCACTCGCCCTCGCGGCGCGAATAGTCGAGATAGAGCATGGAGGCCACGGCATCGACGCGCAGCCCGTCGAAGTGGAATTCGTTCAGCCAGTAATGCGCGCTGGCGAGCAGGAAACCCTTCACCTCGTTGCGGCCGTAGTTGAAGATGTGGGTGCCCCAGTCGCGGTGCAGCCCCAAACGCGGGTCTTCGTGCTCGTACAAGGCCGTGCCGTCGAAGCGGGCGAGCGCCCAGGCGTCCGTGGGAAAGTGGGCCGGCACCCAGTCGAGCAACACGCCGATGCCGGCACGGTGGCAGGCATCGATCAGGTATCTCAAGTCGTCCGGCGTGCCGAAGCGGGAGGTGGGGGCGAAATAGCCCGTGGTCTGATAGCCCCAGGACTCGTCCAGCGGGTGCTCCGTCAGGGGCAGGAACTCGATGTGGGTGAAGCCCATGTCCAGCACGTAGGGGATCAGGGCGTCGGCCAGTTCCCGATAGGTGTAAAAGCGGCCGTCCGGGTGCCGCCGCCAGGAGCCGGCATGCACCTCGTAGATATTCATCGGCGCGTGCAGCCAGTCGTGCCGTGCGCGGGCGGCCAGCCACGCTTCATCCTGCCAGACATGGCCTGAGGCGCCCTGGACGACCGCGGCGGTGCCGGGCCGCAGCTCATAGCCCTGCGCATAGGGGTCGGTCTTGATGAGGACCTCGCCCGTGTCGCGGTTGCGGATCTCGAACTTGTAGAGGTCCCCCGGCTTGAGCCCAGGAATGAACAGCTCCCACACCCCGCTCGAGCCGCGCACCCGCATGGGGTGCACCCGGCCGTCCCAGCGGTTGAAATCGCCCACCACGCTCACCCGTTCGGCATTGGGCGCCCAGACCGCGAAGCGCACACCCTCCACCCCCTCGTGCGGGGTGTAGTGCGCACCCAGGGTGTGGTAGGCCTGCAGCAGCCGCCCCTCGTTGAAGAGGTAGAGCTCCTGATCGGTCAGGAAGGGCAGGAAGGCATAGGGGTCGACGATCTCGTATTCGCTCTCGGGCTCGATCACACACAGCCGCCAGGGACGCGCCGGCGGCGTGTGCCCGTGCCACTCGAAGAGGCCCGCCGCGTGGGCGCGGGTGAGTTCCACCTCGCCAGCCTCGGTGAGCAGGAACACGCGCTCGGCGTGCGGGCGGAAGACGCGCAGGACGTGACCATCCCCGGCAGGGTGGAGCCCCAGGACGGAGAAGGGGTCGTGCAGTCTGGCTTCGAGCAGGCGTTCGATGGCAGTCGCGGGCATGGTGTCATCATCGTTTATCAACACATGCTAATGATGGCGGTCTGACCGGCCGATGTCCAATCCAACGCCCGTCGATGGGCAACCACCAGGCACGAGGTTTTATTCAGCCCCCTGTGTCTGATAACATGCGCGCGTTGCCGTGAGGGTCGGGCCAGCGACTCACGACGCTCCCCTCGCCCGCGCGCGGGAGAGGGGCGGGGGTGAGGGAAACGTTCATGGCCGGCACAGCGCTCTCATGGGCAGGGGTGGCCTATTGGCTATGAACGGTTAGGGGCATGGACCCCGCATACAGGCTTCCAGAGGGGGAGGACGTCTTGGTCAAGGAATTTCCGCGTTTCGTCAGTCTGCTGACGAAGAACACCGTGGCACTGATCCTAGCGGGCGGCCGCGGCAGCCGTCTGAAACATCTCACCGACTGGCGCGCCAAGCCGGCCGTCCCCTTCGGCGGCAAGTTCCGCATCATCGATTTTCCCCTGTCCAACTGCATCAACTCCGGCATCCGCCGCATCGGCGTGATCACCCAGTACAAGGCGCACAGCCTGATCAAGCACATCCAGCGCGGCTGGGGTTTTCTGCGCGGCGAGTTCAACGAGTTCGTCGAGCTGCTGCCGGCGCAGCAGCGGGTGGATGAGGTGAGTTGGTACAAGGGCACGGCCGATGCCGTCTACCAGAATCTGGACATCCTGCGCGTGTACAAGCCGGAATACGTCCTGATCCTGGCCGGCGACCACATCTACAAGATGGACTACGGCGAGATGCTCGCCTCGCACGTGCAAAAAGAGGCGGACATGACGGTGGCCTGCATCGAGGTGCCGCGACAGGACGCCTCGGCCTTCGGCGTGATGCAGGTGGACGCCGACGACCGGGTGGTCGCCTTCATGGAAAAGCCGGCCGATCCGCCCTCCATACCCGGCCGGCCCGACACCTCGCTGTGCTCGATGGGCATCTACGTCTTCAACGCCGCCTTCCTGTTCGAGCAGCTGGTGCGCGATGCCGACGAGCCCCGCTCCGACCACGACTTCGGCAAGGACGTCATCCCCCACCTCATCAGCGCCGGTTACCGGGTCTATGCCCACCGCTTCACCGACAGCTGCGTGCACGGAGAGGGCGAGCCCGCCTATTGGCGCGACGTCGGTACGGTAGACGCCTATTGGGCGGCCAACCTCGACCTGGCCAGCGTTACCCCGGAGTTGAACCTCTACGACCCCAACTGGCCCATCTGGACCTACCAGGAACAGCTGCCGCCGGCCAAGTTCGTGTTCGACGAGGATGGTCGGCGCGGCATGGCCATCGATTCCATGGTCTCCGGCGGCTGCATCATCAGTGGCGCGACGGTGCGCCGCTCGGTGCTGTTCTCCAACGTCCGCGTGGCCGAGGGGGCCTATCTGGAGGAGGCGGTGATACTGCCCGATGTGCGCATCGGCCAGGGCGCGATCCTGAAAAAGGTGGTGGTCGACCGCGGCTGCAAGATCCCCGCGGGCATGGCCATCGGCGTCAACCCGGCCGAGGACGCGCGGCAGTTCCACGTCTCCACCGGCGGCGTCATACTGGTGACCCCGGAGATGCTGGGACAGAACATCCACCTGTTCAGGTGACAGGGATCAGGGATCAGGAATCAGGATGGGGGCTGCTTAGCTGGCAGGTTCGGTGCGCCTGGTTGACAATAGGGCACTGAGCGTCCCTGACCCATGTTGAACCTGATCCTTTGCTGGCATTTCCACCAGCCGGACTACCGCACCGGCCAGGGCTATTTCCTGCCCTGGGCCTATCTGCACGCGCTCAAGGACTACAGCGATATGGCCGCCCACTTGGAGGCGCAGCCGGCCATGCGGGCGGTGGTCAACTTCGTGCCCACCCTGCTCGAGCAGCTCGACGACTATGCCGCGCAGTTCGCCAGCGGTCGTTTCACCGACCCGCTGCTCGCCCGGCTGGCCGAGCCCAAACTCGGGCGGCTCACCCGCGCCGACAAGCAGTTCTTGCTGGAGGCCTGTTTCCGGCTCCATCCGCCGACCATGCTCGAGCCCTTCCCGGCCTATCGGGAACTGCACAGCCTCTGCCAACAGGTGCAGTGCCAGGGCGAGGCCGGCCCGGACTACCTCTCCACCCAATATTTCGCCGATCTGTTGACTTGGTATCACCTGGTATGGACCGGCGAGACCGTGCGCCGGCAGTACCCGCTGGTGCTCAAGCTCATGCAGAAGGGGCGGGGATTCACGCTCGCCGACCGGCGCGCGCTCCTCGATCTGATCGTCGAGGTCATCACTGGTCTGATCCCGCGCTATCGAGCACTGGCCCAGCGCGGCCAGGTGGAGCTCTCCACCACGCCGCACAGCCATCCCATCGCCCCGTTGCTCATCGATTTCAAGGCTGCGCGCGAGGCCAAGCCGGCGTTGCCGCTCCCCCAGGCCCTGGCCTATCCGGGCGGTGTTGAGCGGGTCAAGGTCCACATCGACGCGGCGCTCGAGAGCCACCGTGCGCATTTCGGCGCGCCGCCGGTCGGCATGTGGCCGGCCGAGGGCGGGGTGTCGGAGGCCACGCTGCGTCTGTTCTCGGATGCCGGGGTGCGTTGGGTCGCGAGCGGGGAGGGGGTGCTGATGAACAGCCTCAGGGCCTCGGGGCAGGACGCCAGCCGGCCCTGTCAGTGGCTGTGCCGACCCTATCGCCTCGCCGACACCGCTACGGTCTGTTTCTTCCGCGACGACTACCTGTCGGACCTGATCGGTTTCGAATACAAGAACTGGTTCGCCCGCGATGCCGTGCGGCATTTCCTGCACAGCCTAGAGGACAGGTATCACTATGCAAATTGCCAGGACCCCGTGGTGACCGTCATCCTCGATGGCGAGAACGCCTGGGACTACTACCCCTACAACGGCTGGTATTTCCTGTCCGAGCTCTACAGCGCCCTCGTCGAGCACCCGGACATCCGCCTGACCACCTTTGCGGACTATCTCGCGCAACACTCCGATAGCCCGATGACCCTTCCCAGGCTGGTGGCTGGTAGCTGGGTCTATGGCGATTTCACCACCTGGATGGGACACCCCGACAAGAACCGCGCCTGGGACCTGCTCTGCGCCGCCAAGGCGGCCTACGACACGACCATCGATCGAGGCGCGTTGGATGCCGCGAGCGCACGGGCCGCCGAGGCCCTGTTGCGCTCGTGCGAGAGTTCCGACTGGTTCTGGTGGTTTGGCGACAGCAACCCCACCGCCAGCGTG
>JBKBRS010000008.1:13745-23788 GCA_046292095.1 Thiobacillaceae bacterium
AGGCCCTGGAGGGGCACCGGGTCGGCGACCGGGTGGAGGCGCGGCTCACCCCCGAGGCGGCCTTCGGCCCGCACGATCCGAACCTGGTCATCGTCGAGGCCCTGGAGAACGTGCCGCCGCCCTATCGCCGTCTGGGGGCCGAGGCCGAGTTCCAGAACGAACAGGGTGATGTCCTGACCTTTCGCGTGGTGCAGATCAAAGACGGCCAGGTGACGTTGGACGGTAACCATCCGCTGGCCGGGCAGAATGCGACCTGTGTGGTGGACATCGTCTCCATCCGCGACGCCACGCCAGAGGAGATGGCCAGCGGCTTCCCGGCCGAGCAGGGGCCTCCGGTGCTACACTAACGGACATGACTTTGGACAGACATCCAGAAGCATGAAAGTCATGTCCGTTTCCCTCATCCCCAGCCCCTCCTCCGCTCGCGGGGGAGGGGAGCGTCCAGAGTCGCTCGCGCGACTTTATTTTTGAAGGCATGAGCGTACCGCGCGAAAAACTCTCGATCGAGGGCTTCCTCGCCTGGGAGGAGGGGCAGTCCGAACGCCATTACTTCTGGCGCGGCGAGGTCTTTGCCATGGTGGGGGTACGACAGTCCCATGCCATCGTCGCCCTTAATCTGGCTGCTGCGATCAAACTCGCCCTGCGCGGTACCCCCTGCCGCACCTTCATCGCCGACATGCGGCTGCGCATCGACGCGGCCGAGGCGGTCTTCTACCCGGACGTGATGGTCAGCTGCGATCCGCGCGACCGGACAACACCGACCTATCTCACTCACCCCAAACTGGTCGTGGAGGTCCTCTCGCCCGCCACGGCCGACTTCGACCGCGGGGCCAAGTTCGCCGCCTATCGTTTGATCGATACCCTGGAGGAATACGCCCTGATCGACGTCGATGCGCGGCGCGTCGAGCTGTTCCGGCGCAATGCCGCCGGGCGCTGGGAACTCTACGAGTTCAGTGGCGGCCAGGCCGTCGAGTTCGCCAGTGTCGGCCTGAGCCTGAGCCCGGAGTCCCTGTACGAGAACGTCGAGCCCGGCGAGTGAGAACCCGCCCCGGGCCGTCCGCGGGTGCCAATGAAAAGGCCCGCACGAGGCGGGCCTTCAGCGCGACGTCTGATGCCGCTCAGCGCGGGCAGGCGTCCTCACCGGGGATCTTGCCGGGCAGGAGGAGGAACTGCTCGAAGGGACCCATCACGCGCATTGCCTCGCCCTTCGGGCCCTCGAACTTGAGCCGCCCGAACATCATGGCGCGCATGGGGCCGTATTCTCCGGCCCCCATCTCACGCCAGCGCTTGGTCTCGGCGTGCATGACGTAGTCCATGTCCATGTTCAGGTTGGTGGTCTGCACCCGGCCGCCATAGGCGCAGATGGCCTTGCCGCCCTGCGGCACGATCTTCATCTCCACCTTGGTGGCCTCGCCGCAGTCGGTGCGGTACATGTGGATGACCTTGTAGCCGCGGCCGCCGTCGTTCTTGATCCAGCGCTCGGCCAGCTCGTCGGTCAGGATGGGGTTCTTGTTCCACGCCTCGCAGGCGCGCGCGGCCCATTCGGCCGACATGAGCGGCGTGGCGAGGGCAGGGGTGGCGACGAGTGTGGCGGCGAGGGCGATGGGGTAAAGGCTGGTATGCAGGCGCATGGTGTTCTCCTCGAAAGTCCGTTGCATCGTTATGGAAAAACAACGGGCGCAAGGGTAGACCCTTGCGCCCGTGCTGTCAAAGACCAGCTGAACCTTACGCTCAGTGCGGCAGGTGTTGCTTGAGGGCGCCGTACAGCCAGGTGCCGTGCAGCGCACCGGCGAGGACAACGATCGCGCCCAGTGAGCCGGTGCCGACCAGGGCGAAGATGGGGCCCGGGCACAGCCCGATCAGTCCCCAGCCCAGGCCGAAGATCAGCCCGCCGGCGATGTAGCTCACCTTGCCTGGCGGTTTGCTCGGGATCTCGATCGGTACCCCCTCGAGCGAACGCTTCTCGCCCATGCGCTTGATGAGCTGGATGCTGAGCATCCCCGTGGCGATGGCCGAGAACAGGATGCCGAACATGTGGAAGCTCTGGAAATGGAACATCTCCTGGATGCGGTACCAGGAGGCGGCCTCGGACTTGATCAGGACAAAGCCGAACAGGGTGCCGGCGAGGAGATAGGGTAGATAGCGCAGCATGGTGTCGGTCCTATTTCAACATCCAAGGCACCAGCAGCCAGGAGGAGATCAGCCCGCCGCCGAAGATACCCAGGATCGCATAGACCGAGGGCAGCTGCAGGGTCGACAGCCCGGTGATGGCGTGTCCCGAGGTGCAGCCCGCGGCATAGCGGGTGCCAAAGCCCACCAGCACGCCACAGGCGAACAGGAGGGTAAAGTTGCGCACGCTGGGGTGGAAGAGCTCCTCCGGTACCAGGCTGCCCGCGGGCTGGGTGAAGCCCCACTCGGTGAGCATCTCCTGGGCGGCGAGGCTCAGCTTGACCGGTTCCGGATTGGCGAACACCACCCCGGCGAGAAAGCCGCCCAGGGCGGTGCCAATGACGAATATCAGGCTCCAGGTGTGCTCCTTCCAGTCGTATTTGAAGAAGTCGACGCCCACCTGCGGTGGCTGGGTGATGGCACACAGGTGGCGCAGGTTGCTGGAGATGCCGAAGGAGCGGTTGCCGATGAACAGCATCAACGGCACCATGAGCCCGATGATGGGGCCGGCCACGTACCATGGCCAGGGGGCGTAGAGCCAGGCGATCAAGGTGTCCATATCCCCTCCGATATCAAGATTTGCGCGATTATATTAGAGAATACTAATATACAGTTGATACGTCCGTACCAAACTGTCATGGGGGGGCATTGCGTCCTGCCAGGGAACTCTGGACCAGTTCGATGCGCCGGCGGATGAGTTCGAGTCCGGCCTGATCGCCGGCGGCCTCGGCACGCTTGGCCTGCACCTCCAGCCAGGCCAGCAGCGGGCGCCGCCAGCCCTGGTCGGAGGCGGTGCGTGTGGCCAGGGCGATGACCTCGGGCGCGGCGCCTCCCGCCCGGAACAGGGCACCGGCGGCGATGGCACGCGGGAGGGGCGCCTTGATCTCCTCGAGCGCGCGCAGGCGTGTCGCGTCTTCTCTGGCCGCGAGCAGACCGCGATAGTGTGTCGGTAGGCGGTTGGCATCGAGCCCTTGCCAATCGCCCGTCAGGAAGCGCGCATAGGCCTGGTCCTCCTCGCCGGCATGCGTAGCCAGCCGTTCGAAGGCGGTGCAGGGTCCGGTTTCCAGCGCGGCCAGACGCACCGCGCAGCGCGTGAGCTCCGCGCGTGCCACCAGATCCAGCCGCCCCGTGCGCGCGATCTCGGCGCGTGCCCGTTCGAAATGCCGCTCGGCCAGCGGGGTGTCGCCGTCGAGGTAGTGCTTGCCATAGCTCTCTAGCAGGCTGTGGGCATTGAGCTGCCAGTCGGCCGGCGGTGGCCCGCTGGCGCAACCGGTGAGCAGCGCAAGCAGGCAGGCAGCGGCCGTCCGCCGCAACGCCTGGCCGCCCTGACCCGATCGCCCCATCGCGCCAACCGTCATGGCAGTTTGAGCTCCACGTCGCGCCGGAAAGGCCATTTGCGATTGATCTCGTCGATGAGATGGTTAACCTTGCGGATGCTGTCGTCGACCTCGACGCGCAGGATGGCGAGATCCGTGGTCGCACCCTTCACGTCGGCGGTGATGGTCTGGACGTTTTCTGCCGCACCCTGGGCGGCGAGCAGGATGGCATCGGCCTTCTTGAGGCTCTCGCGCACCTCGCCGAGGATCGCGTTGACTTGGGCGAGTGCGCGGTCGGTCTGGTCCATCACCCCGCCTTGGCCGAATACTCGCTGGTCGGCGCGGGCCAGGGTCTGGTCGACGCGCAGGGAGATGCCATTGAGGCTCGTGAGCAGAGTGTTGGCCCGGTCCAGGGCCTCGACCACCTTACGCGCCTTGTCCGGGCCCCCCAGCACCCCCTCCAGTACACCGTAGTTGCCGGCCATGCGGCCGGTGACCGTGTCGACATGGGCGAGCGCGCGGTTGATGCTGGAGCCCGCTGCGGTCATGGCCTCGACGTTGGCGAGGATGGCCTTGACGCGGGCCATGATGAGCGGGATGTCCTCGCTGGCGTCGCCGGTGATGAGCTCGCGCTGTGCCCCATCCGGTAGGGGTGGGTCGGACAGCGTGGCGCTGAAGGCGCGGATGCGGGCCCCGCCGACAAGCCCCTTTTCCAGGGTAAACCGGCTGGAGGTCCGCAGCCAGCGGGCATCCCTCTCGGGCACGGCGATGTGGATGTGCACCCGGCCATCCTCCGTGAGATCGAGGCGTTTGACCTGACCGATGGGAAAGCCGGAGAAGGTCAGCGGCATGCCGATGCTGACCCCCTCGACGTTGTCGGCCAGCAGGATCAGGTCCTGGGTGGGTTGGAAGGTGCCGCGCGCGTAGAGGACATAGACGATGAAGGCCAGGGCCAGGAGGCCGGTGGTGGCGAGGAGCAGGCCGACCTTCAGCTCCAGGTTCTTGATCAGCGGGGCGCGTAGAGGGGCGCGTTCCATACGTAGTCCAGGATCCGGCAGTCTTGGTATTCGCCTTCCAGGGCCTCAAGGGTCGAGGCCAGAAAGGGGGGATAGTGGACGTCCGGCAGCAGCATCGCCGGCCGGTCGATCAGGATTATAGGCGGTCGCAGGATTGCCGCCCGCAACAATTTGGCGACGAAGCGCTCCACGCAGTTCAGGCTGGGGTCGCGCTTGAAGGCGCAGTCCGTCTGTTCGAGACGGGCAAGCAGGGCCCAGGCCTGGTCGGCGGCCACGTCATAGGCGAGGTTTTGCCGGTACTGCGGCACGATGGCGATGTTCTCCAGCACGGAAAGATTCGCCCGCAGGGGCAGCTCCACCGACACCAGGGCGGCCTCGGGCAAGGATTCGATCATGGCCTCGCGCTCGGCGTTGTCGTTGAGCCAGATCACATGTAGATCAGTGCCAATGATGCCACCTCGATGAACATGATGACGAAGAACAACCGCACCATGCCGCGCAGCACGGCGATGGGGGCGAAAAACAGCATGCGTGGCGCCTCCAGCCCGGCGCGGATGGGGATCACGGTCACCGCCAGTCCGAACAACAGGCTCTTGACGCTGAGGGTGAGAAAGGCAACGGGCGTGAAGACCTTGGCGATGACGCGGCTGAAGTCCACGAGGCTCCAGGGCTGAAAGCCATAGACCGCGACATAGGCGAGGACGAGGGCGAGGATGCAGGACAGCAGGGTGAGGGCATAGACCGAGATGGCGCCGCCGATCACCCGCGGGGTGAACTCGAAGCGCATGGGGTCCACCCCCACGTCCTCCAGGGCGCGGATCTCGTTGTTGATGTTCATGAGCGCCACTTCGGTGTTGATGGCCGCCCCCGAGCGCAGGGCCACGAACAGCACCGTCAGCAGCGGCAGCGTCTCCAGCACCACCACCCGCACCGAGACCTCCAGGGCGAATTCCGACAGGCCGAAGTCGCGCGCGGTGGTGACCACGATCTGGATGATCACGTAGGACAGCAGGGCCGCGAACAACAGGAAGCCGGGCAGGATCTGCCAGGCGGTGAAATAGATCTGCTTGAGCACCACGGAGCGCGTGGCGCTGTTGTAAACGGCTGGCGTGAAGGTCTCCACCAGGGCGCGGGCGCCGAAGGCGAGCAACCGCCCCCAGGCCTGTAACCAGCCGAGCGCGCCGCCGCCGATACGGGTGAGGAACCTGAGGGCCGTGTGCATGCCCTTATGATAATGCCGCCGTCGACACACCTGGCGGCAACCGATGTTGTAGGATAGCCTATCGTCATGAGGGCGAACGGATGACACGCTTGCGATACATCGCGACGGTCCTGCTCAGCTGGCTGCTCGCCTGGGCCATGCCGGTCTGGGCGAGCACCGGGACCATGCTGCGCGACGACCACCTGCGCGGCGCAGCATCGGCGACCGCGCCGGTCATTGCCCAAGTGGCGCGCGGGGCCAATGTGGAGGTGCTGGGCCGCCAGGGCGGCTGGACCCAGATCCGTGTGGGCGGCCGCACGGGCTGGGTGCGCATGCTGTCGGTGCGCACCAGCGACACGGCGCAACGCGACGTCGGCGGCGAGCTCGCTGGCGTGATCGGCATGGGCACGCGCCAGGCCGACCCCGGCCGTGTCGTCGCGGTGGCCGGGGTGCGCGGACTGACCGAACGGCAACTCAAGGAGGCGCGTTTCAACGCCCAAGAGCTCGAACGCCTGGAGCGCTACGCGGTGAGCCGCGCCGAGGCGCAGGCCTTCGCGCGCGAGGGCGGGCTCGTCGCGCGCGCGGTCGACTACATCCCGGCCCCCACCCAGGCGAGCCGGCAGTCGAGCCCGTGGGAGGAATCACAATGGTGAAGAAACCCTGGCTGATGGCCCTGCTCGCCGCGGTTGGCCTCGCCCACGCCGCCGATCTCAACCGTGCCTTGCGTGACCTGCTGCTCGGTCGCCCGCCGGCGCAGACACAACCGGCTCCTACCGCCATGGGCACACCCCCGCAGCAGGCGCCGCAGAGCGAGCGCCGACCGCGCACCGCCGAGCTGCTGGGCGGTGTGCTCGCCCTGGTCGGTGAGCCGCCGCACAGCCCAGAAGAAGAGCGTAACATCGGTCGCACCGTCGCCGGTAGCATGCTGGGGGCCGTCCCCCTGGTGCGCGACGACGAGCTGCAGCGCTATGTCAACCGCGTCGGCCGCTGGCTGGCGCTGCAGAGCGAACGGCCGGACCTCAACTGGCATTTTGGCGTGCTCGACACCGAGGACATCAACGCCTTTGCCATGCCCGGCGGCTATGTCTTCGTCACCAAGGGGCTGTATCGCCAGCTCAACAGCGAAGCGGAGCTCGCCGGGGTGCTGGGGCATGAGATTGGCCACGTGATCCGCAAGCACCATCTGCGCATGATGCAGAAGAGCCGGGCGCTGGCGGATTTGGGCGCCGCGGTGGGCCGGCGCATGGAGGGTGGCTCACCCATCGCCGCCAACTTCATGGGCAATTTCTGGGAGGCCTTCGCCCGCGGCCTAGACAAGGAGACAGAATACGAGGCAGACCGCATCGGCATGGTGCTCGCCGCCCGCGCCGGCTACGATGCCTACGGCCTGCCCACCGTCCTGCAGGCGATCGGCCACGTCTCCGCCAACGACAGCCGGGTGGCCTTCCTGTTCAAGACCCACCCCCACCCGGATGACCGCTTCGCCACGCTTTCGGAGGCGGTCGGCAGCCGTTTCGACGACCTATCCGAGGGCAAGACCCTCGGCAACCGTTTCTACCGCCTGCGCTGATTGACGGTTCCCTGTCTACCGTCTCCGGCCCACTGACGACATGACCCTGCGTTCGCGCCGCTTCATCGGTCAGATGGGCCTGAGCCTGCTCCTGCTCGTGATTCTGCTCGTCGAGGTCTGGCGTCTGAGCGATTTTCAGCTCATCGGCCGTCTCGATGCCATCTTCTACGACCTCAAGGTGCGGCTGCTCCGCCCGCAGGGCGTGGACGAGCGCATCGTCATCGTCGACATCGACGAGCGGTCGTTGCGCGAGGTGGGGCGCTGGCCCTGGTCGCGCGACAAGACCGCACAGCTCACCCGTACCCTGTTCGAGCAATACGGTGCGGCCGCCGTGGGTTTCGACGTGCTCTTCGCCGAGCCCGACCAGAGCTCCGGCCTGCCGGTGCTGGAACGGCTGGCGCGCACCGAGCTGGCCGGTGAGGGTGGCTTCCTCGCCCTGCTCGAGCGGCTGCGTCCGAAGCTCGACTACGACGCCCAGCTCGCCGATGCCTTGGGCGCCGGCCCTGCCGTGCTTGGGTACTACTTCCACGCCCCTGGCGACCAGGAGCGGGTCGGACGTCTGCCGGGCCCGCTGCTGGAATGCCGCGCCCTGCACCCGCACGGTGTGCGTCCGCAGCGCCTGGAAGGCTATCACGGCAACCTCGCGCGCCTGCAGGACAAGGCGCATGCGGCCGGCTTCTTCAACGCCCATCCCGACTTCGACGGGGTCATGCGCCGCATGCCCGTGCTGATCGATCACGCGGGGCAGTGCTACGGCTCGCTCGCCCTGCTGACCGCGCAGGCGGCGATGGGCAGCGAAGGCGTAGAGGTGCGTCCCCCCAGCGGGCTCTATCCCGCCGCGCTCACGCTCGAGGGGCTTGCCATCCCGCTCGATGCGCACGGGCGGGCGCTGGTGCCCTATCGCAGCCCCGGCGCCTACCGCTATATCTCCGCCGTCGACGTGCTCAAGGCAGACGCCCCGGCGGCCGAGCTGGAGGGGCGCGTGGTGCTCATCGGCTCGACGGCGCCAGGTATCATGGACCTGCGCGTCACCCCCACGGCGAAGGCCTTCCCGGGCGTTGAGATCCACGCCAGCCTGATCTCCGGCATGCTCGATGGCACCGTGCCCTGGGAGCCGCGCTTCGTGCGGCATTACGAGGCCGCCGTGGTGATCGGCCTGGGCCTCCTCTTGGCCGGCGTGCTGCCTCTGCTCACGCCGCTTGCCGCCGCTGCCGTCACCCTGGCCCTCGCGGCGCTGCTGATCGGGGCCGATCTGTATGCCTGGTCGGCGCTCTATATGCAGTTGCCGATCGCCACAGCCCTGCTGACCGTCGTGGGGCTGTTCGTGCTCAACATGACCTATGGCTTCTTCGTCGAGGCCCGCTCCAAGGCCCAGATCACCCGGCTATTCGGCCAGTACGTGCCGCCCGAGCTGGTGGACGAGATGGCCAAGGACCCGGCGCGCTACAGCCTGCGCGGCGAATCAAGGGTGATGACGGTGCTGTTCTCCGACATCCGCGACTTCACCAGCATCTCCGAGGGTCTTGAGGCGGCCGAGCTGGCGGAGATGCTCAACGTCTATCTCACGCACATGACGCGGCGTATCCAGGCGCACCGCGGGACCATCGACAAGTACATCGGCGACGCCATCATGGCCTTCTGGGGGGCGCCCCTGAGCGACGAGCAGCATGCCCGCAATGGCGTGCTCACGGCCCTGGAGATGCAGTCCACCTTGGCCGAGCTCAACCCCAGACTGCAGGCGCGCGGCTGGCCGGCGGTGAGGATCGGGATCGGCATCAACACCGGCCGCATGAGTGTGGGCAACATGGGTTCCGAGTTCCGCATGGCCTACACGGTGATGGCCGACGCGGTGAATCTCGCCTCGCGCCTGGAGGGGCTGACCAAGCAATACGGGGTCGGCATCCTGGCAGGGGAGGCGACTCGCGCGGCCTGTCCGGACATCAGCTTCATGCTGGTCGACCGCGTGCGCGTCAAGGGCAAGGCGCAACCGGTGGCGATCTACGAACCGCTGGGCATCACTGGCGAGCTGCCGGCCGACCGCCTGGCGAGCGCCCAGGCCTTCGAGGCGGCCCTGGAGGATTATCAGGCACGGCGTTGGGACGAGGCGGAGCGGCGCCTGCTGGCCTTGCGCGAGCGCCAGGCCCACAAGCTCTACGACGTCTATCTCGAGCGCATCGCCCACTTCCGCGAGCACCCCCCACCCGAGGACTGGGACGGGGTCTTCACCTTCACCACGAAATAATAGGGGTGCGTCATGCAGCTGCGGGTCCTGGGTTGTTCCGGCGGTATCGGCGATGGTCGGCACACCACCTCACTGCTGGTGGATGCCGACATCCTCATCGACGCCGGCAGCGGACTCACCCAGCTCAGCCGTGAGGCGCTCGCCCGCATCGACCACCTGTTCCTCACCCATGCGCACCTCGACCACATCCTCGCCCTGCCGCCCATGCTGGACAGCGTGGCCGGCGAGCGGGACAGGCCGCTCACGGTGCACGCCCTGCCCGAGGTCATCCAGGTGTTGAAGGATTGCGTATTTAACTGGCAGGTCTGGCCCGACTTCACCCGCATCCCGTCGCCAGAGTCGCCCTTCATGCGCTATGCCCCGGTCGCGCACGGCGGTACGGTCGAACTGGATGGGCGCCGCATCACCGCCATCCCCGCCCACCACACCGTGCCGGCGGCCGGTTATCACCTGCACGGGACGCAGGGCAGCCTGATCTTTTCCGGCGACACCGGAAGCCACGCCGCCCTCTGGGAGATCGCCAACGCGA
>JBKBRS010000008.1:23886-27655 GCA_046292095.1 Thiobacillaceae bacterium
CTCAAGCCGGGCGGCGAGACGGAGATCATGCATGAGATCGCCCGGTGCGCACCGTCTGGCCTCACCGTGGCGGCGCTCAGGCAGGGACAAGTGCTGGACGATTTGTAGAGCGGGTCAGTCGAGACCCAGCTGTTCGACCCAGGCCAGGGCCAGGAGATGGGCGCGATTGACCTGCTCGGCTGACAGGAAGAGGGACTCGGCCAGTGCGTCGATGCGGCTCGCGTCGGCGCTCTCACAGGCCACGGCCAGTTCGAGGATGGGCCCGTAGATGCCTGTGCGGTGCAGTAGGGCATCGGCCACGCGCTCAGGCAGGGTGAGCCGCTCCATGATCTGCGCCATGGGGGTCTCCAGCAGCGCATCCAGCATGGAGAAGACCCCGGTGATAAAGAGGTTGTCCTGCTCGGCCTTGGGCAGGTGGTAGGCCCCGAGCAGCTCGCACAGGCGGCCACGGGTCACGGCCGTGCGGGTGAGGACGGGCGCCATGGGCGAGGGGCTGGCGGTGGCGAGCAGAAGCGTGAGCCATTTGTACAGCGGGCGGTAGCCGAGGATGCTCACCGCGTGGCGTATGGACTGGATCTCGCAGGACAGTCCGAAGGCGGCGGAGTTGATATAGCGCAACAGCTTGAAGGTGAGTGCGACGTCGCGTTTGAACCCTTCCTCTATCTGCTTGATATCGGCCTCCTGGCGCACCTTGTCCATGAGCTCAAGCACAGCGGCCTGGCTCGGGTTGATCACCTTGGAGGCGAGGTTCTCGGGCCGGGCGAAGTAGTAGCCCTGGAAATACTGGAACCCCAGTTTCTTGTACTGCTCGAACTGCTCGCGCCTCTCCACCTTCTCCGCCAGGAGCTTGGCTCCATGCTGGCGCGCGGCCTTGACGGCGTGGATGACCTTGTCCGGACTGAGGGCGAGCACGTCCAGCTTCACATAATCGGCCAGCGGTAGCAGATCCGCGCGCTCTGGGGTGTGGACGTAATCATCCAGTGCGATCCTGAACCCCGCCTGTTTGTATGCCCGGAGCCGATCGAGGATCTCGGCGCTGACCTCCACCGTCTCCAGGACCTCCAGCACCACCTTGTCGGGCGGCAGCAGGGCGGAGAAATCGCCCATCAGCATCGAGGCGTCCATGTTGATGAAGGCCAGCTTGCCCTTGAGCAGCCAGTCCGTGCCCATGTTGCAGAGCGTGTTGGAGATCACGTCGATCCCGGCCGCGGCGGCGTCGACGATGCGGGCGCTGGTGGCGTGGGCGGTGTCGCGGAACAGCAGCTCGTAGGCGACGAGCTGGTGCTTGGCATCGACGATGGGCTGGCGGGCGAGGTAGGCGTTTTGCGGCATGTGGGGCGGTGCTTCAGGGGCGGGCGAACAGGCTGCTGGGGGTGTCGGCCTGGACGTTGGAGAGCAGCTCCTCCATGTCCAGCACCAGCACGATGGAACCGTCCCCGGACAGTGTCGCCCCGGCGATGCCCTTGGGCTTGATGTCGGCGAGCGGCTTGATCACCACGTCGTCGCGGCCGACGAAGCCGTCCACGGCGAGGATGAAGGTCGACTCCGCCGCGTGCATGAGCACCCCATAGGCCGGGGGCTGACGCGCCTCCCAGCCGATCAGCTTGGCCAGGCTGCGGACCGGCAGTACCTCGTCGCGCACCACCAGGGTGGCGCGTCCCGACACCCGCTGCACCGCGTCCGGTTTGATGGGGATGATCTCCCGCACCAGGGACAGCGGCACGGCGAAGGACTGGTCGTTGAGCCGCACCACCAGGACCGGCAGGATGGCCAGCGTGAGCGGCAGCGAGATGGTGAAGGTGGTGCCCTGGCCAGGCACGGACAGGACGTCGATCTTGCCGTTCAACTTGGTAATGTTGGTCTTCACCACGTCCATGCCGACGCCGCGGCCGGAGATGCTGGAGATTTGGTCCTTGGTGGAAAAGCCGGGCAGGAAGATGAGCTGCAGGGCCTGGCGGTCGTCCAGGCTGTTGGCCGTCTCGGCATCGATCAACCCTTTTTCCACCGCCTTCTGGCGGATCACATCCGGCCGCATGCCGCGCCCGTCGTCGGAGATCTCGATGAAGACGTGGTCGCCCACCTGGCTGGCCGACAGGGTGACCAAGGCCTTGGCCGGCTTGTTGGCGGCAATGCGTTCCTCGGGGGACTCGATGCCGTGATCCACGGCGTTGCGCACCAGGTGGACCAGGGGGTCGTTCAAGTCCTCGATCATGGTCTTGTCGAGCTCGGTCTCCTCGCCCGACAGGACGAGCTCCACATCCTTGCCGAGCTGGCGGGCGAGATCGCGCGCCAGCCGCGGATACTTCTGGAACAGCCGGCCGATGGGCTGCATGCGCGTCTTCATCACCGCGTTCTGCAGGTCGGAGACCAGGAGGTCGAGCTGGTTGACGGCGAGGTCCAGCGCCTTGAGCGTCTCCGGGTCCTGGCGGCCGTGCAGAATCTGGCTCTTGAGATTGGCGATGCGGTTCTTGGTCAGACCGATCTCGCCGGAGAGGTTGAGCACCTGATCGAGACGGGCCGTGTCCACGCGGATGGTGGTCTCTTTCTGCAGACTCTGCTGCGGGCCGGGGTTGGCCGCAGCCCGGCTGGGTGCGGGTAGGTCTTGGCTGGGGGGGACGGCAGGCTTGGCGGCGGTCTGTGCGCCGTCTGCGGCTGCGACAACAGGGGCTGCCGGCGAGGGCGCAGCGGCGC
The DNA here is from genome assembly GCA_046292095.1 of Thiobacillaceae bacterium. Classification (GTDB taxonomy): domain Bacteria; phylum Pseudomonadota; class Gammaproteobacteria; order Burkholderiales; family Thiobacillaceae; genus JANWZL01. The sequence continues at coordinate 26,578 of JBKBRS010000008.1, forward strand.
TCGGCGCGCTGAGGGGCCGGCCGGTGAGTGCGGCATGCAAGGCATCCCAGTTGATGCCGTCCAAGCCCTCTGCGGCGGCAGGGGGTGGCGCGGTTGGCTCGCTTTGCACAACGCACTGCGCTGGCGCCGCCGCCTCACCTGCGGGGGCGGCAAGCTTGCCGGCCAGGGCTGCATCCAGTGAGGCCAGCAGGCCGGGGTCGGCGGCCTGGGGTTGCACGCCCTGTGCCAGGGTGTCGAACATGTCGCGCACGGCCGCGGTGGCGGCCATGATGATGTCCATCAGCTCCGGCGTCAGGGCGATCTCGCTGTTGCGCAGCTTGTCAAACAGGTTCTCCGTGCGGTGGCAGAGGGTGACCATGTTGTCGACGTTGAGGAAGCCGGCACCCCCCTTGATGGTGTGAAAGCCGCGAAAGATGTCGTTGAGCAGCGCCTTGTCGTCCGGGCGCTTCTCCAGCTCCACCAGCTTGTTGTCGACCTGGCTCAACAGCTCCCCGGCCTCCATCAGGAAGTCCTTCAACAATTCCTCCATCCCGGCGAAGTCACTCATGATTCACTCCTCTTTGGATACCGGTCGCGTGGACGCACGGCCTCGGCCGGTGGCTTGCCACGTGCCCTGTGCACCGCGCATGGTCAGAAACCCAGACTCTCCAGCAATTCGTCGACCTGCTCTTGGTTGGTGACGACGTCGTCGCGCCCCTGTGCGCGGATGACCGGGCCTTCCAGCAGATCGGGTCGCACGGCCTGGCGCTTTTCCTCCGGCGTGGTCTCGATGAGCAGGCCGAGCAGTTGTTTTTCCAGGGTCTGGGCGGCGTCCAGGACCTTTTTGATCACCTGGCCAGTCAGGTCCTGGAAGTCCTGGGCCATGATGATCTCCATGAGCTGGGCGTTGGTGGCCTCAGTCTGCTCCGGCACTTGTTTGAGATAGGCGTGGGTGTCCCGCACCAGGGCCTTGAACTCGTCCACCGCCAGCTCCTTGTTGTACAGACGGTCCCAGTGGCTGGCCAGCGCGCGCGCGCCTTCGCCCAGGCGTTGTTGGATGGGTTGTGCGGTCTCTGCGGCATTCAGGGTGCGCTCGGCC
>JBKBRS010000087.1:0-8727 GCA_046292095.1 Thiobacillaceae bacterium
GCGATGACGATCTCCTCGTCGGCGTCGGTCACCCGGCTCTCGTCCCAGGGCGGCAGATCGCGTGTGGGCGCGGGCGCGGCTTGGGCGATGTGGGCGGCGGCGGCGCGCCCATAGACCAGGCATTCCAACAGGGAGTTACTCGCCAACCGGTTGGCGCCGTGTAGCCCGGTGAAGCTCACCTCCCCGATGGCATAGAGGTGATCGAGCTCGGTGCGGCCATATTCGTCCACCACCACCCCACCACAGGTGTAGTGCGCGGCGGGGGCCACTGGGATCCATTCGGTGGTGATGTCGATCCCGAGCGCCTTGCAACGGGCGTGGATGGTGGGGAAGTGGCTGATGATCTGCTTGGCCGGCAGGTGGGTGATGTCGAGATAGACACAATCCAAACCCCGCTTCTTCATCTCGAAGTCGATGGCGCGGGCGACGATGTCGCGCGGGGCCAGTTCCGCGCGCTCATCGTGTTCGGGCATGAAGCGGGTGCCATCGGGTAGCCGCAGCACCGCCCCCTCGCCGCGCATGGCCTCGGTGATGAGGAAGCTCTTGGCCTTGGGGTGGTAAAGACAGGTCGGGTGGAACTGGATGAATTCCAGGTTGGCCACCCGGCAGCCGGCGCGCCAGGCCATGGCGATGCCGTCACCGGTGGCGGTGTCCGGATTGGTGGTGTAGAGGAAGGCCTTGCCGGCACCGCCGGTGGCGAGCACCGTGTGGCCGGCGGCAATGGTCTCCACCCGGCCGCGGCGGGTGTCGAGCACATAGGCGCCGTACACGGCCTGGTCGGCGAGCCCGAGCTTGCGCCCGGTGATGAGGTCGATTGCGATGTGCCAGGGCAGGATCTGCACGTTGGGGGCGGCGGCGAGCCGCTTGAGCAGGGTGTCCTGCACCGCCGCCCCGGTGGCGTCGGCGACGTGGAAGATGCGGCGGTGGCTGTGGCCGCCCTCGCGGCCCAGGTGGTAGTCGTTGCCTTCGCGGTCGAAGGGTACCCCCTGCCAGATCAACCAGCCGATCGCCCGCGGCGCCTCGGTCACCACGCGGCGCACGGTGTCCTCGTGGCAGAGCCCGGCGCCCGCGTTCAGGGTGTCCTGCACATGCGACTCCAGATCGTCGTCGCGCGCGTGCACGGCGGCGATCCCACCCTGGGCCCAATGGCTGGAGCTCTCGGTCGCTTCCTTCTTGGTGACCATCAGCACCTTCAGGCGCTCGGGGAGCGACAAGGCCAGGGTGGTGGCGGCCAGGCCGGAGCCGATGATGAGCACGTCGCAGCGCAGCATGAAATCCATTGCTCGAAAATGGGAACTAAGGCCCACGCCCGGCGGTCTGTCACGGCAGCCAGGTGGGTCAGGCCGGTTATACTAGCCCCGAAACCGATTTGGAAGCCCTGTCACACAGGGTGGACAACGTGAGGATGCTCAGGGATGACTGAAAGGGATGCCGACCTGATCCTGGTGGAACGGGTACGCAGCGGTGACAAACGCGCTTTCGAACTGCTGGTGGAGAAGTACCGGCGCAAAATCGGGCGCTTGCTGTCACGCATGGTCCGGGACCCGGAGGAGATCGAGGACATCGCCCAGGAGACCTTTATCAAGGCCTACCGGGCGCTGCCCCAGTTTCGCGGCGATGCGGCTTTCTATACATGGCTTTACCGGATCGCGGTGAATACGGCAAAGAACTATCTGGCGGCCCGCAACCGCAGCATGCTCACGGTGAGCGATGTGGCGGGGGATGAGGAGGAAGGGGGCGAGGAGCGTTATGCAGCGCCGGACATCGACACGCCCGATGCCCAGCTGCTGTCGAAACAGATCGCCTACGCGGTCAACGAGGCGGTGGAGGCCCTGCCGGAGGAGCTGCGCACGGCCATCACCCTGCGAGAGATCGAGGGTATGAGTTACGAGGACATTGCGAATTTCATGGGTTGTCCCATCGGCACGGTGAGGTCCCGGATCTTCCGGGCGCGTGAGGCGATCGCCGCCAAGCTGCGTCCCATCTTGGGGACCTCGGAAGATCAGAGGTGGTAACGATGCTGCAGCAAGAACGACCCCAAGCGAGCGCGGCAGAGCAGGAGTGGCTGTCGGCGCTGTTGGATGGTGAGTTGGATGACACGCAGGCTGAGCGCGCTGCGCGTCAGCTCGTTCAGGACGCCGGCCGGTTGCGCTGCTGGTCGGAGTACTGCCTGATCGGGGATGCCCTGCGTGGCGAAATCGTCATGCAGCCCGGTTTCATGCAGCGCCTACATGCCGCGTTGGCAGCGGAGCCGACTGTGCTCGCCCCGATGCGCAGGAGGCGAGCCGCACGCATCACGCGTCCTATCGCCTGGACGGCCGCTGCCGCGGCGGTCGCCGCCGTGACCTGGACGGTGTGGACGGCGCTGCCGCCGCAGACGGGCCCGGTGCAGATGGCGGCCAAACCCGAGGCGGTCATGATCCAGGCCAGCCATGTCATGCCCTATCTCGACGCGCATCAGGACTTCTCGCAAGGCGTGGTCGCACCGCCCGACATGGCGTTCACCCGGGTCACCCTGGTCGGCACGGAGGGGGGGCGGTGAAGCTCAAGCCCTGGATGATTGGGCTCGCGCTGCCGGCGCTCCTCGTCGATGCCGCCTTAGCCTCGGACCTGCCCGCGCAGGAGGCCGGCGCGTGGTTACAGCGGGTGGCCGACAGCGCGCGGCGGCTCAATTACGAAGGCAAGTTCGTCTTTCAGCAGGGCGATAGCATGCAGACGATGCGCATCGTCAGTCGCGTCGTCGGGCCGTACAAGGAGACCCAGCTCTTCGCCCTGGACGGCACGCCGCGCGAGGTCGTCTGTCGAGGGGGAGAGTCCTTGGTCGTCACCACCGAGGGCGGGGTGGTGCGTACCGAGCGGCGCCCGAGCACCCGTCACTTCCCCGACCTGTTGCCGGTCAATGCCAATGCCCTGGTGAACTGGTACAGCGTTCGCGTGGGTGAGATGGATCGCGTGGCCGGTCTCGAATGCCGTTGGCTGGTACTCGTCCCGCGCGATGCCTTCCGCTGGGGCTATCACCTCTGCGTGGAGAAGGACAGTGCGCTCCCGCTCAAGGCGATGATGGTCAACGATGCCGGCAGGCCCCTGCAGCAATTCGCCTTCACCGAGATCCGTATTGGCAGCAACACCCGACCCGCCAGCAACGCGCGGGCGCAGGCGCCAGCGGAGCCAGCGACGAGGGCACAAGCCACCGAGGTCATCACGGTGCGACAATTGCCGCCCGGCTACACCCGCGTGGCCGCGGTCAAGCGTCGCCTGCCCAACCGACCGAACGAGGTCGACCAGTGGGTGTTCAGCGACGGGCTTACGCACATCTCGCTGTTCATCGAGCCGGCCGTGCGTCCGGTCGAGACGGTCAAGGGCGAGAGTCCGCATGGCATGCTGAATCTGCTCACCCGTCAGGTGGGCAGCTGGCAGGTGACCGTGTTGGGGGATGCGCCCTGGCCGGCGATCGAGACCATCGCCACCAACCTGGCCGAACGCTAGCATGAAACGGACCCGGCTCGCTGCGCTCACCGCCCCCCGCGGCGACTGTCAGTACGCTTGGGGCGGCCCGGCGCGTACTGACACCTGCACCTGCCGCGAGCCGCGATGATCGAGACCACCGCCCGCGTGACACGCCTGCAGGGGGATACGGCCTGGGTGAAGGTGGAGGCCCCCACGTCCTGCGGTGCCTGTGGGGGTAAGGGCTGTGGCTCCGCGCTCTACGCCCGTCTGCTCAACCCCAGGGAACCCGAGTATCCCGTCGACAATCCCATCGCTGCGCAGCCCGGCGATTGGGTGGTCATCGGCATCGAGGACGGGGCCATCCTCTCGGCCGCCGTGCGTGGATACCTCCTCCCTCTCGCCCTGCTGGTGATTGGTGCCGTGGCGGGATCGCTATTGGGAGAGGGCGCTGCCGTCGTGGGGGCGGGCATCGGTTTGGCGCTGGCCTGGATGCGCTTGCGTCACGGTCATCGCGCGGCGATGCCGGTGATCCTGCGACAGGCGACAGGCGGGTGCGGGCAGATCTGAGCGTCAACCCCATCGACAGACAACACATTTGCAAGAGGTGAGTTCATGAGAGCATGGATCCTGGGCCTATTGTTCGCCTTCGTCTCGGTTTCGGCAATGCCGGCCGGTCAGTTGCCAGACTTCACCGAACTGGCCGAGAAACAGAGCCCCTCGGTGGTGAACATCACCACCACGCAGGATGTCCGCAAGCCAAGGCGCGGGCGCATCCCCCAGCCCGACGAGATGTTCGATTTCTTCCGTCGCTTCATGCCGCCCGAGGGCAACGAGCGCTTCATCCCGCCGCGGCGGGGTCAGGGCTCGGGCTTCATCATCAGCGAGGACGGCTACATCCTGACCAACACCCATGTGGTGGACGAGGCCGACGAGGTGATCGTCCGCCTGCACGACCGGCGCGAGTTCCGCGCCAAGGTGATCGGCAAGGACGACCGCACCGACGTGGCGCTGATCAAGATCGAGGCCAAGGGGCTGCCCAAGGTCACGATCGGCGACCCCGACCGGCTCAAAGTCGGCGAGTGGGTCCTGGCCATCGGCGCGCCCTTCGGCTTCGAGAACTCGGTCACCGCCGGCATCGTCTCGGCCAAGGGCAGGAGCCTGCCGCAGGAGAACTACGTGCCCTTCATCCAGACCGACGTGGCGGTGAACCCCGGCAACTCCGGCGGTCCGCTGTTCAACATGCGCGGCGAGGTGGTGGGCATCAACTCCCAGATCATCTCCCGCTCGGGCGGTTACATGGGCCTGTCCTTCGCGATCCCCATCGACGTGGCGATGGACGTGGCCGAGCAACTCAAGGGCACGGGCCGCGTCGCGCGCGGGCGCATCGGCGTCATGATCCAGGAGGTCACCGCCGATCTTGCCGAGTCCTTCGGGCTCGCCAAACCGCAGGGTGCTCTGGTGAGCGATGTCGAGAAGGACAGCCCGGCTGACAAGGCGGGCGTGCAGGTCTCGGACATCATCCTGAAGTTCAACGGCCGTACGGTGGAGCGCTCGATCGACCTGCCGCGCATGGTGGGCGCTACCCGGCCCGGCACCCGCGCCACCCTCACGGTCTGGCGCAAGGGCGCGATGCGGGACCTGACCGTCGTGGTCGGCGAGATGCCGGCAGATTCGGCCGTGGCCGCCGCTCGCGAGTCCGCGCAACCCGACCGCGCAGGTCTCGTCACCAGTGATCTCACGCCTGAGCAACGCCGGCAACTGAACATCCAGTCCGGCGTCCTGGTGGAGGATGTCTCCGGTGCGGCCGCCCGCGCTGGGGTGCGCCCGGGCGATGTGATCCTAGCGGTGAACAACCGCGAGGTCTTCACCGCCGAGGAGCTGTCCAAACTCCTGAGCGAGACCCAGCGCAAGAGCGTGGCCTTGCTCGTCAAGCGCGGTGAGAGCTCGATCTACATCCCCCTGCGTCTCGACTGAGCAGGAAGCCGCGGCCGCACGCCGCGAGGGTACGGCCGCCTGGCCTGGTCACACCGGAAGGCCGGCCCCGGCCGGTCGACCCCTGAGCCACCACGTGCAGACGGGTTCCGGTCGCACTGGCTGGCCGACAGTCTGCGCGACCATCCGCTGCATTGCCCGAGCGCCCGTCTGTTTCCGGTAAAATCGCCAGGCTTTGACCATTGGGCGCCGCTGGCGCCCGAACCGTTTTCATGCGCCACATCCGCAACTTTTCCATCATCGCCCACATCGACCACGGCAAGAGCACGCTGGCCGACCGGCTCATCGAGCGCTGCGGGGGGCTCACCGAGCGCGAGATGGCCGAGCAGGTGCTCGACTCCATGGAGCTGGAGCGTGAGCGCGGCATCACCATCAAGGCGCAGACGGCGGCGCTCAACTACACGGCGCGTGACGGGCAGACGTATTCTCTCAACCTGATCGACACGCCGGGGCACGTCGATTTCTCCTATGAGGTGAGCCGCTCGCTCGCCGCCTGCGAGGGGGCGCTGCTGGTGGTGGATGCCTCGCAGGGCGTGGAGGCGCAGACCGTGGCCAACTGCTACACGGCCATCGAGCTTGGGGTGGAGGTGGTCCCTGTGCTCAACAAGATCGACCTGCCGGCGGCCGACCCGCAGCGGGTGACCCAGGAGATCGAGGACATCATCGGCATCCCGGCACAGGATGCCATCCGCTGCTCCGCCAAGACCGGCGAGGGCATAGACGAGGTGCTGGAGGCGGTGGTCACGCGCATCCCGCCGCCCAAGGGCGACCCGCAGGCGCCGCTCAAGGCGCTGATCACCGATTCCTGGTTCGACAACTATGTCGGCGTGGTGATGCTGGTGCGGGTGGTGGATGGGGAGCTCAGGCCCAAGGACCGGATCCGCCTGATGGCCACCGGGGCGGAGTATCTGTGCGAGCAGGTGGGGGTGTTCACGCCCAAGTCGGTTGCGCGCGAGGTGCTGAGCGCCGGGCAGGTGGGTTTCGTCATCGCCGGCATCAAGGAGCTCAAGCACGCCCGCGTGGGCGACACCATCACCTCGGCCACACGCCCGGCCGAGGCGCCGCTGCCCGGCTTCAAGGAGATCAAGCCGCAGGTCTTCGCCGGGCTCTACCCGGTGGATGCGCACGAATACGACAGCCTGCGCGATGCGCTGGAGAAGTTGAAGCTCAACGACGCAAGCCTTCAGTTCGAGCCGGAGACCTCGCAGGCGCTGGGGTTCGGCTTCCGTTGCGGTTTTCTGGGGCTTTTGCACATGGACATCGTGCAGGAGCGCCTGGAGCGCGAATACGGCCAGAACCTGATCACCACCGCGCCCACCGTCGAATACGAGGTGGTGCTGCGCGACGGCAGCGTGCAGTTGATCGAGAACCCCTCGCGGCTGCCCGATCCGGGCAAGATCGCCGAGATCCGCGAGCCCATCATCACCGCCACTATCCTAGTGCCGGAGGACTATCTGGGCAATGTGATGACCCTGTGCAACCAGAAGCGCGGCACCCAGGTGGACATGAAATACATGGGCCACCAGGTCATGCTGAAATACGACCTGCCGCTCAACGAGGTGGTGATGGACTTCTTCGACAAGCTCAAATCCACCTCGCGCGGCTACGCCTCCCTCGACTACGAGTTCAAGGAGTTCCGCGCCGACGACCTGGTGAAGCTCGACGTCCTGGTCAACGGCGAGCGGGTGGACGCCCTGTCGCTCATCGTCCACCGCTCCACCGCCCAGTACCGCGGGCGCGAGCTGGTCGCCAAGATGCGCGAGCTGATCCCGCGGCAGATGTTCGACGTAGCGGTGCAGGCGGCCATCGGCAGCCACATCATCGCCCGCGAGACGGTCAAGGCCCTGCGCAAGAACGTGCTGGCCAAGTGCTACGGCGGTGACATCACGCGCAAGCGCAAACTGTTGGAAAAACAGAAAGAAGGCAAAAAACGCATGAAACAGGTGGGCAACGTGGAGATCCCCCAGGAGGCCTTCCTGGCCATCCTGAAGGTGGGAGAGAAGTGATGCAGGCGATGAAGTTCGTCTTCTGGGGTCTCATCCTGGTGGGCCTGGTGCTCGTCTACCAGAGCGCCATGAGCTTCGCCCTCTTCCTCTTCCTGCTGCTGGTGCTCACCGGTGTCATCTGGCTGGCGGACCTCGTCTGGCTGCGCAAACGGCGCGCCGATGGCGAGCCCGAACCGGTGGTGGTGGACTACGCGCGCAGCTTCTTCCCGGTGATCCTGGTGGTCTTCCTGCTGCGCTCCTTCCTGGTTGAGCCGTTCAAGATCCCCTCCGGTTCCATGTTGCCCACGCTGGAGATCGGCGACTTCATCTTGGTCAACAAGTTCGACTATGGCATCCGGCTGCCCATCCTCAACGTCAAGGTGTTCGAGGTCGGGGAGCCCAAGCGGGGGGATGTCATGGTGTTCCGCTACCCCAAGGACCCGGCGCTCGATTACATCAAGCGGGTGATCGGACTGCCCGGTGACACGGTGGAGTACATCGACAAGCGGCTGATCATCAACGGCCAGCCGGTGGCGATGGAGCCGGCCGGCAGTTATGAATACGTCGCCGGCGGCCTCAACTTCGTGCGCGCGCAGACCTACTGGGAGCGTATCGACGGACATCGGCACACGGCCATGGTCATCCCCGACCTGCCGCCGGTGATCCTCTACCAGGTCGAGGGCGCTTTCCCGTACAGGGAGAACTGCACCTACAATGAACGGGGATTCCGCTGCCGGGTGCCGGAGGGGCACTACTTCATGCTGGGTGACAACCGCGACGCCAGCAACGACTCGCGCTACTGGGGGTTCGTGCCGGACCGCAACATCGTCGGCCGGGCCTTCCTCATCTGGATGAACTTCGGCGACCTGTCGCGCATCGGGCGGTCGATCGAGTAGGCGGAGGATAGAGATGAGACGCAGGCAACTGGGGCTAACTTTCGGCGGGCTTTTGTTCTTTGTGTTCCTGCTGGGCTTCGTCGCCTATACGGCCTCACGCCTGCTGCCGGCCTATCTGGATTATTGGGCGGTGAAGAAGGCCCTGGTGGACATGGCCAACGATCCACAACTGGAGGGCGGCGGACTGTCCGCCTATCGGGATGCCTTTGCCAAACGCCTCTACGTCAGCAACATCACCGACGTCGAGCGCAAGGACCTGGAGATGGAGAAGGTCAAGGACGGCGTCGTGCTCAAGGCTGCTTGGACCGTGCGCAGGCCGTTCATCGGCCCGGTGAACCTGTGTCTGGACTTCAAGGCCGACAGCGAAGCGCCGAGACGATGACCTTGGAGACCGCGGCTCCGGGGCT
>JBKBRS010000088.1:0-8659 GCA_046292095.1 Thiobacillaceae bacterium
GTTCCTGATCCTGCCGGTATTCGCGCTGTACGCCAGGACTCTGCCCGGCGGCGAGGACCATACCCTGATCGGGCTGGCCCTGGGCATTTACGGGTTGACCCAGGCGCTGCTGATGATCCCCTTCGGCATGGCCTCCGATCGTTTCGGTCGCAAGCCGGTGATCTACCTGGGGCTGGCCATCTTCGCCCTGGGTAGCTTCCTGGCCGCCTGGGCGCCGGACCTCTACTGGGTCATCCTCGGACGGGCGCTGCAGGGGGCGGGCGCCATCTCGGCGGCGGTGACGGCCCTGCTGGCCGATCTCACCCGCGAGGAGAAGCGCACGCATGCGATGGCGGTGATCGGCAGCACCATCGGGCTTGCCTTCGCCATCTCGCTCGCCGCTGGGCCCGCGCTCTATCATCTGATCGGGGTGCCGGGCATGTTCCTGGCCACGGGCGTGCTCGCCCTGTTGGCCATCGCGGTGCTGCGCTTCTACACCCCAGAGCCGGGTGTGTCCGTCTTCCACTCCGATGCCGAGGCCAATCCGACGCGGCTTGTGGACGTCCTGCGCCACCTAGAACTGGCGCGTTTGAATTGGGGCATCTTCGCCCTGCATGCAGCGCAGATGGCCATGTTCGTGGTGGTACCCTTCGCCCTGCTCCAGGCCGGTAACCTGGACGCCGAACACCACTGGCAGGTCTATCTGCCCGTTCTCATTCTCTCGTTCGTTTTTCTGGTGCCGGCCATCGTCTACGGCGAGCGGCACGGCCGGCTCAAACAGGTTTTCGTCGGCGCCGTGGTCCTGATGCTGACGGCCCAGGTCGGGCTGGCCCTCTCGCTCACCCACTTCTGGGGCATCGTCGCGGCGCTTATGGCCTATTTCGTCGCCTTCAACATCCTGGAGGCCACGCTGCCCTCGCTCATCTCCAAGATCGCGCCGCCCGAGGCCAAGGGTACGGCCATGGGGGTGTACAACACCGCGCAGGCCTTCGGGTTATTCTTCGGCGGCATGGTCGGCGGCTGGCTCGCCCAACACTTGGGCTTCGCTGCCGTGTTCGTGTTCTGCGGCGCTCTGATGTTCGTCTGGCTCCTGCTGGCCGTTGGGATGAAGCCGCCGCCGCGGGTCAAGACCGAGATGCTGCATATCGGCCCCATCGACGAGTTGGCGGCCCGGCAGCTGGCGACGCGGCTGGCCGTCTTCGCCGGGGTTGAGGCGGTGAGCGTGCTGCCGCAGGAGGGCACCGTGATGCTCAAGGTCAGCCAGACCGGTTGGGACGAGGCGGGGGTCAGACACGCGCTATATGGCGAGCCTTGACGCCTCACGCCGCTTCGGTCCGACCTGGAAAGGCGGCTGATCGGCACCGAGCGGTCACGCCCGCGACTGTCGCCGTATAATCAACAACTCCAGATTGAGCATCCGCGAGGGCAGACACATGGCATCAGTCAACAAGGTGATCCTGATCGGCAATCTCGGGCGTGATCCCGAGGTGCGCTACATGCCCAGCGGGGACGCCATCGCCAACCTGTCGCTGGCCACCACCGAGACCTGGAAGGACAAGAACGGAGAGCGTCAGGAGGCCACCGAGTGGCACCGGGTGGTCTTCTTCGGCAAGCAGGCCGAGGTCTGCGGCCAGTATCTCAAGAAGGGCAGCCAGATCTACGTTGAGGGCAGCCTGCGCACGCGCAAATACCAGGACAAGGACGGCCAGGATCGGTATATCACCGAGATCCGCGGCGAGCGCATGCAGATGCTGGGCAGCCGTCCGGGCGGCGGGACTGCCGATTACGGCGAAGCGCGCGAGGAGGTGCGCCGTCCTGCCGAGACGGGTGAGACAACCGGCAAGACGGGCGGCGGTTTCGCCGATCTGGACGACGACATCCCGTTCTGACGTAACCTGAACCCCATGGCCGGCCTGATTGCCCGACTGTTCGGCAGTCACGCGCATCATGCCGGCGACGCGGGGATCGAAACCGCACTGGCGCGGGCGGTCGCGCGGGTGGAGCCTAGGCTCGAGCAGGCCGGTGACTTCCCCCGGCGTTACCGCCGCTCTGTCGCCCACGCCCTGGAGTACGTCCGCCAACTCGCGCAGGCCATCCCCGGTCCGGTGGAAATGGCCCCCGAGCTCTATGCCCGCGATCCCTTCATACACGTCCTGTTCAGCGGGCCAGACGAGATGCAGCAGGCCCTGTGCATGAGCCACGCCATGCACGAATACACCCGCCGCCCGGGCGGCCCCGGGACAGACGCCTACGCCCTCATGGGCATGCGCCGGCGGGAGAAGACCGCCTTCGGCATGGAGCTGCAGGGCGAGCTGCTGCGGCGCGAGGTGGCCCAGCGCGTCGTGATTTTCACCGACCACACGCTGAGCGGCCCGGCACCGACCGAGGCCGAGGCGCGGCAGTTGCTCATGTGGAACCTGTTCGACAGCCTACTCGGGCGGGTCAGTGAGCGTATCCAGGCGCGCCGCCAGGCCCGGCAGGCGTTGGAGCAGGAGCGCGATTACCTGCGCGCCGATCTGCGCCTCGCGCCACCAGAGCGCCGCAGTGCGTTGCAGCAGCGGCTGGAAAAGGTTCTGGCAGAACTGGCCGCCGCCTCGGCGACACTCGATCTGCGGCGGCTGGCCCAGGATTTCGATGAGGTCCTGCTCAATCCCGAGCAGCACCTGCGGCTTGAGCGGGTCAAGCTGAACGTGGATGGCATGGGTGTCTTGCGCCCAAACAGTGCGCCGGCCGCGCATGAGCTGGGTTTCACCGACCTGCATGGACGCGACCGCCGCCGCTGGACGGTGGTCATGGTGCACTGTCATCCCCGCCCGGAGCTCCTCGCCATGGACGAGCGCCTGCATCAGGCCAGCCGCTGGCTGCAGCTATGAGTGCACCCGCCCCCGTCGCCGACACCCTGTTTGAGGCCCTGGTCGCCGCCACCCGCCGCTTCGGCCGCCACCCGCCGGGTCAGTGGGAGGATGCGACACCCGGCCGTTACAGCTACGGCGACCTCCTCAAGATGACGCTGGCGCTGGCGCGGCTCGCCGCGCGCCTCACTGAGCCGGGCGAGCACGTCGGCGTGCTGATGCCCAACGTCGCCGCCACCGTGGCGCTCCTGATCGGGCTGGGCGCCCAGCGCCGTGTGCCCTGCATGCTCAACTACACCGCCGGGGTCGAGGGCCTGCAAAACGCCTGCCGGGTGTCGGGCGTGCGCAGCGTCATCAGCAGTCGCCCCTTCGTCGAAAAGGCCCAGCTCACGGCCCAGGTCGAGGCCCTGCAGGGGGTGCGGCTGGTTTGGTTGGAGGATCTGCGCCGCGCCTTCGGACTGGCCGACAAGCTCTGGCTGATCGGCTACGCCCTGTGGTTTCCGGAACGAGCACTGCCCGGCGGCGCCCCGGAAGACCCTGCGGTGGTGCTCTACACCTCGGGCACCGAGGGTCGCCCCAAGGGGGTGGTCCTATCGCACCGGGCGCTCCTGGCCAACGTCGCCCAGATCCTGCAGATCTTCCCTTTCGGCCCGCAGGACCGCATCTTCAACTGCCTGCCCATCTTCCACAGCTTCGGCCTCACCGCCGGCGCGCTCATGCCCCTGGTGAGCGGGGCCCGCCTGGTGCTGTACGTGAGCCCCCTGCATTACAAGGAGATCCCCAGGCTGATCCGCGAGAAGGGCTGCAACACCCTGTTCTCGACCAGCACTTTTCTCTACCACTACGCCCGTTACGCCCAGCCCGAGGACTTCCAGAGCCTGCGCTACGTGGTGGCCGGCGCCGAGAAGCTGGCCGAGACCGTGCGGCAGACCTGGCGTGAGCGCTTCGGCATCGATATCCTGGAGGGCTATGGCTGCACCGAGCTCGCGCCGGTGGTGGCCGTCAACCTGCCCGACTCGAACCGGCCGGGCACAGTGGGCAGGCTGCTGCCGGGCATCGAGGCCAAGATCCTGCCGGTCGAGGGGATTACGCAGGGCGGTGAGCTGCATCTGCGTGGCCCCAACCTGATGAGCGGCTATTACTGGCCCGAGGCTCCGGCCGTGTTGGACCCGCCGCACTCGGCGGCCGGGCCGGGCTGGCACGACACCGGCGACATCGCCGAACTGGACGCCGACGGCTATCTCCGCATCCATGGCCGGCTGCGGCGTTTCGCCAAGGTCGCCGGTGAGCAGGTCTGCCTGGACCTCACCGAGGCCATCGCCCGTGCCGTCTCCGGCGAGGCCCAGCACGCCAGCCTGGCCGAACCCGACCCGGGGCGCGGCGAGGCCATCGTGCTCTACACCACCGACGCCGATCTCTCGCGCGAACGCTTGGCCGCCGCTGCCCGTCAGCTGGGGCTGCCCGAAATCGCCTTGCCAAGGCGGATCATTCACAGAGAGACTCTTCCACTGCTCGGCACGGGCAAGGTGGACTATCGGCGGCTGCGCAGCGAGGCGCAATCCAATTGAGACGCCAATCGTTCTTCGCCCTCCTGCTCGGCTTCACGCCCTACGCCCTGGCGCAAGGCGTGACCGAGGCGCTTTTCCTGGCAGACCTGCCGCAGGTACTCACCGCCTCGCGCATCGCCACTTCGCCGCTGGATGCCCCCGCGCCGGTGACCGTGATCGACCGGGAGATGATCCGCGTCTCGGGCTTCACAGAGATCCATGACGTGCTGCGGTTGGTGCCGGGCTACCTGGTGGCAGACTGGCCCAAGGGTTCGCCGGTGGTGGTCAATCACGGTCTTGGTGATGCCTACCCCAATCATTTGATGGTGATGGTGGACGGCCGCTCGGTGGTCAATCCCGCCACGGGGGCGGTGGACTGGCAGGACCTGCCTCCGAGGCTGGAGGACGTGGAACGCATCGAGGTCGTGCGTGGCCCGAACCAGGCGAGCTACGGCGCCGGTGCCTTCCAGGGGGTGATTCACATTATCACGCGTGAGCCGGGTGCCGACACGGGCGTCGGCCTCGTCTTCTCGCGCGGCCGTCATGACTTCGCGGACCACTACGTGCGCCTGGGCAAGAGCGCTGAGCGCATCGATTGGCGGCTGAGTCTATCCAGCCGGGAGGCGACGAATTTCCGGGACCTCGCACGCCTCACCCACGCCTATAACGAGGAGATCCAGCGCCAGACCGTCTATGGCCAGCTCGTCTTGCGCCCGGCGATGGATCAGGAATGGCTCTTAAGCGCGGGTCTCAGCCGTGGCGAGGACTGGGTGGGCAGTACATTGAAACCCAATGAGGAACCCTATCGGACGCGCAGGCAGGAACAGTACAGCCTACGGCTGGCCTGGCGCAAACACTATGCGCCGGGCTCGCAGTTGTCGGTGGAGTACGACCGGTTCCAGCGCAGCAAACGGGAGACCGCCATCCTCGGGCGACAATTCGGGACGATATCGATCCGTGCCCCGGTTGCAGACGATTTGGACGCTTCGCGCGACGCATTAGAGCTGCAGCAGATTCACACCTGGTCCGACGATGTCAAGGCCGTTTGGGGGGCATCCGTGCGGCAGGATCGTGCCGAGTCAGAGCGTCAGCTCTATGGTCTGGGCACGGTCAGTACGACGCCCTGGCAGGTCTTCGGGAATCTCGACTGGCGCTTCAGGCCCGACTGGCTGTTGCACATCGGCGGCACGCTCGAGAGGCAGGCGCAGAGCCATACCCTCGTCTCACCGCGTCTTGCCTTGAACTGGGCGCCAAGCCCGGAGCAATCCCTGCGTTTCAGTGCGGGGCAGGGCTATCGAGACCTTACTTTGGCGGAAACCCATGCACGCGAGGTGGTCCGCTACCTGGGCCCGTCCCTGCCTGGCTTACCCACAGGTTCCATCATTGACATCGGTACATGGGCCGTCCAGCGTCTCGAACCCGAGCTTACCCGTTTCGCTGAAGTGGGCTATATCGCCCGCCACCCGACGTATGGTCTGGTGCTGGATGGACGGCTGTTCGTCGAGCGACACACGCGCTATATCGATGACAAAGCGTGTCGAGTTGGTTTGGCAAGCTGTCCCATAGCCGTACCCGCTGGCTATGTACGCCCAGACTTTCTGGGGCCCGATGGCGCGGACTATTTCTATTTTTATAACACCGGCGCCATCCGCACGATGGGTGGAGATCTCAGCCTGGACTGGTGTCATCCGGTGTGGGGACGGATCTTACTGTCGCATGCCATCACCCGGATCCGTGCCAGCCCCGGTACCGATCGGGACACCGAGCTCACTGCGCCACGCCATGCGACCAGCCTGTTGTGGTCGCTGCCCCTGCCGTCCGGTTTCAGTGCGAGCCTTGGCTACTGCCGGGTCGGGGACATGAAATGGCTCAATGATGGGGATGTGCAGCCGGCCTATGAACGCGTCGACGTCAAGCTCGCCAAGCGTCTGGGTGGGATGGGTAGTGAGGACGAGCTGGCCTTGACTCTGCAGAACGCCACCAGCGAGCACACCGAGTTTCGCGAGTCCCATACCGTGCAGCGCCAGGCCTTCGTCACCCTGCGCCTGTCGTGGTGAACTTGAAGCCCGCGCGATTGGCTAAATATCGGATTCATCGGGTATAATCCCAAGCAATTCGCTACGATTGGAGGTCGAGATGCCGATCTATGCCTACAAGTGTTCTGACTGTGGTTTCGAGCAGGACGTCATGCAGAAGGTGAGCGATGCGCCGCTAACCGACTGTCCTTCTTGCGGCAAGCCCACGTTCGCCAAGCAGCTCACTGCCGCCGGCTTCCAGCTCAAGGGTTCCGGCTGGTACGCCACCGACTTCAAGGGGGGCGCCCCCAAGAAGGAGGAGGCCCCGGCGCCGGCCTGTGGTGCGGGTGGCTGCCCGGCCTGCGCGGCCTGACGCTCAAGCCTGCTTCCCTCGATTGGGCAAAACGCCCCGTGCGTTTTGCCCAATTTATTTACCAGAGCCGTCATGGCCCCGTTGCGTCGCTACTTCATCACCGGCCTGTTGATCTGGGTGCCGCTGGGCATCACCATCTGGGTGCTCGATGCCCTGATCGGCGCCATGGACCAGACCCTGCTGCTGCTGCCGGAGCACTGGCGGCCGGAGGTTTGGCTGGGCGTGCGCATCCCCGGCCTGGGCGTGCTGCTCACCGCCTTGGTGATCTTCCTGACGGGTCTTGTCAGCGCCAATCTCATCGGACAGCGGTTGCTGGCCTATTGGGAGAGGATCCTGCATCGCATACCGGTGGTGCGCACCATCTATGGCAGTGTGAAGCAGGTCTCCGACACCCTGCTCAGCGGCACCGGGCATGCCTTCCGCAAGGTGCTGCTGGTGCACTACCCGCACCCCAATGCCTGGTCGCTCGCCTTTCAGACCAACGTGCCGGAGGAGGTGCGCGACAGGCTGGGGGACGAATGGCTGGCCGTGTTCATCCCCACCGCGCCCAGCCCGGTGAATGGCTTTTACTTCTACGTGCGGCGCGAGGAGACCCTGGAGCTGGACGTCTCCGTGGACGCCGCGCTCAAGTACATCGTCTCCATGGGGGTGGTCGCGCCCGCCCCACGCGCGCTGACCAACCATCATCCCGACGATTGATGCCATTGATCTTCCTATCGGACTCGACATCATGCGGACCCACTATTGCGGCGCGGTGACCGCCGCCGACATCGACACCATCGTCACCCTCTGCGGCTGGGCCCACCGGCGGCGCGACCACGGCGGGGTGATCTTTATCGACCTCCGAGACCGCGAGGGCACCGTGCAGGTAGTGGTTGATCCCGACACCCCGGAGGCCTTCCGCCTGGCGGAGGCGGTGCGCAGCGAATACGTGCTCAAAATCGAGGGCCGGGTGCGCCGGCGGCCGCCGGGCACGGAGAACCCCAACCTGCCCACCGGCGAGGTGGAGGTCATCGCCCAGCGGCTGGAGGTGTTGAACCCGTCGGCCACGCCCCCTTTCCAGCTCGACGACGAGAACCTCTCCGAGAACGTGCGCCTGACCTACCGCTATCTCGACCTGCGCCGGCCGGTGATGCAACGCAACCTGCGGCTCAGGTACCGGGTGGCAAAGCTCATGCGCGACTATCTCGACGCGCATGGCTTCATCGAGATCGAGACGCCCATGCTGACCCGCTCCACCCCGGAGGGCGCGCGCGACTACCTCGTGCCTTCGCGCCTGCACGACGGCATGTTCTACGCCCTGCCGCAGTCGCCGCAGTTGTTCAAACAGCTGCTGATGGTCTCCGGCTTCGACCGCTACTACCAGATCGTCAAGTGCTTTCGCGACGAGGACCTGCGGGCGGACCGTCAGCCCGAGTTCACCCAGGTCGACCTCGAGGCCTCGTTCGTGGACGAGGAGGCGATCATGGAGCTGGTCGAAGGCATGCTCCGCCAAGTCTTCAAGGCGGCCATCGACGTGGATCTGCCCGACCCCTTCCCGCGCATGCCCTACAGCGAGGCGATGCGCCGCTACGGCACGGACAAGCCCGACCTGCGCGTGTCGCTGGTGCTCACGGAACTGACCGACGTCATGCGCGACGTCGAGTTCAAGGTCTTTGCCGGTCCGGCCAACCAGCCGGACGGACGCGTGGCTGGGCTGCTCGTCCCTGGCGGCGGGGCGCTCACCCGCGGCGAGATCGACGCCTATACCGAGTTCGTCAAGATCTATGGCGCCAAGGGTCTGGCCTGGATCAAGGTCAACGATCTCGCCCGCGGGCGCGAGGGGCTGCAGTCGCCCATCGTCAAAAACCTGCACGATGCGGCGCTAGAGGCCATCCTCACGCGCACCGGCGC
>JBKBRS010000089.1:0-8620 GCA_046292095.1 Thiobacillaceae bacterium
CTACATGGGTTGGATGGGCGCCGCCATGGATCCCAAGACCTACGGTCCGATGTGGTCCGGCTTCCTGAGCCCGACCGGCTACACCGCCACTTCGACCGCCGCCAGCAACCCCTGGAGCGGCACCGGCTATGGCGCCGCCCCGGCCCAGGCTGGCGCCCCGGCCATCTTCAACCCCTTCGACCCGAACGCCTGGGCGCAGATGTTCGCCGTGCCCGCCACCCAGGCCCCCGCGGCCCAGCCGGCGCAGCCTGCTGCGAAGTAAGCAACGCACGCGCATCGCGCACGACGGCTGCCTGCGGGCAGCCGTTTTTTTTTTCCCTCAAGGAGGGCCCCCAGCAGGTCGATATCTCGGCCAGCAATGACCTCGATTTAGGGAGGGCCGCACACATGGCCTCGCTCGTACAGCTCTACAAAGACATGGAGTCCAGCCTGGAGGGGATGGAGATACCGCCCTGTCCCGGCGTCCTCGACCAGATCTTTGCGGAATCGCGCCAGGAGGAGCCGGATTTCATGCGGCTGGCGGCCCTGATCAGTGAGGACATGGCCCTCGCGGCCAGCTTGATCAAGACGGTCAACTCACCCTACTTCGGGCTGCAGCGGCGGGCGACCTCGGTGCAGGAGGCCCTGATGCTGCTGGGGCTGGAGCTCGCGGCGCGCATGGTGGCGGGCATCCTGCTGCGTCATTCCTTTCCCCGCCGCGCCGATCTGGATGCCCTGTGAGACGCCTCCATCAAGGTCGCCGTGATGAGTCAATGGCTGGCGGTGCGCCTGGGCAGGGGTCTGGGCGTGCGACCGGCGGAGGCCTATACCTTCGGACTGTTCCGCGATTGCGGCATGGCCATCCTGCAGCTTCACCACAAAGACTATCCAGCCGCTGTCCTGCACGCGCGCGCAGAAGCGGATGAGCCGTTCACGGCGGCGGAGCAGGCGGCCCTGGGCCTCAACCACGCCGTCGTCGGGGCGAAACTCGCCAACGAATGGCGCCTGTCGGAGACGCTTGCCTGGGCGATCCTGATGCATCATGCGATCGCCGGCCCGCTGGACGAGCTGGACGATGCGCAGGGCCTGCGGCTGATCGCCGTGGCCCAGATCGCCGACAAGCTGCTGCAGGACAACGGACAGCTCGCGGCCGACCACGAATGGGACAAGCTGGGGGCCCGTTGCCTGGAGATCCTCAACCTCGACGCGCCGGCCTACGAGGGGTTGGCCGAGGCGGCAGGGCTCTTCATCGTCGGCGAGCTGCCGCGGCTGCTCCCCTGACACACCCCGCACGCTCAGGCGCGGCGCCAGGTCGTGCCCTGGGGGGTGTCCTCAAGCAGGATGCCGGCGGCCTTGAGCTCGGCGCGGATGGCGTCGGCGCGCTGGAAGTCGCGCGCCTTGCGCGCCGCCAGGCGTTCCTGGATCAAGGCCTCGATACGCTCGGGTGGATAGTCGGCCACAGTCTGCCCCGACTGCAGGAATTCCTCCGGCGCGCGCCCGAGCAGGCCCAGCACGCCGCCCAGGGCCTTGAGTTCGCCCGCCAGGGCCGGTGAGCGGGTGCGGTTGAGCTCCGCCGCCAGCTCGAACAGCACGGCGATCGCCTCGGGGGTGTTGAAGTCGTCGTCCATGGCGGCCTTGAAGCGGGCCGGATAGTCTGCCTTCCAGTCGATCGGCGCGGTCTCGGGGTTGAGCCCGCGCAGGGCGGTATAGAGCCGGGTCAGCGCCGCACGGGCATCGTCCAGATGCTGGTCGGAGTAATTCAAGGGGCTCCTGTAGTGCGCGCGCAGGATGAAAAAGCGCACCACCTCGGCGTCGTAGCGCGCCAGCACCTCGCGGATGGTGAAGAAGTTGCCCAGGCTCTTGGACATCTTCTCGTCGTCCACCCGCACGAAGCCGTTGTGCAGCCAGTAGTTGACAAACTTGCAGCCGTGCGCCCCCTCGGACTGGGCGATCTCGTTTTCGTGATGGGGGAACTGCAGGTCCTGGCCACCGCCGTGGATGTCGAAATGCGGCCCCAGCAGGTGGCTGCCCATGGCCGAGCATTCGATGTGCCAGCCCGGCCGCCCCGGCCCCCAGGGCGAGGGCCAGGCGGGTTCGCCCGGCTTGGCCGCCTTCCACAACACGAAGTCGAGCGGATCGCGCTTGTGCGGGTCCACCTCGACACGCTCGCCGGCAATCAGCTCCTCGAGGGACTTGCCGGAGAGCTGCCCGTAGGCGGGGAAGCTGCGCACGGCGTAATAGACATCGCCGTTGTCGGCGGGATAGGCGTGCCCCCGGTCGATGAGGGCCTGGATCATGTCCAGCATACGACCGACGTATTCGGTTGCGCGCGGTTCATGGTCGGGCGGCAGGACGTTGAGCGCCCGCTCGTCCTCGTGCATGGCCTCAATGAAGCGTTCGGTCAGCGCCGTGTAGGGTTCGCCGTTTTCCTGCGCCCGGCGGATGATCTTGTCGTCGATGTCGGTGATGTTGCGCACATAGGTGACCTGGTAGCCCGAGGCGCGCAGCCAGCGGGCGATCATGTCGAAGACCACCAGCACGCGGGCATGACCCAGGTGGCAGTAGTCGTACACCGTCATGCCGCAGACATACATGCGCACCTGGCCAGGCACGATGGGCGTGAACGCCTCCTTGCGGCGGGTGAGCGAGTTGTAGACGACGAGCATATCGCGTCAGGCCGAAGGGAGCAGCAGGACAGGGGTGCGCGTGGTGCGGATGATGCCCTCTGCCACGCTGCCCAACAGCAGGCGGTCGAGGCCACGGCGCCCATGGGTGCCAACGACGATGAGATCGGCCTGCCAGTCGACGGCGGTCTCGGCGATGAGTGGGCCGATGCGGCGGCCGCCCGCCTCGATTAGGCGCGTCTCGGCCTCGACCCCGGCCTGCCGGCACTGCGCCAACGCCGCCTCGAGCAGCCGCTCACCGGCCTCGCGCCAGGCCGTAAGGGGCAGGCCGGGCAGTGACCAGTCGCCGTTGACCATGAGCGGCAGGGGTTCCTCGATCACGTGCACGAGCAGCAGGCGGCCGCCCGCGGCCTGCGCCAGGCGGAGCGCCTCTTCCAGGCCACGGCGGGCGGTGTCGCTGCCGTCGATCGCCACCAGGATGCGCTGATACATGGTCACGCGCCCGCCTCAGCCCTGCGCCTTCGCCCAGGAGTCCTTGAGGCTCACCGTGCGGTTAAACACAAGACGCTCGCCGGGCCGATGATCGTACCGGTCGCTGCAGAAATAGCCGAGGCGCTCGAACTGGTAGCGCGTCTCCGGCGGGGCGTCGCGCACGCTGGGCTCGATCCAGCCCTGCACCACGGTCAGCGACTCGGGATTGAGAAAGTCGAGGAAATCGCGGTCCTTGTGACCATCGGGGTCGGGGTCGGTGAACAGCCGGTCGTACAGCCGCACCTCCACCGGCAGGGCATGCAGGGCCGAAACCCAGTGGATCACCCCTTTGACCTTGCGTCCCACGGGGTTTTTGCCCAGGGTGTCGTGGTCTATGCTGCAGCGCAGCTCCACCACCTCACCGGCAGCGTCCTTGATCACCTCGTCGCAGCGGATCACATAGGAATAGCGCAGGCGTACCTCGCCACCCGGGGTGAGGCGCTGCCAGCCGGCGGGTGGGTCTTCCGTGAAGTCGTCGCGCTCGATCCAGATCTCGCGGTGGATGGGCACCAGGCGTGCACCCAGCTCGGGGCGGTTGGGGTGGAAGCCTGCCTCGCGGCTCGTGGTCACCCCCTCCTGATAGTTGGTGAGCACCACCTTGAGCGGCCGGATCACCGCCATCACCCGCGGCGCCTTGGCCTCCAGGTCCTCGCGGATGCAGGCCTCCAGCACGGACAAATCGACAATGTTCTCCGACTTGGAGATGCCGATGCGGCGGGCGAACTCGCGAATGCCCTCGGGGGTGTAGCCGCGCCGGCGCATGCCCTGGATGGTCGGCAGCCGCGGGTCGTCCCAGCCGGCGACATGGCCCTCGGCGACGAGCTGGTTGAGCTTGCGCTTGCTGGTTACCGTATAGCGCATCTCCAGACGCGAGAACTCGATCTGCTGCGGGTGACAGTCGATGCTGATGTGGTCCAGCACCCAGTCATAGAGCGGACGGTGATCCTCGAACTCCAGCGTGCACAGCGAATGCGTGATGCCTTCCAGGGCATCCGAGATGCAATGGGTGTAGTCGTACATGGGGTAGATCACCCAGGCATCCCCGGTGCGGATGTGGTGCGCCCGCTTGATCCGGTAGAGGACGGGGTCGCGCAGGTTGATGTTGGGGCTCGCCATGTCGATCTTGGCGCGCAGGGTCTTGGCTCCATCCGGAAACTCGCCGGCGCGCATGCGGCGAAAGAGGTCGAGGTTCTCCTCGACCGAACGGTTGCGCCAGGGGCTGTCGCGGCCGGGCTCGGTCAGGGTGCCGCGGTATTCGCGCATCTGCTCCGGCGTGAGGTCGTCGACATAGGCCAAGCCCTTGCGGATCAGCTCCTCGGCGTAGTCGTAGAGCCGTTGGAAATAATCCGAGGCCCAGCGCACCGGGCCGTCCCATTGGAAGCCCAGCCAACGCACGTCCTCCATGATGGCGTTGGCGTATTCCATCGACTCCTTCTCGGGGTTGGTGTCGTCGAAGCGCAGGTTGCAGCGGCCGCCGTAGTCCTCGGCCAGACCGAAGTTCAGACAGATCGATTTGGCGTGGCCGATGTGCAGATAGCCGTTGGGTTCCGGCGGGAAGCGTGTGACCACCGTCTTGTGCTTGCCGGTGGCCAGGTCGTGTTCGATGATGGTGCGGATGAAATGCTGGACCGGGGCGTGATCGCTCATGACCGGGACGCGTGGCAAGGGCTGTGGGGCAGCGGGCTGTGGTGTAGAATGGGCACGGTCATCAACCACGCCCTTTGACGACAAAGTATAGCACCAATGCCCCTCACCCGATGGATCTCGATGCTACTCCTGCTGCTTGGCCTGGCGCTGCCCGCGGCGGCCGACGGGCTTCAAGACGCGGGCCAGTTGTTCCGGCAAGGCAAGCACGCCAGCGCGCTCGCCAAGGTCGACGCCTATCTGGCCGACAATCCCAAGGACGCCCAGGGCCGCTTCCTCAAGGGCTTGATCCTCACCGAGCTCAACCGCCACGCCGAGGCGATCAAGGTCTTCTCCGACCTCACCATCGACTACCCGCAGCTACCCGAACCCTATAACAACCTGGCCGTGCTCTACGCCGCCCAGGGCCAGTACGAGCGGGCCAAGCAGAGCCTGGAACAGGCCATCCGCACGCACCCCAGTTACGCCACGGCGCACGAAAACCTCGGCGACGTCTATGCCAAGATGGCCTCGCTCGCCTATGACCGGGCCCTGCAGCTCGATGAGTCGAACGTCTCGGCGCAGACCAAGCTCGCGTTGATCCGCGAACTGTTCAGCCCCACGCGGACGGCCGACGCGGGACGGGCCGAGGCGGGACGGGCCGAGGCGCGGACGGTGACCGGCAAGACACCAGCGAAAACGGCGGTGGCGCGTCCTACCCAGAAGGCGTCGGCCGCACGCGAGCGTGAGGAGGAGCCCCCTCCGTCGGCCGGCGAGGCGGTCGCGGAGGCGCAAACGGCCCCGGTACAGACAACGGTGGCCGCAGCCGGGGGCGCGACGGCGCAGGCCGGCACCGCCAGCGCGGCGCGCGAGGCGATCGAAGCCACGGTGCGCGCTTGGGCCCAGGCCTGGAGCCGGCAGGACGTGCCGGCCTATCTCGCCTTCTACGGCCGCGGTTTCACACCGCCGCGCAGCCAGGATCGCGCCGCCTGGGAGGCGCAGCGCACCCAACGATTGCAAAAACCTAGCCGCATCCGGGTCGAGGTGAGCGATCTGCGCGTCGAGGTCCGCGGCGACAAGGCCCAGGCCCGCTTCCGCCAGCGCTACGAGTCGGACCGCCTGCAGGGCACCTACAACAAGACCTTGGACCTGGCCCTGGAAGGCGGGGAGTGGAAGATCGTCCGGGAGCGGTGAGCGGATGCGAGGCTGGTTCTGGTGGCGGCTGCTGATCGTGCTGCTGGCGCTCATCGCGCCAGCGAGCGCGGACGATGGGGCGCTGCGGTTGTCTGCCGCCGACGGGCAGGGGCGGCTGCTCTCCCCCGATGCCATGCTCGCCAAGACCCTGCAGGAGATCCGCGCCAGCCGGCTCGATGCGGCCCTGGCCAACATCAACCAGCTGATCTCCCTGCGGCCGGACTTCCGGCTGGCCCATCTGATCCGCGGCGACCTGCTGCTCGCCCGCGCCCGTCCGCTCAGCACGCTGGGCGAGGGCGCACGCGCGCCGGCGGGCTCGCTGTCCGACCTGCGCGAGGAGGCGCGCGTGCGCCTGCTGCGTTACCTCGATCAGCCCGAGGAAGGGTATCTGCCCAAACAGGTGCTACAGCTCGCGCCCCAGCACCGCTATGCGTTGCTGGCCGACGCCGGGCGCGCGCGATTGTACGTGTTCGAGAACGTGGGCGGGCTGCCGCGGCTGGTGCGCGACTATTACATGACCATCGGCCGCAACGGCACCAACAAGCAGGTCGAGGGCGACAAGAAGACACCGGTGGGGGTCTACACGGTCTTAGGGTTCCTGCCGCGCCAGCGCCTGACCGATTTTTACGGCAGCGGCGCCTACCCGCTCGACTACCCCAACGAGTGGGATCGCCTGCATGGCCGCACGGGGCATGGCATCTGGATCCACGGCACCCCTTCCGACACCTACAGCCGGCCGCCGCGCGCGAGCGACGGCTGTGTGGTACTGGCCAACCCGGATCTCTCCGACCTGGGGCAGTACATCCAGGTGGGCAACACACCGATCTTCATTGCCGACCGGACCGAGTGGGTCGATCCGGTCACCTGGGAGCTCCACCGCCAGGAGATCCTCGCCCAGCTCGACATCTGGCGCAGCGAGTGGGAGGCACGCGACGCGACGCGTTTCCTGCGGCACTACACGCCCGAGATGTTGCGCGGTGGCTGGGGTGAGAGCAAACGGCGCAACATCGAGAACAAGGACTGGATCCGTGTGAGCCTCTCGGACGTGAGCATCTTCCTCTATCCCGATGCGAGGCTGGCGGTCACTACCTTCGTGCAGCGCTACGCGAGCGACCGCTTCAGCAATGTCACCACCAAGCGCATCTATTGGCGGCTGGATGACGCCCAATGGCGCATCGCCCTGGAACAGAGCCTGCCCAACACCACCACCCAGCTTGCGGCGCGAGGCCGCTAACGGTCCTGGCCTAGGCCACCTCGAAGGATGGAAGCGGCCCTGTCCGTTCCCCCACCCCCAGCCACTCTCCCACTGGGAGAAGGGCGCATCGAGCGTCGCTGCGCGACTTTCACGTCAACCAGGCGTCCGGCTCGTAGGCCAGCACCGCGCGCAGGGCGCATCGAGCGTCGCTGCGCGACTTTCACGTCAACCCTGACGGAGTATCCATGGTCATCCTGCACACCAATTTCGGCCCCATCACCCTCGAGCTCGACGCCGAGCGCGCGCCTGAGACCGTTGCCAACTTCCTGCAGTACGCGCGCGAGGGCCACTACGACGGCACGCTCTTCCACCGCGTGATCGACGGTTTCATGATCCAGGGCGGCGGCTACACGCCGGACATGCAGCTGAAACCCACCCGTGCGCCGATCCAGAACGAGGCCGATAATGGGCTCAAAAACACCGCCTATACCATCGCCATGGCGCGTACGCCCAACCCGCATTCCGCCACCAGCCAGTTTTTCATCAACGTCGCCGACAACCCCTTTCTCGACTATACCGAGCCCACCGCCCAAGGCTACGGCTATTGCGTCTTCGGCCGGGTGACCGCGGGCCAGGACACGATCGACCGCATCAAGAAGGTCAGGACCGGCATGCGCGCCGGGCACCAGGACGTGCCGCTGGAGGACGTGATCATCGAACGGGTCGAGATCGTCTAACGCGGCCTCTTGGCATTCGCTCGCGATGGATGCGCTGGCACCGCTCAGCCTGTTCATCTCCGATCTACACCTCACCGTCGAGCGGCCGGCGGCGAACGAGCGCTTCATCCGCTTTCTGAACAACACTGCGGCCCGGGCCGAGGCCCTCTACATCCTGGGCGACTTCTTCGAGGCCTGGGTGGGGGACGACGCCCTGGCCGATCCCCTGCACGCAGAGGTGTCCGCCGCCTTGTGCGCGCTCTCGGCCCGCGGTGTGCGGGTGCACCTCATGCATGGCAACCGCGACTTCCTGTTGGCGGAGGCCTTCTGCCGTGCCAGCGGCGCCGACCTGCTGCCCGAACCCTCCGTCGCCGACCTCTATGGCCAGCCCACCCTACTCATGCATGGCGACGCCTTGTGCACCGAAGACGTGGACTACCAGCACTTCCGCCGCATGGTGCGCGACCCGGCCTGGCAGACCGCCTTCCTGCGCCGGCCGCTGGCCGAGCGCGAGGCCCTGGCGCGCGAGCTGCGCAACCGCAGCGAGCAGATCAAGGGCGACAAGCGGCCGGAGATCATGGACGTCAACGCCGCCGCGGTGGAGGCGGCCTTCCGGCGACATGGCGTGCGGCGCCTGATCCACGGCCACACCCACCGGCCCGCCCGGCACGGCCTGGTGGTCGACGGCATCGCCTGCGAGCGCTGGGTCCTGCCCGACTGGTACGAGTCGGGCGGCTATCTCGCCTGCGATGCGAACG
>JBKBRS010000090.1:0-8368 GCA_046292095.1 Thiobacillaceae bacterium
GCCCAGCTCGGCCATGATCTCGCCATAGAGCCGCCAGGCCTCCCGTGCGTCGTCCTCGCACACCCGCTGCATGGCCTGTCCTAGGTGCACCATCACATAGTCGCCGACGGCGGGCGGGTCGTGCTGAAGATAGAGCAGGGAGACCTCGCGCGTCACCCCCAGGGCCTGGCAGCGTGCCATGAGACCCTCGACGGACTCCACGCGCATGGGTATGGTCAGACACATCGGGCGGTGTGCAAGCGGGAAGACGCTCACCAGTATACGCCGGGTGACTGCCGCTGCCATCGGCGCCGGCCCCGAACCGTCGACGGGTTGCCATTCGCCTGACAGATGCTAGCTTGAAGCTGATGAAGGCGCTCGTGCTCGGCATCGGCAACACCCTGCTGCAGGATGAAGGCGTGGGGGTGCATGTCATGCGAGCCCTGCGCGACGGCGCGGACGCGACGCTGGCCGGCTTCGAGGCGATCGACTATCTCGACGGCGGCACGCTCTCCTTCACCCTGGCCGGCCCCATCGCCGAGGCCGATGCCCTCATCGTCATCGATGCCGCCCAACTGCAGGCTCCACCCGGCACGCTGCGGGTGTTCGAGGGCGATGCCATGGACGCCTTCGTCAATGGCAACCGCAAGGCCAGTGTGCACGAGGTGGGCCTCACCGACCTGATGGCCATCGCTCGACTCACCGATCACTGGCCCGCCCGGCGCGCCCTGATCGCCATCCAGCCCGAGCGGGTGGACTGGGGCGAGACATGCACACCCAGGGTTGCGGCGGCCATACCCGAGGCCTGCCGGCGGGCGCGCGAGCTCCTGGCGCGCTGGGGTCATGGGGCTTGAGCACATCCCCATCGTCGCCGAGTCCGCCGACGCCGGGCTGACCGGAAATGCGGCGGCGGTCCTGCGCGAGGTCGCCGCCCTGCTTGCGCGCTTGGCGGCCAGTGGCGAGGGTGGGGCGATCGATCTCACCGCCTTGCCCCTGACACCCGCCGACCGCGACTGGCTCGCGGCCCAGCTGGGGCGCGGCGAGGTGGAGATCGTTCTGCGCGCAGGCGGCGAATCCACCCTGCAGGAGTCCGCCTATCCCGGCGTGTGGTGGGTACGTCACCACAACGAGGCCGGGACCCTGGTGAGCGAGTCGATCGAGGTGTGTCACATTCCCGAGATCGTGCCGGCCCACCCCGCCGACATACAATCAGGATTGGAACGTCTGAATATTCGGCTCGATGATCTAAACTGAAATCGATGCTGTCCATTCAACCCCAGGAGTCCGACCATGTTGAACGCGAATGGCAGTCTGATGCACACCCTGGCCTTGCAGGGTGTCTCGCGCCGCAGCTTCCTCAAGTACTGTGCCACCCTCGCCACCCTGATGGCCCTGCCACCCTCTGCCGGGCGGGCCATGGCCGAGGCCCTGGCTCAGGCGCGCCGGCCCTCCGTGATCTGGCTGCCATTCCAGGAATGCACCGGCTGCACCGAGTCGATCACCCGCTCGCACTCGCCTTCCATCGAGAGCATGATCTTCGACACCATCTCCCTGGATTACCACGAGACGCTCATGGCCGCCGCCGGCCACCAGGCGGAAGCGGTCCTGCACAAGGTGGTCGAGGACAACGCGGGCAAGTTCATCCTCATCATCGACGGCTCCGTGGCCACCGGCCTGGACGGCGCCTACTCCTGCATCGCCGGCCGCAGCAACCTCGACCTGCTGCGCGAGGTGGGACCGAAGGCGGCAGCCATCGTCGCGGTGGGCTCCTGCGCGGCGTACGGTGGGATTCCCAAAGCCAAGCCCAACCCCACCGGCGCCATGGCCATCTCCGACATCATCCGCGACAAGCCCATCGTCAACATCCCCGGCTGCCCACCCATCCCCGTGGTCATGACTGGCGTGCTGGCGCATTTCATCACCTTCGGCAAGCTCCCCGAACTCGACCGGCTAGGCCGTCCCCGCGCCTTCTACGGCGAGACCATCCACGACCGTTGCTACCGGCGGCCCTTCTATGATCAGGGCAAGTTCGCCAAGACCTTCGACGACGAGGGCGCGCGCCAGGGCTGGTGTCTGTTCGAGCTGGGCTGCAAGGGGCCGGTCACCTACAACGCCTGTGCCCACGTCAAGTGGAACGATGGCGCTTCTTTCCCGATCCAGTCGGGACACGGTTGCATAGGCTGTTCAGAGCCGGATTTCTGGGACGCCGGCGGTTTCTACAAGGCCCTGTCCATGCCGGCCGATCCACTCAAATACGTCAGCGGTGCGGCGGTCGCCGGTGCGGCGGTGGGGGTGGCGGTGTCGATCGCCAACCGCGCCCGCAAAGGGGCCGCACGCGCGGCACACGAGACCGCCACCCTGGCCGATCTGGAAAAGTGATCGAGACAGCGCCGGACTCGTATTGGAGACGATGATGCATGAGCTGCAATTCCTCACCTGGGTGCGCGGTCCCGGCCTGGACATCGCAGTGGGCCTCTTTGTGCTGGGTGTGATCTGGCGGCTGCTAGAGATTTACACCCTAGGGCGTAAACCGGACCTTGCCGAACCACGCCATGCGCCCGGTGCCTCCGGCTGGCATACCATCCTGCGCCGCTCCGTGGCACCGCCGGGCATGGTCAAGCGCTCGCCCGTGAGCTACATCGGCGGCTACATCTTCCATGTCGGCCTCGCCATCATCGTCTTGCTGTTCGTGCCGCACATCAAGCTGATCGAGGGCCTGACGGGTTTCTCATGGCCAGGGCTACCCTCGCAGGTGATCGATGCCGTCACCATCGTCACCCTGGCGGCCATGGTGGTGGTCCTGGTGGACCGCGTCAACAAGCCGGTCAAGCGCTATCTGTCCACCTTCGAGGACTACTTCACCTGGACGCTGACCTTCCTGCCGGTATTGACCGGCTATTTGGCGGTGCAGCACCTCTTCCTGCCCTATACGCTGATGCTGGCGCTGCACATCCTGAGCGCCGAGCTGCTGCTCGTCTTCCTGCCGTTCACCAAGCTGTTTCATGCCTTCACCGTGTTCGGCTCGCGCTGGTTCAACGGCGACATCAACGCCAGGAAAGGGGTGCCGGTATGAGCAGGGAGCGGGGCCCGCGCAGCGGGGAGCGACCGGCCGCGAATACCGGCGGGCGCCGACGCTGGACTGTATGTGCGGGCAGATGGGTAGCGGAGGCGCCGGTATGAGCCGGGATCAGGAATCAGGGCACGCCGCTTGGCGGGCTTCAAGCTGGGGGAAAAGGATATGAGTGCATCGCTGGAGAGAGGCATCAACGTCCTCAAGGAGGTCATCGACGCACCCATCGCCAGCTTCTTCGCGAGCTGTGTGCATTGCGGTCTGTGCGCCGAGGCCTGTCTGTTCTACACCGAGTCGGGCGACCCGAAATTCACCCCCATCCACAAGCTGGAGCCCCTGCGCCGGGTCTACACGCAGGAATACACCCTGCTCGGGCGTCTGCAGAAATGGCTCGGCCTGTCCAAGCCACTCACCGACGAGGAGCTGGAGGAGTGGCGGGTCCTGGTCTATGACAGCTGCACGATGTGCGGGCGTTGTTCGCTGGTGTGCCCAGTCGGCAACGATATCGTCTACATGATCCGCAAGCTGCGCGAGGGCATGGCCGTCTCCGGTCACGCGCCACCGGGGGTGATCGGGG
The DNA here is from genome assembly GCA_046292095.1 of Thiobacillaceae bacterium. Taxonomy (GTDB): domain Bacteria; phylum Pseudomonadota; class Gammaproteobacteria; order Burkholderiales; family Thiobacillaceae; genus JANWZL01. Next base: position 3,627 of record JBKBRS010000090.1, read on the forward strand.
CGACCAAGCGCACGGTGGAGATCGGCAGCCCCATGGGCGTGCGCTGGCAGGCGGTGGCCGCGCAGATCAAGCACATCGAGGCCGAGACAGGGCTGACCGTGCCGGTGGACCAGGAGGGGGCCGAGTACATGATCCTGCTCTCCTCCATGGAGATCATCAACTTCCCCGAGTACCTCTCCGCCATCGCCAAGATCATGAAACAGGCGGGCAAGACCTGGACGCTCTGCTCGGACGCCTTCGAGGCGACCAACAGCGGTATCCAGATCGGGGTCTCCGACATCGCCCGCGTGATCGTCTCGCGCATCGTCAACGGTGCCGAGCGGCTCAAGGTCAAGACGGTGATCAGCCCCGAGTGTGGGCATGCCTACATGGCGCTGCGTTGGGAGGGGCCGAACCTGATCGGCCGGCCCTACAACTTCGAGGTGTTGCACATCCTCGAGGTGCTCGACCAGTTCCGCGAACAGGGGCTGCTCAAGACCGAAGGCTTCGAGGAGACCCGGCTCACCTTCCACGACCCCTGTCAGATCGTGCGCCGCGGCGGGGTGATCGAGCCGCAGCGCAACCTCCTCAAGATGGTAGCCAAGGACTTCGTCGAGATGTCCGATCCCGGCAAATACAACTGGTGCTGCGGTGGCGGCGGCGGGGTGTCCGCCAACGAGGACGCCGAGGCGCTGCGGCTCGTCGCCTTCAAGCGCAAAAAGGCCCAGCTCGAGGCCACCGGCGCCAAGACCCTGGTCACCGCCTGCGCCAACTGCCGCATCGTCCTGGAAGAGGGCCTGGAGCACTACCAGATGGACATGCCCGTCGTCGGGCTGACCGAGCTGCTCGCCGAGCACCTGGTCGAGACCGAGAAGCCCGCCGCTTAAGGAGGCTGAAGCCATGAGCATCACGAACGACAGCGAATTCAAGGCGGCCCTGGCCAAGTTGACCCCCATCCAGCAACGTATGGTCGCTGCGCGGTTTGCGGACAATGTCTTGGCCCTCTGTGAGGACCCGCGGGTCGTCGCGGCCGTCAACGCCGCCAAGCGTCCGGACATCACCGAGGCGGAACTCACGGTGGTTTATCAGGCGGCCAAGACGGCGAGCGTGGAGACCTTCACCCAGTGCGGCAAGGAGGCGGACTGGCGCAACCAGGCCAGCCACTTCGTCGCCGAGGCGGCCCTTGCCTGCGTGAGCCCGCCCGATCGCGCCGCGAATCTCGCCTGGACTGTGGCGATGAACGCGCGCATGGCGCGTACCTGCGAGACCATCGCCAACGGCCAGGGGACCGAGAACCGCGAGTCCGAACAGCAATACCGCATCCTGTCGGAATTCCTGAACGCCTAGAGAAGAGAGAGCAGCAATGGCAGCCACCCAACGTGTCGTCGTCGACCCCATCACCCGCATCGAGGGCCATCTGCGCATCGAGGCGGAGACCGACGAGTCCGGTCAGATCACCCGCGCCTCATCGGCCGGCACCATGGTGCGCGGCATCGAGATCATCCTACGCGGACGCGACCCGCGTGATGCCTGGGCCTTCGCCCAGCGCATCTGCGGGGTGTGCACGCTGGTGCATGGCATCGCCTCGGTGCGCGCGGTGGAGGATGCGCTTGATTACGCCATCCCGCCCAACGCGCAGTTGATCCGCAACCTGATGATCGCCGCCCAGTTCGTGCACGACCACGTCATGCACTTCTATCACCTGCACGCCCTGGACTGGGTGGACGTTGTCTCGGCGCTCAAGGCCGACCCCAAGGCCACCTCGGCGCTTGCCCAGTCGATCAGCCGCTGGCCCAAGTCGTCGCCCGGCTACTTCGCTGACATACAGAAGCGGCTCAAGAACTTCGTCGAGGGCGGCCAGCTGGGCATCTTCGCCAATGCCTACTGGGGCCATCCGGCCTACAAGCTGCCGCCCGAGGCCAATCTCATGGCGGTGGCGCACTATCTGGAGGCCCTCGAGTGGCAGCGCGACGTGGTGAGGCTACATGCCATCTTCGGCGGCAAGAATCCACACCCCATGTTCCTGGTCGGCGGCGTGCCCAGCCCCATCTCCGTGCAGACCACGGGTGGGCGGGGCGGGCAGGACGCCACGGCGGTCAACATGGTGGGCCTGCAGACGGTGCAGAACGTCATCCACAAGATGCGCGAGTTCGTCGACCAGGTCTATGTACCGGACACCCTGGCGATCGCCGGTTTCTACAAGGACTGGGCGGCTCAGGGCGAGGGGCTGGGCAACTTTCTCTGCTATGGCGAGTTTCCCGAGCAGGACATGTGGACGCCCAAGTCCTTCCTGATCCCGCGCGGGGTGATCCTGAACCGCGACCTGACCACCATACACCCGGTGGATACCTACGCCGAGGACGAGATCCAGGAGTTCGTCACCCATTCCTGGTATCGCTACAGTGTTGGCGACGAAAAGGGCCTCCACCCGTTCGACGGCGAGACCGAGCTCAACTACACCGGTCCCAAACCGCCCTACGAATATCTCGACGTCGATGCCAAGTACTCTTGGCTCAAGTCCCCGCGCTGGAAGGGCAAACCCATGGAGGTGGGGCCGCTCGCCCGCGTCCTGATGCTTTATGCCACCGGGCATGCCCAGACCAAGGAGCTGGTGGACCATGCGCTCAAGACCCTGGACGTGCCGGTCGCGGCCCTGTATTCCACGCTGGGCCGCACGGCCGCGCGCACCCTGGAGACCAAGGTGATCGCCGACGCAATGCAGGGGATGTACGACCGCCTGATGGCCAACATCAAGGCCGGCGAGTTGGCCACCTTCAACGACAAACTGTGGGACCCCGCCACCTGGAGGCGCCGGGCGCGCGGTGCCGGTCTCATGGAGGCCCCGCGCGGGGCGCTCGCCCACTACATCGTCATCGAGGACGGCAAGATCGCCAATTACCAGGCGGTGGTTCCCAGCACCTGGAACGCCGGACCGCGTGATGCCATGGGTCAGGACGGGGCGTACGAGGCCGCGCTCAAGGGGCACAAGCTGCACGACCCGAAACAGCCCATCGAGATCCTGCGCACCATCCACAGCTTCGATCCCTGCATTGCCTGTGCGGTGCACGTGCTCGACCCGCAGGGCGAGGAACTGGTCAAGGTCAAGGTAACCTGACAGGCCACTGGGGTCTGGATGCGTTGTCGCTAGACCCTGATTCCTGATCCCTAATCCCCGATCCCCGAATGGAAGAAGCCCTCAAACGCCTGCTCGACGCCGAGGCCCGCGCCGATGCCATCATCGAGGCGGCCAACCGGGAACGCGAGCGCCTGGTCAACGAGGCCTTGCAGATGGCCCGTGAGGCCGAGGCGCGCTTCGAGGCGCGCCGCGAGGAGATCCGCGAACCCTACCTGCGCGAGGCCGAGGCGCGGGCCGAGCAGGCCGTCGCCGAGCTCACGCGCAAGGCCGAGGAACGCAGCCGCAGCCTGCGTGAGCAGGCGGCGCAACACGAGGAGGAGGCCATCGCCGCAGCGCTTGCCCTGCTGCTCGACCCCCGTCTCTGACCCCAACACCAACAAGGCGGCAGCCCATGTCTGCCTATCTCAACACCCGCGTCAGCCTCTATAGCGAACGCATCTGGTCAGAGGACGAGTTCGATCACCTCATCCGTCTGCCGCATGCGGATGTGCCCAGCGCCCTGACGGCGCGCGGCCTGGCGCCACTGGCCAAGGGGTATGGAGGCGACGACCCGCTGTCGCTGGAGGCACGCATCATCGCCCAGATACTGGAGGAGACCCGTGTCCTGGTGCGCCCCCTCTCCGGCGCGGCACGCGATTTCATCATCTATTGGACCCGGCGTTTCGAGGTCTCCAACGTCAAGACCCTCATCCGCGCCAAGATGTCCGGCGAACGCTACACCGCCTTGATCCCGCGGCTGATCGAAATGGGGCCGTTCGCCCGGCTGGATTTGGAAGAGCTGATGCACGCCGACGACGTCGCGGAACTCTTCCGCCGGCTCGAACAAAGCCCTTACGCCGACATCGTGCGACACGCCCGGCGCGCCTTCGAGGAGAGCCACGACCCCTTCATTCTCGACGCCACCCTCGACCGCGCCTATTACGAGGGCCTGGTGCACCGTGCCCAGCCAATCGAGGCCGAGGCCGGCAAGCCCATGCGCGACCTGATGGCCGGGCTTGTCGACCGCATCAACCTGGTGTGGCTGCTGCGCTACCGCTTCAACTACAACCTGCCGCCCGCCCAGGTCTATTACCTGCTGGTGGGCGGGCACTACCGTCTGTCCGGCGAGGTCTTGCAGCGACTCGTTACCCAGGAGAGCGTCGCGGCCGTCATCGCCGCCCTGACCGACCCCTTGCGGCAGACCTTGGAGGGCGCGCAAAGCATCATGGCGGTCTTCTGCCAGTTGGAGGATCGTGCTGCCCGGCAGGCCCGCAGTGTCCTGCATTCCGCCGCCCACCCGCTGGCACGGGCCTTTGCCTACCTTCTGCTGCGCGAGCGCGACCTGCGCGGGGTACGCGCCGTTTTGCGCGGGCGTCATCTCGGTCTGCCCAGTCAGACCATACGCCAGGCCTTGGGACAACAGGCCTGCGGTGCGGCCTGAGTCGGCCATGTTCCGTGCCCAGCCCCTGCAACACCTGACCCTTTGGTTCCTCGCCAGCGAGGCACCGGACGCGGCCCTGCTGCTGGCACAGCACGGGGTGTTCAACCCGGTGGCGGCAGAGGATGCTGCGCTGCCCGACAACCCAGCCGCCCCCTACCGCGAGGTCTACCTGGAGGCCGAGGCGCGGCTCGCGCGCATCCTGGAGCA
>JBKBRS010000091.1:0-8342 GCA_046292095.1 Thiobacillaceae bacterium
TACGACAAGGCCGGTGCCATGCGCGACATGCTGCAGAACCATCTCATGCAGCTGCTGACCCTGGTGGCGATGGAGCCGCCACCGGCCCTAGAGGCCGACGCCCTGCGCGACGAGAAGGTCAAGGTGCTGCGCTCCATCCGCCCCATCTCCAAGCGCGCCGTGCACGCCCACGCCTTCCGCGCCCAGTACAAGGCCGGCCAGGTGCGCGGCGCGCAGGTGCCCGGCTACCAGGATGAGGCGGGGGTGGAGCCCAACTCCATCACCGAGACCTATGTGGCCGCCAAGTTCTACATCGACAACTGGCGTTGGCGCGGCGTGCCGTTCTACCTGCGCACGGGCAAGCGGCTGAAGGAACAGCTCTCCATGATCGCCATCCGGCTCAGGCACCCGCCGCAGCAGCTCTTCCGCGAGACCCCCCTGGAGACCCTCGAGCCGAACTGGATCGTGCTCTCCATCCAGCCCAGCGAGTGCATGCACATGGAGATCCATGCCAAACAGCCGGGCTTGGGGATGGACACACGGGTGGTCAAGCTGAACGCCAGCTATCGCAACCCCGAGGAGCAGCCGCTCGACGCCTACGAGGCCTTGTTGCTCGACGTGATCGAAGGAGACCGCACGCTGTTCATCCGTTTCGACGAAGTGGAATGGGCCTGGCGCGTGGTCGATCCCATCCTGAAGTACTGGGCCACCGAGCGGGAGTTCATCCACACTTATCCGGCGGGCACCTGGGGGCCGCACGAGTCGAATCGGCTGTTCGACTCCGAGGACACCGAATGGCGGAATCGGGTCTGAACCAGCGTCCAGGCCCGGCTATCCCGAACGGGAGAACGCCGCTCGGCTGGCCTGGGCAAGGGGTTCGACTTCCACGGAAGGTGCCACCGTCGTCCCGACCGGGGTCCGCCCGGGCTGGGTAGTCGCCGTGTCCGGCACCGGGCGCCTCCCGGTCCTGAGCTCGCTGGCAGGGTGGAGGCATTCCGGGACGACACCCACAGGGGTGTAGCGCAGGGTGAAGTGAAAGCGCGAGCCCTCACCGACCTGGCTCTCCACCCAGATGTGTCCGCCCAGCATCTCCACCAGGCGGCCGCAGAGGGCGAGCCCCAACCCAGCGCCATCCTGAACGGGGGCGCCGGGACCGTCGACTCGGCTGAAGGGATCGAAGAGGGCACCGATCCTTTCGGTAGGGATGCCGATGCCCGTGTCCTCCACACAAACGTGCAGGCAGTGGGGTTCGAAACAGTGTCTGCGGTCGACGCTGACCGTGACGCCACCGGCCTGGGTGAACTTGATGGCATTGTCGACGAGATGCAGCAGCACCTGCTGCAGGCGCTCGGCATCGGCCTCGATGCTGTCCGGCAGGTTGTCGGCGAGCTCCAGCCACAGGCCCAGGCCCTTTTCGCGGCTGCGTGGCTCAAGACGGCGCAGGGTGCGCTCGAACAGCGCACGCAAAGGGAAGGCCGCCGGCCGCGTGGCGAGCTCGCCTGATTCGAGCTGGGAGAGTTCGAGGACATTGTTCACAAGCGCGAGCAGGCGCTGGCCGGAATCCCTCACCGCGAGCAGGTATTCATGCTGCTGCGCCGAGAGTTCGGTTTCCAGGGCGAGCCGGGTCATACCGAGGATGGCGTTCAGGGGTGTGCGCAGTTCGTGGCTGATGTTGGCTAGGAAGGCGGCTTTCATCTGGCTGGCGGCCTCGGCTGCGGCCCTGGCGGTGCGTGCCTGCTCCTCGGCCTGCAGGCGGAGGCTCACATCGCGTAGGGAGATGACCCAGCAGGGCAGGGGCCCGTGCTGGCAGCCGCACACCGAGACCTCCACCGGAAAACGGCGGCCATGACGATCCTGCGCCTCGTACGATAGGGGGCGTAGAGAGGTATCAGGGTCGCTGGCCGCGGTTGTCCAGTCCGGCAGAAAGGTACTCAGCGCTTGGCCCTGGAGGTCCTGCCGCGTTTGCGCGAGCAGTGCCTCCGCGCCGCGGTTGGCGCGCTCGATCTTGCCCTCGGCATCGACGATGAGCAGGGCCTCGGCGACGGTATCGAAGAGCGCCTGCAGACGCGTCTCGGCGGCCACGAGCGCCTGTTGTTGCGCCTGCAGCCCGGCGGAGGCCTCGTTGAGCGCGGCCACGAGGGCATCGAGTTCACGCCCGGTGCGCGGGCTGGCGAGTTTTTCCCCGGCGGATTGGGACATGCGCGCGGCCTGATCGGTGGCTGCCCGGATTGCACGGACCGGCCGTCGCAGCCAGATGAGCATCAGGGCCGCCCCGGCCAGCGCCGCCGCCAGGGTGGCAAGGCCGCCCTCGACGATCCCCTCCCGAAGGTCCTGTTTGACCGGCTCCAGGCTGATCTCCATCTGGAGGTGGCCCTCTGCGCCCAGACCCCTGAGGGACTGCCAGACGACCAGACGGTCGGCATCCCAGCTGAACCTCTCGGTCATGCGGCCACTGGCTTGCCATTTCAGGCTGCGTTCGGCGTGACTCGGGGCGGTCAGGACGCCGCCAGGCGGAATTGCAATGGCGGGACCCACGCCGCGCTGACGGATGTGAGCGAGCACCTGGCCCTCGGCGCCGAGCAGACGCAGCTCGCGTAGCCCAGGGTACCCCGCCGCCTGCAGCAGCACGGCCTCGCGTACCGCCGGGTCGATGGAAGGGGCGAGCGCCGCCAGACCGGCCGCCAGGGTCTCGACATGGGCCGTGGCCTCCTGGATGAGCCGCTGGGTGGCGTTGTCGGCCCGCTTGACGACGAAGTGCGCGGCAAGCAAGGCCGTCGTCAGGGCGAGGAGGAAAGCGTTGAGGATTGCCAGTCGCGGGCGGAGTCGAAGGGTCATGGTGACTGTCGAAATATCAGGGCAACGACGGACGGCCCGACGGGTCTGCCCCCCGCGCGGTGGCTGTCAAACCGTGAGTCCGGATGTGTCTCGGATAAGCTAGCATCGACTGGTACTGGTAATCGTGCTGGTGATCGCGCCGGGTGGGTCTTCCCTGGCGTCTGCGGCTGGCCGCCGACCCCGTCTCGGCCTGTCTGTCTCTGAACATGTGAGGAGGGATCCGATGTGCACAGCCCCATATAACGGCTCACGCAAGGGCTTCTTGAAGCCTTGGCTTGCCCTTGTGATGATCTTGTGCCTACCCACGACCGCGGCCCAGGCGGTCAACCGCATGGCTCGACAGGCCTCGCCCTATCTGGCGCTGCACGCCCAGGACCCCGTGCATTGGCAGGTGTGGGGGCCGGCGGTAATCGAGGCCGCACGGCGCGACAACCGTCTGATCCTGGTCTCGCTGGGCTACTTCGCCTGTCACTGGTGCCACGTGATGCAACGTGAGACCTGGGCGGATGCGGGGGCCGCCCGCTTCATCAATGCCAATTTCGTCCCCGTCAAAGTCGATCGCGAGGTCAATGCCGCCCTGGATGCGGCCCTGCAGGCCTTTTCCGCGCGCACGCGCGGGATTGCCGGCTGGCCGCTCAACGTCTTCCTGACCCCGGAGGGCTACCCACTGTTCGCCATCGCTTATGCACCCAGGGATGAATTCCTGCAGGTCGCGCGCGCCCTGGCGGAGCGTTGGCGGCGCGAGGGGGCGGCGCTGGCTCGGCTCGCCCGCGAGGCGGCGAAGGGCGACGGGGCACGGGCCATCGCCGACCTGCCGAAGGCCTTTCTCACCGCAGCCAAGGCGCATGCCGACATGCTGCGCGGCGGCTTCGACCGGACGGCCAAATTTCCCATGTCACCGCAGCTGCTGGCCTTGCTGGAGAGTCAGGCGCGCGCGCCGGACGGTCAGATCGAGGAGTTCCTGCGCCTGACCCTGCAACAGATGCGCGACGGGGGGCTGCGCGACCACGTCGGCGGCGGTTTCTTCCGCTACACCGTCGACCCGGACTGGCACGAGCCACATTTCGAGAAGATGCTCTACGACAACGCCCAGCTCGCCATCGTCTATCTGCGCGCGGCGGAGGTCCTGCGCGAGGCGGCCTACCGGCGCATCGGCCTGGAGACGGTCGATTTCCTCCTCAACGACATGACCGTCGAGCGCGGGAGTGCTGCCCGCGGCTTCGTCGCCAGTCTGTCGGCCCTGGACGACAAGGGTAGGGAAGGGGGCGGCTATCTTTGGGACAAGGAGGCCCTCAGGCGTGTGCTGGACCCTGAGGCGTTGGCCCTGGTCACACGCATCTGGGCGCTCGATCGCGCCGCCGACTTCGAGCTGGGCTATCTGCCCCAGGAAAAGCGCCCGGCCAGCCCGTCCGACCGCCAGGCCCTGGCCGCGGTCCATGCCAAGCTGCGTGGCTTGCGCGCGCAGCGGCGCGTGCCACGAGACGAAAAGGTGCTCACCGGTTGGAACGGCCTGGCGCTCGCCGCCCTGGCCGCCGCCGCGGCGCTGGAGCCCCGCTACCGCCCGCAGGCCGATGCCTTGTACGCCTTCGTCAAGACCGGACTCTGGCAGGGTGACCGCCTCGTCAAGGGGGTCGCCGCTACACGCCCACTCGGTTCGGCCGAGCTGGAGGACTATGCCTACCTGGCCTACGGCCTGGCGCGCTATGCCAGCCTGAGCCGGCGCGAAGATGCCCGCGCTTTCTTGCGCCAGGTGGTCCAGGCCGCATGGCAGCGATTCCACGACGGCAAGGCGTTCCGCCTGGAAGAGGCGAGCCTGCTCGCCGGTGGGCCTGCCGACCCCTGGGAGGACGGCGCCACACCCGCCCCCGCCGCCCTCCTGGCCGCCGCGACGCGGGTTGCGGGTCTGCCAGCGCTCGCCCGGTGCGCCGAGGTGGCGCTCGAACAGGCCCGTACCGGCGCGACCGGCAACCCGCTGGGGCGGGCAAGCGTCGCCCATCCGCCGTCGTTGTGAGCCGCGGTAGCTTGTGTCGCGGCAGCGTCACCCCGCCAGGGGCTAGTCCTGCTCCTGGGCGCGCCGCATCATCGGTCGCCTCTCCACCTTGACCATGAGCTTCATCGCCTTCTGCCGGCGGATCAGACCCAGCGTGGCGGTCTGGCCGGGCGGCAGGGCGGCGATCAGATTGAGCAGGGAGGCCGAGTCGGCGACCGGCTTGTCGTTGACCGTGACCAGCACATCGCCCGGGCGGATCCCGGCCCGGTCGGCGGGGCCCCCACGCAGCACACCGGTGATGAGTGCGCCTGCACTGCCCGCGAGGTTGAACGAATCGGCAACCTCCGGGGTGATGTCTTGCACCTCGATACCAACCCAGCCGCGCGTGACCGATCCGTGCGCGATGATCTGCTGCATCACCTGCTGGGCGAGCGACACCGGGATGGCGAAGCCGATGCCCTGGTTGCCGCCGCTATGCGAGAAGATCGCCGTATTGATGCCGACCAGGCGACCCTCCGTGTCCACCAGCGCGCCGCCGGAGTTACCCGGGTTGATGGCGGCGTCGGTCTGGATGAAGTTCTCGAAGGTGTTGATGCCCAAGTGGCTGCGATTCAGTCCACTGACGATGCCCATGGTCACCGTCTGGCCGACACCGAAGGGGTTGCCGATCGCCAACACGACGTCACCGATGCGCAGGCTGTCGGGCTGGGCGAAGGTGATGGCGTTGAGCCCCGTCGCCCGGACCCGCAACACGGCGAGATCGGTGTCAGGATCGGTGCCGACCAGTTCCGCCGGCAGATTGCGCCCGTCGGGCAGCGCGATCTGGATCTCCTCGGCAGCCTCGATGACGTGGTGGTTGGTGAGGATGTAACCATCGGGACTGACGATCACACCCGAGCCGAGGTTGGACACGCGTTGTGGACGGTTATCGTCGTCCAGGCCGAAGCGGCGGCGGAAGGCCGGGTCGTCCATGAGCGGCTGACGCGGGCTCCTGATCTGCTTGGTGGTGTAGATGTTGACCACCGTGGGTAGTGACCTGGTGGCCGCCTCGGCAAAGCCCGAGACCGCGGGCGACACGCCCGGCCGGTTCGTCTCCTGGGGCGCGCTTGCGACGCCAGGACGCGGTAGCAGGCCCGGAACCAGGCGGTCCAGCGCCAGCAGGGCCGCCAGCAGGAGCACGGCCGCCGTCACCAGCTGGGCGAAGATGAGCCAGGTCTTGTGCATGGAGGGAAACGGGGCCGTCATCTGTGCAACTTCTTATTGTACTGTGTGGGGTGCGCCGGCGGCCTCTCCGCGGGGCCTGCGCAAGCTGGCACGCGGTAGCAGGAAGCTGGGCATCACGTTCTTGCCGCCGATCTCCCTTCGATGTGACGTCCCTGCCCTCAGTACGCGGCCTTTAGTCAGGTGTGCGCGAAAGTTTAAGTCCCTCATGTCTTTTGTGTACAATGTTAGGATTTGTTGGCCCCGCTACCCGCGCTGCCGATCCGGATATCCGAGTAGGTCGCGTCGGCTGGCTGCCACACCTCAGCTTTCACAGCGTCAGTCAGGAATCGATATGAGCGATATGGCCGTGGACAACTCGAAACGCCGCTTTCTCGTGGCCGTGAGTTCGACCGTGGGTGGGGTGGCCGCCGTGGGCGCCGCACTGCCCTTCGTCTTCAGCATGAGCCCCAGCGCCCGCGCATTGGCCGCCGGAGCGCCGGTCGAGGTCGATCTGTCCAAGATCGAACCCGGCATGAAGGTGGATGTCGAGTGGCGTGGCAAGCCGGTCTGGGTGGTGCACCGCACGCCGGAGATGCTGGCCCTGCTGCCCAAGCATGACGACAAGCTCAGCGATCCCAAATCGGAAAACACCGCGCAGCAGCCGAAGTACTGTCAGAACGCCACGCGCTCCATCAAGCCAGAATATTTCGTGGTCATCGGCATCTGCACCCACCTGGGCTGCTCGCCGACCTACCGGGCCGACATCGGCGCCGCCGACCTCGGTGCCGACTGGCCCGGCGGCTGGTTCTGCCCCTGTCACGGCTCCCGCTTCGACATGGCCGCGCGTGTGTTCAAAGGCTCGCCCGCGCCCAGCAATCTGGTGGTGCCGCCGCACAAGTATCTGAGCGAGACCAAGGTTTTGATCGGCGAAGATCAGGCGAGCGCCTGATCCGACTGGACAAGGACCTAGACCATGCAGAGACTCCTCGACTGGGTGGACGCGCGCTTCCCCCTGACCGCGACCTGGAAGGCCCATCTCTCCGAATATTACGCGCCGAAGAACTTCAATTTCTGGTACTACTTCGGCTCGCTCGCGCTGCTGGTGCTGGTGATCCAGATCGTCACCGGCATCTTCCTGACCATGCACTACAAGCCGGACGCGAACCATGCCTTCGCCTCCGTCGAGTACATCATGCGCGACGTGCCCTATGGCTGGCTGATCCGCTATGCCCATTCCACCGGCGCGTCGGCCTTCTTCATCGTCGTCTATCTGCATATGTTCCGCGCGCTGCTCTATGGCTCGCACCGCAAGCCGCGCGAGCTGATCTGGATCTTCGGTGTGCTGATCTATCTCGCCCTCATGGCCGAGGCCTTCTTCGGCTACCTGCTCCCCTGGGGGCAGATGTCCTATTGGGGCGCACAGGTCATCGTCAACCTGTTCGCCGCCATCCCCATTGTCGGCGAGGACCTCTCGATCTGGATCCGAGGCGACTACGTCGTGTCGGACGCGACCCTGAACCGCTTTTTCGCCTTCCACGTCATCGCCCTGCCGCTGGTCCTGCTGGGGCTGGTCGCCGCCCACATCGTCGCCCTGCACGAGGTCGGCTCCAACAACCCGGATGGCGTCGAGATCAAGAAGACAAAGGACGAGCAGGGCCGACCCCTGGACGGCATCCCCTTTCATCCCTACTACACCGTGAAGGACATCCTCGGCGTGGTGGTCTTCTTGATCGTCTTCACCGCCATCCTGTTCTTCGCGCCGGAGATGGGCGGCTATTTCTTGGAGGCCAACAACTTCATCCCGGCCGATCCGCTCAAGACCCCCGAACACATCGCCCCGGTGTGGTATTTCACGCCCTACTACGCCATCCTGCGAGCGGTTCCGCCGATGTTCGGTTCGCAGTTCCCGGGGGTGCTGGCGATGGGCATCGCGGTGCTGATCTTCTTCCTCCTGCCCTGGCTCGACCGCTCGCCGGTGAAGTCCATCCGCTATCGCGGGCCCAAGTACAAGATCGCCCTGACCCTGTTCGTCATCGCCTTCATCGGCCTGGGTATCCTTGGCATCCTTCCGGCCACGCCCCTCTACACCTGGATCGCGCGTGTCCTGTCGGTGATCTATTTCGCCTTTTTCCTGCTGATGCCCTGGTACACCAAGAACGACAGCCACAAACCCGAACCGGAGAGGGTGACCGCCAAATGAGCCTCAACCAATCCCTGACTGCCCGCCTGCTGTCCCTCGTGCTGCTGGGCCTGCCGCTGGCAGCGGCGGCATCCGCTGCCGCAGTCAAACTGGACCGTGCGCCGATCAATATCAACGACAAGGAATCTCTGCAGC
>JBKBRS010000092.1:0-8272 GCA_046292095.1 Thiobacillaceae bacterium
CAGCACGCCCAGGCCGCCGCTATACGTGGGGATGTCGTTGGCCAGCCCGATCTCCATGGAGAAGTAGGCGATGCGGGCCTGCGGCAGAAAGTCGTCGATACGCTGGGGTAAAGGCATACGCGGTCGGCTGGCAGGGGGGCGACCTTGCAGATTACCACATGCGGATGACAGGATTTTGACCCGAGGCCCGGGTGACTGAGGACAGAGGACAGTTAGCGTCGGCAAGGGATTGCCGACCTACGCAAGTTGCTGAGATAAAGAAATGCACAGTTATTCGTCCTCTGTCCTCAGTCCTCTGCCCTATCATCCTGATCGTGACCGCTGCCCTGCTGGTGCTCAACGCCGGCTCCTCCAGCCTCAAGTTCGGCCTCTATCACGTCGAGGCTGGGCAGGTGCACGCCCGGCTGCGCGGCAACATCGAGGAGATTGGCGGCGCGAGTCGTCTGCGCCTGATCCAGGGCGGGGAAGGGCGACCCGCCGACCTCCCACCGGTTGCCAGCCATGCCGAGGCCTTGCACACCCTGCTCGCCTGGCTGCGGCCCGAGCTGGCGGGGGTGGACCTGCTCGGGGTGGGGCATCGGGTGGTGCACGGTGGCAGCCGCTATGCAGGGCCTGCCCGGGTGGATGCCGAGATGCTCGCCTACCTCGATGACCTCACGCCCATCGATCCGCTCCACCAACCGCACAATCTGGCCGGCATCCGCGCCATGCTGGCGCTGCGGCCGGCGCTGCCGCAGGTCGCCTGCTTCGACACCGCCTTCCACCATACCCTGCCGGCGGTGGCTCGGCGCTTTGCCCTGCCGCGGGCGCTGGCCGAGGCCGGCGTGCTGCGCTATGGCTTCCACGGCCTGTCCTATGCGGCGATCGCCGAACGGCTGCCGGCCTATCTGGGCGAAGGGGCTGACGGCCGCGTCATCGTCGCCCACCTGGGCAATGGTGCCAGCCTCTGTGCCCTCAAGGCGCGCCGCAGCGTCGAGACCACCATGAGCTTCACGCCGCTCGACGGCCTGCCCATGGGCACGCGCTGCGGCGCCATCGACCCGGCCATTCCTCTCTACCTGCAGCGTGCCTTGGGGATGAATGCCGAGGCGGTGAGTGAACTGCTGCACCGGCGCTCGGGGCTGCTGGGCCTGTCGGGCATCGCCTCGGACATGCGGGTGCTGCTCGCCAGCAACGACCCGCATGCCGCCGAGGCGATCGAGCACTTTGTCTATCGTGTCGCCCAGGCCATCGGGTCGCTGGCCATGAGCCTGGAGGGGCTCGACGCCCTGGTCTTCACCGCCGGCATCGGCGAGCACGCCGCCCCCGTGCGCGAGGCCATCTGCCGACGCTGTGCCTGGCTGGGTCTCGAGCTCGATGCGGCCGCCAATGCGGCGCACGGCCCCCGCATCAGCCTGCCGGGCAGCCGTGTGTCGGCCTGGGTGATCCCCACCGATGAAGAGGCGCTGATCGCCCGCCAGACCCTGGGCGTGCTACAAAAAGATTAGACAACTTGGGAGAACGCTATGGACCCTGCTACCCGCCAGTTCATCCTCGACCTCATGGCCGGTCACAACGTGATGCGGCTGGCCACCGTGCGGCCGGACGGCTGGCCGCAGGCCACCACCGTGGCCTATGCCAACGATGGGCTCACCCTCTATTTCGCCTGCGACCCCGAGGGCCAGAAGGTCGCCAACATCCGCCAGTGCGACAAGGTCTCCGCCACCATCGACCGGGACTATGCCGACTGGAATCAGATCCGCGGGCTGTCGCTGGGGGGCATCGCCCAGGTGGTGACCGACCCGGAGGAGCGGTTGCGGGCGCAGTCGCTGCTCAAGCGCAAATTCCCGCAGTGGGCGGAGATGCCCGAGCCCGAGGACCCGGCGCTGATCGCCTTCGTCAAGGTGGTGCCGCGGGTGATCTCGGTACTCGACTACAGCAAGGGCTTTGGTCACAGCGAGCTCGTTGAGGTGGATGAGTCCCGCTGAGGCGCAGGCCCACAGGGCCGAGCTGGAGGCCGTCTTGCGGCTGGGCGAGGGCTTGGGCCTGAGGCAGGGCTTGCCCTACGTGCGGCACTGGAGCGCCGCGCCGGACTTCCTCGCCCTGCTCGTCGCACACCTGCGCCGGGAGCGGCCCGCGGTCATCGTCGAGTGCGGCAGCGGGCTCTCAACCCTGATCCTGGCGCGGGTCTGCGCGCTAGAGGGCCGCGGCCGGGTCTGGAGCCTGGAGCACGCACCGGACTTTGCCGCCTACACCCGCGAGGCCCTTGACCGCTATGGGCTGGCGCGGGTGGCCAGCGTGCTCGATGCCCCCTTGCGCCGCTATCGCCTCGATGCCGAGGCATACGATTGGTACGACATGAGCGGCCTGCCCGAACAGGCGATCGAGCTCCTGGTGGTGGACGGCCCACCGGGACGCCTGGCCCCCCTGGCGCGCTACCCTGCCCTGCCGCTGCTGCGCGCGCGCCTGGCGCCGGGGTGCACGATCTTCCTCGACGACGCCGACCGGCCGGACGAACGCGCCTGCGTTGCGCGCTGGTGCGCCGAGCATCCGGATCTCACGCTCAAGCGGCCCGCCACAGTGCGCGGTTGTGCCGTGTTGCGCTGCCCGTCTTAAGGAGCGTCCGAGGCGTTGTAGCGCCGCTGCCACTCCGCCAGGGCGGCCTCGAGGTCGCCCTCGGCGCCGATCCACTCCCAGAAAGCGCAGAAATCATCCCGCGCCTGCTCAAGGCGAAAGGTCATCACGTGTGGCTTATCGCGCAGAAAGTGGCAGATGTTGGCCTCGACGGTATCGAGATAGTCCAGAGCGAGGTCAAGGTCGGTCTGCCCGGCATCTCCGCCCAGCAGCACCCCCTCGCGCCAGGCGCGCATGATGCCGAATTCGGCGCGGCGGGCGAAGCTTGCCGCACAGGCGAGGCGCTCGCGCTTGAGGTGGACGTAGCGGGCGTTGCCGCTATAGGCTGCGTCGAGACGGCCCAGATACCAGACCAGGCGGTTGTCGGCCTCGATGTGGCGCGCCGGATAGGCCAGTCGCGCCGGGCCGATGAGGCGGGTGCGTGTCTCGTGCCCGGCGCTGTAGTTGGTGATGTGCCGGCAGGCGGCAATGAAGGTGGTCGAGCCGCTACGCCCGGCGGTGAGCACGAAGACGTTCATCTGCCCGCCAGGGCCTCGGTCCAGGCCGCGTGCGCATCCGGGTAACGGGTGAGTGCCGCCGTGAGGCGGTCCACCCAGGCCTGCCGGCGCCCGGCGGCGTTGACCCGGCGCCAGCCGGCGCCCGCCGGGCCGAAGTTGTGACGCAGGGCGCGCGCGAAGCGGCCAAGCGCATCCCTGGCCACGGCCGCCGCTGCGTTGGCCTGCCAGGTGGGCGGCAGGTCAGCGAGCAGGGCGTCCAGACGGCCGATGCGCCCGGCCACGGCCGCCTGCTGCTGCACGTAGCGGGCGTTCAGACGCGCCTCGACCGCCACGACGGTCTCCTTGATGGCCTCTGCTGCCGGTGTCAGCCGCGGGTAGCCTTGCTCGATCAAGGCCTCCAGGCTGAAGAGCAGGACGTCGCCAAAGTACTGGCGCTCGAACTCGCCCGAGATGTCCACCCCCTGCGCCGAGTGCGCCACCCCCGGCCGGCACTCGGAGCGGCCCAGGGACTCTGGCACTCGGCCGTGCTGCAAAGGCAGACTGGCCGTGACGAAGGCCTCGCCCAGCGCCGCCTTGAGCAGCCGCCCGAAGGCGGGCCCGGCCATGCGCAGCCCTAGGCTGGCGAAGGGGATGGGCCAGTCCAATCCAGCGTCGCTGACGACATAGTTGCCGGTATAGACGGTGCGCGCCGGGGTGAGCGTCAGCGGCGCGGGTTCATACAGACTCCTGCGGCTGGGATGCTCACCGTCGAAGAAACGGTCGAGCCGGGCGACGTAGTCGGCCAGGCTATCGGCGTGGGTGTGCGCGCCCGTGAGTGGGCAATGGTAGGGCGCCGGCTTGGTCGGTGGGTAGCCGAACAGGTCGGCCATGTCGTGATAGGCCGCGCCCGACGCCGACAGCATTGGCGCGTCGTGCAGGCTGCAGGGGGCGGCCGCAGGGCGTGTGGTCAGACGTTCAAGCGAGGCGAGGACGTCGTCGAGCAAGGTGCGCGCCATCACGGCCGGCGAGACCGGGGGGTCGCCCACTACCTTGCCGGTGAGCACAGTGAGGGGCCGCTCGCGGAAGAGGCGGTCGAGGGTGTGCAGATAATCGAGGGGGTGGGTGCCGCCCCCGGCCGTCTCGACCTCGAAGCGCTCGTCACTGTCAATGAACCACACGAGCCGGGGCCGTCCGTCCATCTGCCCGCGTGCAAGCCATAGCAGGGCCAGGTTGCGCATGACGCTGGCGCCCAGGCGTCTGTTGCTCGCTGCAGTACCGAGCAGGTCGGCGAGGCGTTGCCGCAGCCGCGTCGGCAGCGACTGCACCAGGGCCCGCTGGGCAGCACGGTCGAGGTGCGCGACCGGCAGCCCCGCGCGGCTGTGTTGCTCGGCGAGCGCACGGTTTTGCTCGCTCGCCGCCGCATCAAGACTGTCGTCGGCGAGCAGGACCGACACTGCCCCCGCGTAGGGGAAGCGCTCGCGCAGCGCCGCCAGCGAGTCCAGGCACTCGCCCAGCTGGCGCGGCCGGTCCGCCACCGGGATGACGATGGTGAAATCGTGCCGGGGCCGTTGCATCAGCGCCGCGAGGAGTAATTGGGAAAGAGGTCGCGCGCGAGCACGATCTCGATCAGGTTGATGCCGCCGGTGAGGTCCATCTCGGCGAACACGGCATCGACGTCGGCCTCGCGCTCGACCCGCCGGTGGGCGATGCCGAAGGCGCGCGCGAGCAGCGCGAAATCGGGGTTGGCGAAATCGCAACTGATGGTGCGCCCGCCATAGTGCTGGAACTGGTTCTTGCGCACCAGCCCCAGGGTGCCGTTGTTGAACACCACGACGTTCAGCGGCACGCCGTAGTTGACCGCGGTCATGAGCTCCATGCCGCACATCTGAAAGCCGCCGTCGCCCAGGATGGCAAAGGTGGCCGAGGCGCGAGGCACCCCCAGCCGCGCGCCGATGGCGGCGGGGATGGCATGCCCCAGGGCGGAGATGCCGGTGTTGGGGAAATAGCGGTTGCCCGTGCCCAGCGCGAGGAAGTTCTGGGCGAAGATGATGTTGTCGTCGAAGATCAGTGCGTCGCTTGGGAAATGGCACGCCAGCCTCTGAAAGAAGTACTGCACGCTGGCGAAGCCGGCGCGAAAGAGGGCGTAGTCGCGCCGCACCGCCTGCCGGGTGGCGGCGATCTCGGCCGCTGGCGTCCGCTGGGTGGCCACTTCGGGGGGCAGTTGCGCCAGGACGTCAGCGAGCACGGCGCGGATGTCGCCATGGATCGCCAGGTCGGCGCGCAGGACCCGCTCAAGCTGCGCCGCATCGCGATCCACCTGGACGATGCGCTTGCCGGCGGTGAGCTGCGGGTCCCAGACATAGCTGGTGCGCTCGCTGAAGCTCGCCCCCAGGATCAGCAGCAGATCGGCGCGCTCGACGATGAAACGATAGGCGTCGCCGCTGGAGGTCACCCCCAGACTGCCCAGGGCGAGCGGATCATCCTCGGCAAACACCCCCTTGGCCTTCAGGCTGGTGGCCACTGGGATGCGCAGACGCGCCGAGAGCTCGGCCAGCTCGGCCTGCGCCCCAGCGCGGATACAGCCATGGCCGGCCAGGATGACCGGCTGGCGCGCCTGAAGCAGCATGCGTGCGAGCGCCTGGGCAGGCGCGGCGTGACCCGGCTGCACGGTGGGCGGCGCGCGGCGTATGCGCTCGAGCAGACCGCTATCGACTGACTCCTTCTGCACATTGTAGGGCAACGCCAGCAGCACCGGCCCCGGAGGTTCCCCCTGCAGGGCGGCAACGGCCTGGATGAGCACGCTCTCCAGGTAATCGGTGCGTTCGACCACCCGGCGATAGCGGGTGATGGGCCGGAACAGCTCGGCCTGATCGACGCTGCCGCCCTCGCCCGAGCTCTCCTGTAAGCCCCCGCGCCCGAAGATGTAGGTCGCCGTCTCGCCGGTGAGCGCCAGCACCGGCAGGCGGTCGGCATAGGCGTTGGCAATACCGGTCACCAGGTTGGTGGCCCCCGGCCCGGCGGTGGCGATGCAGGCGCCGATGCGCCCGGTGGCCCGCGCATAGCCCCCCGCCATGAAGGCCGCCCCCTGCTCGTGCTTGGCCAGAACGGTGCGGATCGGACTGTGGTAGAGGGCATCGTACACGGGCAGGATGTGCGCGCCCGGCATACCGAAGACCACCTCCACGCCCAGGTGCTGGAGATAGTCCACGATGAGATCGGCGACACTGACGGGCATGGCGGCAAGACCGCTTAACGCTGGAGTGGGTTCGGAGCTGGATGCATGCTCGGATTTCAGCACAAGACGGCAGTCGGCGGGAACCCGGCCCGACCGCAGCCGGCCGACCGAGACACGCATCGGGAACACAAGCCGACTACAATGGATGCAAACACGCAAACCCGGCAATGACGCGTCGCTTATTCCTCCTTGCCTTATTGCTTTGGGCCGGGCTTGCCCTGGCCAGGCCGGTCACCGTGCTGACCGTGCAGGGGGCCATCGGGCCGGCCAGCGCCGACTACGTCATCCGCGGCCTGAAACATGCCGAACAGGACGGGGCGCAGCTCGTCGTGATCGAGCTCGACACCCCGGGGGGCCTGGACACCGCCATGCGCGCGATCATCCAGGCCATCCTCGCCTCGCCGGTGCCGGTGGCCACCTACGTCTATCCCCAGGGGGCGCGGGCGGCCAGCGCCGGGACCTATATCCTCTACGCCAGCCACATCGCCGCCATGGCCCCGGCCACCAACCTGGGGGCGGCCACGCCGGTGGCGATCGGCATCGGCGGGCCGCAACCCGGCCAGGACAGGCCACCCGCGGAGGAAAAAGACAAGGCGAAAGACGAGAAAGGCGACAAGGGCGGGGCCGACCAGCCGCCCGCCGTGCTGCCCTCGGGTGACGCCCTGACGCGCAAGCAAGTACACGACGCCACCGCCTACATCCGCAGCCTCGCAGAGCTCAGAGGCCGCAATGTCGAATGGGCGGAGCGGGCGGTGCGCGAGGCGGTGAGCCTGTCGGCCGAACAGGCGCTGAAAGAAAAGGTCATCGACTTGATCGCCGAGGACATCGCCGACCTGCTCGCCCAGCTCGACGGCCGCACGGTCAAGACCGCGCAGGCAGAGGTTACGCTCGCCACCAAGGGGGTGGCCCCCACCCCGCTCGAACCGGACTGGCGCAGTCGGCTGCTTGGTGTGATCGGCGACCCCAGCATCGCCTATATCCTGATGCTGATCGGCATCTACGGGCTGATCTACGAGTTTGCCAACCCCGGCTTTGGCATACCCGGCGTGATCGGCGCCATCAGCCTGCTGATGGCCCTGTTCGCCCTCAACATGCTGCCGGTCGACTATGCCGGGCTCGCGCTGATCCTCATCGGCATCGCCTTCATGGTCGCCGAGGTCTTCGTCCCCAGCTTCGGCATCCTGGGCCTCGGCGGCCTGATCGCCTTCGTGGTGGGTTCGGTCATGCTGATCGACACCGACATCCCCGGCTATGGGCTGCCCTGGGGCATCATCGCCGCCGTTAGCGCCACCACCGCCGCCTTCCTTTTCCTGGTGGTGGGCATGGCCCTCAAGTCGCGCCGCCGTCCGCCCGCGACCGGCGCCGAGGAGATGGTCGGCGCCGAGGCCACCGTGCTCAGCGACTGCGAGACCGAGGGCTGGGCACACGTGCACGGCGAGACCTGGCGCATCCGCTGCCCGCGGCCGCTCAAGGCCGGCGAGCGGGTGCGCGTCAAACGCGTGGACGGCCTGACCCTGGAGGTGGAACCGATGTAGCGCCGCGGCGTGAGGCGTGCGCCGCGAGGCTCGGCCTCTTTGGCCTCACCCTTCACCCTTCCAACACAGGAGACCAACATGTTCGACTTCGGCTTTGGCGTCATCGTCCTCATCATCTTCCTCGTCGCCGCCTCGGTGCGCATCCTGCGCGAGTACGAGCGCGGCGTGATCTTCATGCTCGGCCGCTTCTGGAAGGTCAAGGGGCCGGGCCTGATCCTGGTGATCCCCGGCGTGCAGCAGATGGTCAAGGTGGACCTCAGGATCGTCGTCCTGGACGTACCCACCCAGGACGTCATCTCCCGCGACAACGTCTCGGTGAAGGTCAACGCCGTGATCTATTTCCGCGTGGTGGACCCGGCCCGCGCCATCCTGCAGGTCGAGGACTACCTGTCCGCCACCAGCCAGCTCGCGCA
>JBKBRS010000093.1:0-8120 GCA_046292095.1 Thiobacillaceae bacterium
ATGAAGCCGTAGCGCTGCCCCCGCCGTAGCCGGTCGCCCGGCGTCACGTAGGAGAGGATACGGCGGGCCACCAGGCCGGCCACCTGCACACAGGTGACGTCCTGCCCCTCATCGGTCCTGAGCCACAGGGCGTTGCGCTCGTTGTCGCGCGAGGCCTTGTCGAGCACGGCATTGATGAACAGGCCCGAGTGATACCACTGCTCCCTGACCACGCCGTCGACCGGACTGCGGTTCGAGTGGACGTTGAAGACGTTCATGAACACGCTGATCTTGAGCGCCTGGCGCTTGAGCCAGGGGTCCTCGGTCTGCTCGACCGACACGATACGCCCATCCGCCGGGGCCAGCACCAGCCCCGCGCCCTGCACCGGGGTGCGCGGGGGGTCGCGGAAGAACTGCAGGACGAAGAGAAAGGCGAGCCAGAACGGTAGGCTTGCGAGCACGCTGTCGAACCAGAAGGTGGCCGCCATGGCCAGGACGAAGGTCAACCCGACATGCGCCCACCCCTCGCGGGCGATCGGCGGCTGCGCCGCCTCACCCTTCACGCCTCACCCCTCACCTGGTCAGTTGCGCGAGCGATCCACCAGCTTTTTGGCCTTGATCCAAGGCATCATGTCCCTGAGCTTGGCCCCCACCACCTCGATCGGATGCTCGGCGATCATGCGCCGGCGGGCGGTCATTTCGGGGTAACCCATGCGCCCCTCCAGGATGAAGCGCTTGGCGTATTCGCCGTTCTGGATGTTGGCCAATGCCTCACGCATGGCCGCACGGCTCGCCTCGTTGATCACCTTCGGGCCGGTGACGTACTCGCCATATTCCGCGTTGTTGGAGATGGAGTAGTTCATGTTGGCGATGCCGCCCTCGTACATGAGATCGACGATCAGCTTCAACTCGTGCAGGCATTCGAAATAGGCCATCTCCGGCGCATAGCCCGCCTCGACCAGGGTCTCGAAGCCCATCTTGACGAGCTCCACGGCTCCCCCGCACAACACCGCCTGTTCACCGAAGAGGTCGGTCTCGGTCTCCTCACGGAAGCTGGTCTCGATCACCCCCGCCCGCGCACCGCCGTTGGCGGCCGCATAGGACAGGGCGAGGTCGCGCGCCTTGCCGCTCACGTCCTGATAAACGGCGATCAGCGAGGGCACGCCACCGCCCTCGACATAGGTCGAGCGCACCAGGTGGCCGGGACCCTTTGGGGCAATCATGATCACGTCCACATCCTCGCGCGGCTTGATCTGGCCGTAATGGATGTTGAAGCCGTGGGCGAAGGCGAGCGCCGCGCCCTTTTTCAGATGCGGCTCGATCTCATAGCGGTAGAGGTCGGGCTGTTGCTCGTCCGGCACGAGGATCATCACCACGTCGGCCTCCTTCACCGCCGCGGCCACCTCCTTGACGTTGAGCCCGGCCTTCTTGGCCTTGTCCCAGGAGGCCCCGCCCTTGCGCAGCCCCACCGTGACCTTCACCCCCGAATCCTTCAGGTTGTTGGCATGGGCATGGCCCTGCGAGCCATAGCCGATGATGGCCACCTTTTTCTTCCTGATGAGCGAGAGGTCGGCGTCTTTTTCGTAATAAACCTTCATGGCAGTCCTTTCTCAGTGAGGGGTGAGGGGTGAGGCGATGCATGCCGCCTCACCCCACGCCTCACGCCTCACGCCTCACGCCTCACGCCTCACCTTCTCAAACGCGCATGATGCGATCGCCTCGCCCGATGCCTGAGGCGCCGGTGCGCACCACCTCCAGGATGGCGTCGGAATCCAGTGCGCCAAGAAAGGCATTGAGCTTGCTCACCGTGCCGGTGAGTTCGATGGTGTAGGTCTTGTCGGTGACATCGATGATGCGGCCGCGGAAGATGTCGGACATGCGCTTCATCTCCTCGCGATGCTCGCCCGAGGCGCGCACCTTGACCAGCATCAGCTCGCGCTCGATGTGGCCGCCTTCTGTCAGGTCCTGCACCTTGACGACATCGATCAGCTTGTTGAGCTGCTTGGTGATCTGCTCGATGACATCGTCCGAGCCCCGCGTGACGATGGTCATGCGCGACAGGGTCGGGTCTTCGGTCGGCGCCACGCTGAGCGATTCGATGTTGTAGCCACGGGCGGAAAAGAGCCCTGCCACGCGCGAGAGGGCACCGGATTCATTTTCCATCAGGAGGGAGATGATGTGGCGCATTTCAGAGGACGGAGGACTGAGGACAGAAGACGGATGGCCGAGGACTGATGACTGAGGACAGAAGACTGTTGGTCTCCACGGCACACGCGCCCCTCCCCCGCAAGCGGGGGAGGGGTCGGGGGAGAGGGAGACCGTGGACTGAAAACATGTCTCCGTCGTTCAGACCAGGATCATCTCGGACAGGCCCTTGCCCGCGGGGATCATGGGATAGACGTTCTCGCGCGGGTCGGTGACGAAGTTCATGAACACCAGGCGATCCTTGTACTTGCCGAAGGCGTCGCGCAGGGCCGGCTCGACGTCCTGCGGCCGCTCGATGGTCATGCCGACGTGGCCATAGGCCTCGGCGAGCTTCACGAAATCCGGCAGCGCATCGATGTAGGACTCGGCGTAGCGCTCCTCATAGAAGAACTCCTGCCACTGCCGCACCATGCCTAGGTAGCGGTTGTTGAGCAACACGATCTTGATGGGCAACCGCTCCTGCATGCAGGTGGATAGTTCCTGGATGTTCATCTGGATGCTGCCCTCGCCGGTCACGCACACTACCATCGCATCGGGGAAGGCGAGCTGCACGCCCATGGCATAGGGCAGCCCCACCCCCATGGTGCCTAGCCCCCCAGAGTTGATCCAACGACGCGGTTTCTTGAAGGGATAATACTGCGCCGCCCACATCTGATGCTGACCCACGTCGGAGGTGACATAGGCATCACCCTGCGTCACCTCGTAGAGCTTCTCGATCACGTACTGCGGCTTGATCACCGTCTCCGAGCGCTCGTACTTGAGGCAGTCCTGCGAGCGCCACAGCTCGATCTGCGCCCACCAAGCCTTGAGCGCCGCCTGATCCGGCCGCTCGGCGCCCGACTTGAGCAGACGGATGATCTCGTCGAGCACCTGCGCCACGTCTCCGACGATGGGCACGTCCACCTTCACCCGCTTCGATATGGAGGACGGATCGACGTCGATGTGGATGATGCGGCGCGCCTCCTTGGCGAAGTGCTTGGGGTTGCCGATCACCCGGTCGTCGAAGCGCGCCCCCACGGCCAGTAGCACGTCGCAGTGCTGCATCGCCATGTTGGCCTCGAAGGTGCCGTGCATGCCCAGCATGCCGAGGAACAGGGGGTCGGGCGCGGGATAACCGCCCAGACCCATGAGCGTGTTGGTGACCGGAAAACCGAGCAGGCGTGTGAGCTCCGTCACCTGCGCGGCCGCGTCGCCGAGAATGACGCCGCCGCCGGTGTAGATCATCGGCCGCTTGGCCTCCAGCAGCATCTGCACCGCACGCCGGATCTGCCCCGCATGCCCCTTGTAGGTCGGGTTGTAGGAGCGCAGCCGGATCTCGGCCGGGTACTCGAAGGGGCAGGACTGTTGGGTCACGTCCTTGGGGATGTCCACCACCACCGGGCCGGGCCGGCCGGTCGCGGCAATGTAGAAGGCCTTTTTGAGGGTGCTGGCCAGCTCGCGCACGTCCTTGACCAGGAAGTTGTGCTTCACGCAGGGGCGGCTGATGCCCACCGTGTCCACCTCCTGGAAGGCATCCATACCGATGGCGGCGGTCGGCACCTGACCGGTCAATACCACCAGCGGGATCGAATCCATATAGGCGGTGGCGATCCCGGTGATGGCGTTTGTCGCCCCGGGGCCCGAGGTGACCAGGGCCACGCCCACCCGTCCGGTGGCGCGGGCATAGGCATCGGCGGCGTGTACGGCGGCCTGCTCGTGCCGCACCAGGACGTGCTTGAACCGATCCTGCTTGTAGATCTCGTCGTAGATGTTGAGCACCGCCCCGCCGGGATAGCCGAAGACGTAGGCCACACCCTCCGCCTGCAGGCAGCGCACAACGATCTCGGCACCGGTCATCTCGGTCTCGGCCATGGTGCTAGGGCAAATCGAATGCAGAAAAGGCTAAAACACTAACGTCTGGCGGCCGCGCGGTCAAGCCGGAGGGCCCATCTGCGGGGGGTTTGGGACCTACGTCCGTAAACCCACCCTCAGGTCGGCGCACCAGTCGAGGCGGCAAGCCGCACGGGTACATCCCTACCGCGCTTCCAGCCCTCGAACCTCCCCACCCTCAAGGCCTGATGGGAGCCCCGCACACGGCGCGGGATGCCCGGCTCGACCCGCCGGCACGGCGCCGCATTCGGCCACCCTGGAGCAACAGCTCGGATCGAGGCTGCGGCACAAGACAGGCAGGATGCGCCTTGTGGCTGGTTTAAAATGAACAAACGATCGATTTACGCGCCTACCTCATGAGCCACAAACACGAAAACCTGCTGCGCACCATCTTCCAGGACCCAGTGAGCGGCAACATCCACTGGCGCGAGGTGGAGTCGTTGCTCAACCACCTGGGGGCGGAGATCGAACCGGCGCATGGGGCGAGGTTTCGCGTCGTGCTCAACGGCCATGAGGGCTTCCTGCATCACCCCCACCACAGCAACGTCCTCGGGCGACAGGACGTGAAATACCTGCGCGAGTTCCTGGCACGGGCACGGGTCACCCCCTCGCTGTACGAGGAAGGCAAGAAGGTCTGATCGATCTCACCCATGGCCCTGGCCTGTGGGTAGAATGGCAGGTTTTCCACTGCAACGCTGGCCTCCATTGCCCATGCACGTCCCCTATCCTGCCGATCTCCTGCGCGAAGTGCAGCGCCGGCGCACCTTCGCCATCATCTCCCACCCGGACGCGGGCAAGACGACTCTGACGGAGAAGCTGCTGCTCTTCGGCGGTGCGATCCAGATGGCCGGCACGGTCAAGGCGCGCAAATCCAGCCGCCACGCCACCTCGGACTGGATGGAGGTGGAAAAGCAGCGCGGCATCTCGGTCACCAGCTCGGTCATGCAGTTCGAGTATGCCGGCCACGTCATCAACCTGCTCGACACCCCCGGTCACCAGGACTTCTCCGAGGACACCTACCGCGTACTCACTGCGGTGGACTGCGCGGTGATGGTGATCGACGCGGCCAAGGGCGTCGAGGCGCAGACGGTCAAGCTGTTGGAGGTCTGTCGGCTGCGCAACACCCCCATCATCACCTTCGTCAACAAGCTCGACCGCGAGGTGCGCCCGCCCGTGGCGCTGATCGAAGAGATCGAGGCGATCCTGGGCATCGACTGCGCCCCCGTGACCTGGCCGATCGGCCGCGCCAAGAGCTTCCGCGGGGTGTATCACCTGCTGCATGACCACACCCTGCTCTTCACCCCAGGCGAGGCGCGCGCAACCACCGAGGTGGAGCGCATCGAGGGGCTCGCCAACCCCACGCTCGATGCCCGCTTCCCGATGGAGATCGGGCCGCTGCGCGAGGACGTGGCGCTCATCAAGGCGGCCAGCCACCCCTTCGACATCACCGCCTTCCTCGCCGGGTCGCAGACGCCGGTGTTCTTCGGCTCGGCCATCAACAACTTCGGCGTGCGCGAGGTCCTGCAGGCCCTGGTGGAATGGGCGCCGCCGCCTCAGCCGCGCGATGGCGGGGCGCGGCGGGTGGAACCGGCAGAGGCGGCCTTCAGCGGCTTCGTCTTCAAGATCCAGGCCAACATGGACCCCAAGCACCGCGACCGCATCGCCTTTCTGCGCGTGTGTTCGGGACGTTACACGCCGGGCATGAAGGTGCAGCACCTGCGGCTTGATCGCGAGATGAAGATCGGCCAGGCCCTGACCTTCATGGCCAACGAGCGCCTAAAGATGGACACGGCGGTGGCCGGCGACATCATCGGCATCCACAACCACGGGCAGCTGCAGATCGGCGACACCCTGACCGAAGGCGAGGCGCTGCAGTTCAAGGGCATCCCCTACTTCGCCCCGGAGCAGTTCCGCAGCGTGCGCCCGCGCGACCCGCTCAAATCCAAGCAGCTAAGACAGGGCCTCAAAGAGCTGGGCGAGGAGGGAGCGATCCAGGTGTTCGAACAGGTAACAGGCGGCAACCTGTTGCTCGGGGCGGTCGGGGCGCTGCAGTTCGAGATCGTCGCCCATAGGCTTTCGACCGAGTACAAGGCCGAGGCCCTGTATGCCCCTGCCGACATCTACACCGCGCGCTGGCTCACCTTCGACGACGAGGCCACTCGCCGCCAGTTCGAGCGGGAACAGGCGCACCGTCTGGCCTTCGACGTCGACGGCAACCCGGTCTATCTCGCCAGCAACCGTTACAACCTGGACCTCACCATGGAGAAGTGGCCCAAGGTCCGCTTTCACGCCACCCGTGAACACGGCGAGCGGCTGGCTTGAGCCGCGCGCTGATTCAGACCGCGTTGTGCCGTGGCGGGAGATCACCGGGACAGCGCGACCCTCAGCGTCGGCGGGTGCAAGCCCTGAGCTCACGATCCTCTGATCAACGCCCGCTTGGCTCTGTACATCTCGGCATCGGCGTACTGCAACAAACCTGCGGGATCGTCGGCATGCTCGGGATAGCGGCTGACCCCAATGCTGACCGACAGCGCCAGCGTCAGTCCCCGGACGGGATAGGGCTGTCCCAGACAGGCGGCCAGTTTGTCACACACCGCCTCGATATCCCCGCCGTCCTGGGGGCTCTCCAGCATGACCACAAACTCATCACCCCCGAGACGGGCCACAGTGTCGGTCTCACGCAGACAGTTGCGCAGCCGCTGGGCGGCCAGGCGCAGCACTTCATCCCCCACGGCGTGCCCATGACGGTCGTTGATCTGCTTGAAGCCGTCCAGGTCCAGATAGAGCAAGGCCAGGCCGCGGCCGCTGCGCTGGGCCTGGTTCAAGGCATGCTCCAGCCTGGCCTGCAGCAGCAGGCGGTTACCCAATCCGGTGAGCGGATCGTGCAGGGCTTGATGGCAGGCCTCGGTAAAGGCGCGGTGCTGCACGGCGAGCGCCTGCCGGCGCGCGTGCAGGTAGAGCAGGATGAGGGCGAGGCTCAGCAAGGAGAACAGCATGACCCCCGGCAGTGTCACGCTATAGACGTCGGCCAAGCTGATCTGGCGACTGATCTCCAGACCCACCGGCTGGCGCGCGCTTTCCGCCTCGAAGCGCACGATATGCGTGGGCAGTAACAAGGTCGAGAGCCAGTCGGCCGGGGCCTCCGGCAGGGTGATCAAGTCGATCTCTTTCCCGACTTGTGCCTTGGTGTCATAGAACAGCCGGTAGCGGTTGTTGGGGTCGAGCGATCCCTGCGGAAAAAGCGATTCAACTTTGACCACCAGCAGCGCCAGGCGGTCCGCCGGCGAACGGTTGCCAGGCCCAGCCGTGGGGGCTGGATCGGCCGGTACATCACATAGGCGAGACTGGCATCCTCGGCCAGACGGAACGGTTCGCTGGCGATGGGTAGCCCCGATTCCAGGCTATGCCGCAGGGTAGAGCGCAAAAAGGGCACGGAGTCGGTATCCAGGCCATAGAGTGCCGCCGCCCCGCTCAGATCCGGCTCCAGCATCACCAGCAGGTAGTACTCGGCCTTGTCGGGCAACGGCCGCCAGGTGCGTGTCTGGAGATAGTCGAAGGTCTTGGCGGTGAAGCCGGGATGCCAGTCGCGGCGGGCCTGCGCCATGAAGGCTTCGAGTCCCTCTCGAGGCACGCGCTGGACCAGCTCCAGCATGTAGATATGGCGATGTGGTTCGAGCAGTCTGCGCGCCAAGCTGCGAATCTGCGGCAGCGTGGCATCCGGTACGCTGGCCAGTTGCGCGGCGAAGGCATGTATGGTCGCCTCGTTGTCCCGCAGCTTATCGCGCAACTGGGCGAAGTGGCGGTAGGCGTGGTGCTCGATCCCACGCACCGCCTGCTGCAAACCGTTGTGCCAGGCGAGCCCAAAGGCCGCCACGGTGAGCACGGCCCAAGCATT
Source organism: Thiobacillaceae bacterium (assembly GCA_046292095.1). GTDB lineage: Bacteria > Pseudomonadota > Gammaproteobacteria > Burkholderiales > Thiobacillaceae > JANWZL01. The sequence continues at coordinate 7,949 of JBKBRS010000093.1, forward strand.
GAAGAGCAAGACAGACAACCAGCGCTCGTGCGTGTGATTGGGTACAGCCTTTGCTGACCCCGACCCAATATCGACCAGGGGGAACGCTACCGCCAGCGGCTGCCGCCAGCCGTCAGGGCGAGTCTGTCCACTCCTCTCTCGCGTCCACCCTTCCATGTGTGGAGATGCATGG
>JBKBRS010000094.1:0-7979 GCA_046292095.1 Thiobacillaceae bacterium
GCCGAAGTGCCCGGTATCATGCGCGCATGTCCGTCGACACCGTCATCGCCTTCCTGCTCGGTCTGGCGCTGGGCCTCATCCTCCTTTTTTGGCAGCGTGCGCGCAGTCAGGCGCAACGCGGCGCGCTCGCCACCCGGGTTGAACAGGGCGAGGCGGCGCTCGCCGAGGCGCGCACCGCCCTAGCGGCGCGCGACGCGGCGCTAGAGCGGCGCTTGCATGAAAACGGCGAGCTCAAGGCGCAGGTGGCCGCCTTGGAGACGCGGCTGGCGCACGAGCGCGAGGCCACGGCGGAGAAGCTGCGCCTCATCGAGGCGGCGCGCAGCCAGCTCACCGAGGCCTTTCAGGCCTTGTCCGCCGAGGCGCTGCGCAACAACAACCAGGCCTTTCTGGACCTGGCCCGCCAGAGCCTGGCCGCCCAGCAGGAGGCGGCGCGCGGCGAGCTGGAGACGCGGCGCCAGGCGGTCGAGGCCCTGGTCAAGCCGCTGGCCGACTCGCTCGAGCGGCTGGGGCAGCAGACCCAGGCCCTGGAACAGGCGCGGGCTGTCGCCTATGCCGGCCTCACCGAGCAGATCCGCGCCCTGATGGCCGCGCAGGAGGGGCTGAGGACCGAGACCGGGCGGCTGGTGGCGGCGTTGCGCCGGCCCGAGGTGCGCGGTCGCTGGGGCGAGCTGCAGCTCAAGCGGGTGGTCGAGATGGCCGGCATGCAGGCCCATTGCGATTTCTACGAGCAGACGAGCGGCGAGGCCGATGGCCGAAGGCAACGGCCGGACATGCTGGTGCGCCTGCCGGCGGGCAAGCACGTGATCGTCGATGCCAAGGCGCCGGTGGCCGCCTATCTGGAGGCCCTGGAGGCCGAAGGCGAGGCGCAGCGCCAGCACCATCTGGCCCGCTACGCACGGCATGTGCGCGAGCATGTGCAGGCGCTCGGCGCCCGCGCCTACTGGGAGCAGTTCAAGCCGGCGCCGGAGTTCGTGGTCCTGTTCCTGCCGGGCGAGGCCTTCTTCAGCGCGGCGCTCGCCCAGGACCCGCAGCTCATCGAATACGCCAGCGAGCACAAGGTGATCCTTGCCACCCCCACAACCCTGATCGCCCTGCTCAAGGCCGTTCATCACGGCTGGCGCGAGGCCGCCCTGGCCGAAAACGCACGCGCCATCAGCGAACTGGGTAGCCAGCTCTATGAGCGCCTGGCGAAACTGGCCGAGCACTGGTCGGCGGTGGGGCGCAGCCTCGGTCAGGCCGTCGAGGCCTATAACCGCGCCACCGGCACCCTGGAGAGCCGTGTGCTGGTCACCGCCCGCCGTTTCGAGGCCCTGCAGGCGACGCCAACCGGCCGCGAGATGGCCAGTCCCGCCCTGGTGGAGCACGTGCCGCGCGCGCTCACGGCCCCCGAGTTCGCACCGACCGACACCCCCGAGGGCTGAGCCTCACCCCGATGGCCTCCGCATGGATGCTGGTCGCCGGCCTGAGCTTCGCCCTCATGGGGGTATGGGTGAAGCTCGCGGCGCAATGGTTCTCCAGCCAGGAGCTGGTGTTCTACCGCTCGGCCTTTGGCCTGCTGCTGGTGTTGGGCGGCCTGGCGGCGCAGGGCGGTCTCAACGGCCTGCGTGGGGTCTGCGGGCCGCATCTCGCGCTGCACCTGCGCCGGGGTGTGGTCGGTTTCGCGGCCCTTGCCACCTATTTTTACAGCCTGACCCTGCTGCCGATGTCGGTGGCCATCACCCTCAACTACACCTCGCCCCTGTTCCTGACCCTTTTGCTGCCCTACACCCTCGGGGAGCGCATGCGTCCAGCCCAGTATGCCGCGGTGATCCTCGGCTTCGCCGGCGTGACCCTGCTGTTGCGCCCCTGGGAGGCGGAGGGTGACCTCGTCGCCGGCCTGATCGGCTTGACCTCGGGCTTCCTCGCTGGGCTGGCCTATGTGCACGTGCGCGCCCTGGGGCGACTCGACGAGCCGGAGTGGCGCACGGTGTTCTGGTTCGCCGCGGTCTCCAGCCTGGGCGGGGCGTTGCTTGCCAGCCTCCGCGGCTGGCAGCCGGAGGTCCTGCCGCATGCCGACCTGCTGCTCCTGCTGGGGCTCACCGCTACCCTGGGGCAGTTGGCCATGACGCGGGCCTATCGCAAGGGGCAGACCGCCGTGGTGGCGGCCTTCTCCTTCAGCACGGTGGTCTTCGGCAGCCTGTTGGATGTATTAATCTGGAAGGAGGCGATCCCGGCGACGGCCTGGGCGGGTATCACGCTGACGGTCGCGGCGGGCGTCTGGGCGGCCATCCTCAACGCGCGCGTGGAGAAGACGACATGATCAGCATCTCAACCCAGGGCAACCTGGTCAGCGTTTCCGTGCTGGGGGAATTCACCCTGGCCGATTATCGCGATTTCGAGCAGCACGTCCTCTATACCTTGGAATTCCAGGGCGGCGTCAATCTGCTGCTGGATCTGCGCGACATGTTGAGCTACACCCTGGACGTGGCCTGGGAGGAGATCCGCTTTTCGCGTGAACACCGCTACGACTTCCGCAAGATCGCGGTGGTCACCACCGACCAGTGGCTGGTCTGGATCGCCTGGCTCAACCGCCTGTTCGTCGATGCCGATATCAGGGTGTTCGATGATCCCGGCGTCGCGCTGGAATGGTTGCAGACCCCCTGACGGCCTAAGCGGCGGCTAGTGACGGGCCTCGCGCCCGCCACGCAAGCGGCGGATCAGCGTCTCCAGTTCCTCCGCCGGCAGGGGCGAGCCGAAATAATAGCCCTGCACCAGATGACAGCCTGCCTGCTTGAGCAGGTTGAGCTGCGTCTCGTTCTCCACCCCCTCGGCGGTGACCTCGATGCCCAGCTTGCGCGCCATGGCGATGATGGCGGCGGCGATGGCGGCGTCGTCCGGGGTGAAATGGCTGTCGCGCACGAAGCTCTTGTCGATCTTCAGTCGGTGCACCGGCAGGCGGCGCAGGTAGGCGAGCGAGGAGTAGCCGGTGCCGAAATCGTCGATGGCGAGCCGCACGCCGAGTTCCGTCAGGGCCTTGAGCTTGTCCATCACCTCGGCGTCGTGCTTCATCAGCACGGTCTCGGTGATCTCCAGTTCCAGCAGACTGGGATCCAATCCGGTCTTCTCCAGGGTCTGGCGCACCAGTCGGACGACGTCGCAGGTGTGCAGTTGGCGCACCGACAGATTGACCGAGACCGTCAGGCCGTCGAGCCCTGCGTCTGCCCAGGCACGGGCCTGGCGGCAGGCCGTCTCGATGGCCCAGGCGCCGAGCTGGTTGATCAGCCCCGACTGCTCGGCGATGGCGATGAAGTCACCCGAGGCGAAGGTGCCGAACTCGGCCGATTTCCAGCGCAGCAGGGCCTCGACCCCGACGATCCGGCGCGTCTGCACCTCGACCTGAGGCTGGTAGTAGAGCGCCAGCTCACCCCGCTCCAGGGCGCGGCGCAGGCTCATCTCGAAGGTGAAGTGCTGCAGCGCCTTGAGCTGCAGATCGGCCGAGAAGAACTGAAAGCCGTTCCTGCCGTTTTCCTTGACCTGGTGCATGGCGGCATCCGCCCGTTTCAGCAGCGTGCTGGCATCCGCCCCGTCGTCGGGATAAAGGGCGATGCCAATGCTGGCGCCGAGGTACACCGGCTGATCCTTCAGCGGCAGCGGGCGGGTGAGCGCCTGCAGGGTGTGTTCGGCCAGCCCTGCGGCCGCTTCGCGGTCGGCGTTGGCGACCACGATGCCAAACTCGTCGCCCCCCAGGCGGCCTAGACGCGCACCACGCCCAGCCAGACGGACGAGCCGCCGGCCCACCTGGCGCAGCAGGCGGTCGCCGACCTCGTGCCCCAGGGTGTCGTTGATGATTCTGAAGTTGTCCAGATCGACGAGCAACACCGCCACGCTGCCGCCCTCGCCGGCGGCGTTCGCCAGCGCGCGCTTCAGGTGGCGGCGGAACGAGACGCGGTTGGGCAGTCCGGTGAGGGCATCGTGATAGGCCAGATGGCGAAGGCCCTGTTCCAGCCGGTATAGACGCCGGCGCCGCCCGGACGAGAGCAGCCAGGTCAGGGCGAAGGAGGCCGTCATGATCAGGCTGGCGGCCAGGGCGAACCAGACGACGCGGTCGTAGACTGGCCGCAGGCTGGCCTTGACCAGCAGCCAACCGCGGCCGTCTGCGAGTGGCAGCTCGAGGGTGATGCCGTCGTGGGCATGGGCCAGTGTTTGTCCGGTCGGCAGAGGCGGCGGGATATCCCCACCGGCACGCTGGTAGTGCGCCAGCGCTCTACCTTTGGCGCTGTACACGGCGGCAGCGATGACGAAGGGGAGCTGTTCCAACTGCTGCAATACGGCAGCGGCCGCCAATGTGTCGCCTTGGCCAAGCGCCGGGGCCAGCTGCCGCGCGATGAGCTTTGCTTCGGCGCGTAGGCCCTCCACCAGGTCGCTGCGTGCCACGCCGTATTGCCAGGCGAGTAGCGCCAGGAGGACCGTGGTATGGCCGAGAATGAGGAGCGGACGCTTGGCGCGGATGAGGATGCTGCGCAAGCTCACGCGCTGGGAGGCTGAACGGCCGTCCGCCTCGCGCAACTGGGAGGTGGGCGGTTGGCTGTGCTGGGGCATGGTTGGGTATGATCTCGGTGGATTCTAACGGCAGACACGGGTATTGCCGATGCCCGGTTGAGGCCGGCAGACGCAAGAAAGCATCGCGAAAACTGGCGCGCGCTCCGATCGAGCAACAGGCACAGGGTGGGAGTGCCGTCGCAGGGTTTGCGCCTCGCTTCTCGATCCGAAACGCATGACCTTTACGGGTCGATCCTCGCACGATACGACCGACGTCAGTGGCGCCCTTTACAGGTAAATGCCGCGATGTGTCGCGGCTAGCGCCGCGCTGACAGCTTGGTTGTATCACGCCTGACGGGGGACGGGTGTGTCTGGCTCAATGCAGCTTCGAACAATGGCTGCCCAGCCCGTGGCAGTCGGCCTGTTGTGCTAACGGCCATGGCCGCTGCCACCCCAGAGACTGAAAGCGGCCATGGCCGTTCCCTCACCCCCATCCCCTCCGGCCCTCTCTCCCGGCCTCTCTCCCTGAGGGAGAGAGGCGGGTCGAGCCTCCCCTCCCCCTCGGGGGGAGGGGTCGGGGGTGAGGGATGGGGAGGGGAGCATCGTGAGTTGGCTGCGCCAACTTTCATGCTAATCCATCGCCAACCTCGGCGACACTGGCCCGCTGCGGCCCGGCGAGGCTGTCCGGTCTGCGACCGTTGACCTTGTCGCCCGCGCCGATGCCGTTTTCACGCCCCGTAGGCCAAGCGTGCGCGGTAGCTGCGGGTGAGCGCATGTTCGGGTCCGAGCATGTCGAACAGGGCGATGAGCGCGCGCCGGCCGATGTCGTCTCGGTAGTGCGGCGCCCGCCGGGTGAGGGCGAGCAGGCCCTCGAGAGCGGCCTCCAGCCGATCCTCCACCAGATCGTGCGCAGCCAGGGTGAGGCGCGCCTCGGCATCGTCGGGGTCCGCGGCCAGGCGCGCCGCGGCGTCGGCAGGACCGTTGCGGGCGCTGTCGAGCAGCTCCAGATGGGCGAGTAAGGGTGCCACCCGGGCGTCTTGCCGGGCCGCGCGCGGCAGGCTGGCGAGCAGCGCCAAGGCCCGCTCGGGCTCGCCGTCGAGGGTCAGGAGCTTGGCCAGATCGACGGCGATGGCGAGGTCGTCGGGGCGCTCCACGGCGGCGCGTGCCAGCAGCTCGATGGCCTCGCGCGTGCGGCCGGCCTGGTGCGCCTTGAGCGCCTCACCGCGCAGACGATCCTCGGGGCGCACGATGAAGCGGGCGAGGGCCTCATCGAAGGTGCTGTCGGGTTCCGCCCCATGGATGGTGTGCACCGCCTCGCCGTACAGATAGAACTTGACCGTCGGCACGCTGGTGACCCCCTGGCGGCGGGCAAGCTCTCCCAATTCGTCGGTATTCGCCAGCACCAACAGGAAGCGCCCGCCATAGTGTTCAGCCAGCCGTTTAAGCCGCGGCATGAGGCGCATGCAGGGGCCCGCCCGGGGTGTCCAGTAGTGGACCAGCACCAGGCCACGGGCGGAATTTCCCAAGACCAGGGCATCGAAGTTGTCGCGGGTGGCATCAAGGACATAGGGGAGAGGATTCATGCGGGCGGTCGCTCTGAGGGGAAAGGGGGCTGCGATGCCGGGTGGTGGCTGGATGGGGCCATAGGCTCGGTCGGGTACAGGGGACGATGGGTCCGGCGTAACAACGGACAGTGACGACTGGGGAACGCCGTGACCGCTCAACGCTGGGCTGCTGGACGAAGATCGCCGGCCCGTGCACCATATCCAGGCACAGCCATGACCCCACGCGATGAGTGACCTCTTCCCCGGTCAGCCCTCCTTCGACCGCGAGCGCCGCTTCGGCGGGGTGCGGCGGCTCTATGGCGCCGGCAGCCTCGAGCGCCTGCAGCGCGCGCGCGTCTGTGTTGTCGGGGTCGGCGGCGTCGGTTCCTGGACGGCCGAGGCCCTGGCCCGCAGCGGTGTGGGCCATCTCACCCTGATCGACCCCGACCACGTGGCCGAGTCCAACATCAACCGCCAGGTCCATGCCTTGGAGGGCACCCTGGGCATGGCCAAGGTGCAGGCCATGGCCGGGCGCATCCGCGCGATCCACCCCGGCTGTGAGGTGCGCGGGGTCGAGGAATTCCTCGATGCGGACAACGTGGCCCGGCTCCTCGACGTCGATTTCGACGCCGTGGTGGACGCCATCGACGCGGGCCGCGCCAAGACCGCCCTGGTGGTACATTGCCGGCAACGGCACCTGCCCTTGATCTGCGTGGGCGGCGCCGGCGGCCGGCGCGACCCGACCCGCGTGCGCATCGCCGATCTGGCGCAGACCGCTCACGATCCCCTGCTGGCCAGGCTGCGCGCCAATCTGCGCCGCTGGCACGGTTACCCGCGTGAGCCCGGCCGGCGTTTCGGCATCCCCTGCGTCTTCTCGACCGAACCCCTGAGCCGACCGCGGGCCGACGGGGGCGCCTGTTACGAGCGGCCCGACGACGGACGCCTGCACGGACTCAACTGCGCCGGTTACGGCTCGTCGGTCTGTGTCACCGCCACCTTCGGGCTGATGGCAGCCGCCCATACGATCGAGCGCCTGCTGGAAAAGGTTCGTTGAGCGATTCAATAACCCCATAATTGGGCCCAATCGATCGCCGGCCAGCCGGGGTCTGGCTCAGCCGGACCGAGGATGGGGTGCCGGTGCAGGTCGCGCAGCTTGGGCCGTTCCTGCACGCGGCCCCGATAGTCGAGAAAGCTTACCACCTGGCGCAGGGCCTTTTGCCGGCCGGGATGGCGCGTGACCACCGCCGTCTCGCGGTTGGACAAGCGCACCAGGGTGCCGGGCGGATACAGGCCCAGCCGGCGCAGCAGATGCGCGGCGAGCTGCATGTCCAGCCGCTGGCGCTCGGCGCCGAACAGGCCGCGGAAGGCGAGCTCCGGCGTGCGCGCGGGGCGGTAGTAGCGGCGGCCCACCTTGGCACAATAGACGTCGGCCACCCGCAGGATGCGCGCCGCCGCTGGGATGGCCTCGCCCGCCAGTCGCGCCGGGTAGCCGCTGCCGTCCAGGTGTTCATGGTGGGCCAGTACGGCGGCGAGCCATTCCCGGTCGTCCACGCCGGCGGCGACGAGCCGCTCGACAGCGGCGACCGGGTGTCGCAGCAGGCGCGCGCGCTGGGCCTCGCTCGGCCCCGCACCGCCAAGGGCGAGCTGCTCGTGCAGCGGCATGTCTGCCAAATTCATGGTCAGCGCCGCCCCTGCCAGGGAATGGATTCGGGGCTCCGGCCAGCCCAGGGCCTCGCCGATCGTCAGGGCGACCAGGGCGCAGTGCAGACTGTGACGCACGGCATGGCCGGGCATGGGCAGAAGCCGCGCCAGTCCCAGCGCGGCCTCGTGATCCTGGAAGCAGAGGGCGGTGAGCTCGGCGGCCAGGCGTCTCGCGCCTTCCGCTAGCGCAGGGAGCGGGCCGAGCCCGGAGAGCGC
>JBKBRS010000095.1:0-7978 GCA_046292095.1 Thiobacillaceae bacterium
CGGAGGCAAAAATCTCTCGCATCATCGATCTGTTACAAAACGGTCAGAGCGGTCAACTGCGGTTTTTAGGTTCAATGTCCCTCCTTGACCATGTTGATGGAGTATTTGGGGATCTCGACGACGAGGTCCTGGTCACCGATCAGGGCCTGGCAGGACAGGCGAGAGGTGAGCTCCAGGCCCCAGGCCTTGTCGAGCAGGTCCTCCTCGGCCTCGGTGGGTTCGGACAGGCTCTCGTAGCCCTCGCGCAGGATCACGTGGCAGGTCGTGCAGGCGCAGGACTTCTCACAGGCGTGCTCGATCTCGATACCGTTGTCGAGCAGGGTGTCGCAGATGGAGACCCCCTTCTGGGCCTCCAGCACGGCGCCCTCGGGGCAGTACTCCTCATGCGGCAAAACGATCAGCTGGGGCATATTCCGTGGTCGCGGGTTGTTTGCTGTTTTGGCTGGGCAAGGCGGCGAGCACGCCGTCCCAGAAGCGGATGCGCGCCTCGATGGCGGCGACGGCGGCGGCCTCGGCTTCGCGGATGCGCGCCGTATCCCCCGCGCATAACCGCTCCAGCAAGCGGATGGAAAGCGGGGCGTGAAAGTCCTCGTCGAGGTGGATGTGGCGCTTGAGGTAGTAATGGAAGGTCGGCGCCTCGCGCTCGCTCACCGCCATGCGCGCGAGGAAGGCGCGGAACATGTTGGGGATCACGTGCTCTCGCCCCAGCGCCAAGGCGGCGGCGACGATGTGGGGCTTGCCGCTGTCGATGAAACCGAAGGTCACGCGTGTGAAGACGCGCGCAGGTTCGGGCGCCAGGCCGGCGTCGAGGGCAGCGGCGAGCCCCTGGTCGCGGACGATCTCGACGAAGCGGGCGGGGCGATCTGCATCGGCCCCGACCTCGCGCATGGCCCCCAAATAGAGCTGGAAATGGCTGGCGAACTCGCCCGGTTGCCCCGGCGCGGCCGCGTCGGTCTCCTCTTCCAGGTTGAGCTCGTTGATGAAGCGCTGCACGCTGGGGTCCGCCCCCGGCGTCCAGGGCCAACGTGCGGGCGCCACCGCATGCTGCAAGTACTTGATCAGGGACATGAAGTCCCAGACCGAGTAGACGTGGTGCGCCATGAAGACACGCAGATCGTCCAGGGTCCGCACCGCGCCATAGATGGGATGCTCATCCAGGCGTTGGCGCAGCGGGGCGATGACGTTGGGATCGAAACGTTCAGACATCGATTTCCTCCAGCCGGTGACCGGTCAGGGCCCTTCTCACACTGGCATCCATGCGGCGGGCGGCGAATTCGACCGTGCCCTGATTGAGCGCGTCGGCGGCCTGTTTGATCGCCTTGAGGTCGTCGCCGGCCAGGGCCTGTTCCAGGGTCGCGATGAGGGATTCGATCGCCGCCCGCTCCTCGGCCGTGAGCAGGGCCTCACCGTCAGCGGCCAGCGCACTGCGCGTGGCCTCGACCAGGCGCTGAGCGTCCACACGGGCCTCGGCCAGGTTGCGCACCGCCATGTCCTCGCTGGCGTGCACATAGGCGTCCTGCAGCATGCGGGCGATCGCTTCGTCGGTGAGTCCATAGGAGGGCTTGACCTCGATGTGGGCCTCCACGCCGGTGCTCAACTCGCGTGCAGAGACCGAAAGCAGCCCATCGGCATCGACCTGGAAGGTCACCCGCACCCGCGCCGCGCCCGCCACCATGGGCGGGATGCCGCGTAACTCGAAGCGGGCGAGGGAGCGACAGTCGGCCACCCGCTCGCGCTCTCCCTGCACCACATGGATCATCATCGCCGTCTGGCCGTCCTTGTAGGTGGTGAACTCCTGCGCGCGGGCGAGCGGGATGGTGGCGTTGCGCGGGATGATCTTTTCCACCAGCCCCCCCATGGTCTCGATACCGAGCGACAGCGGCACCACGTCGAGCAGCAGCCAGTCGTCTTGTCCCTTGTTGCCGGCCAGCACGTTGGCCTGCATGGCCGCCCCCAGGGCCACCACCTTGTCCGGATCGAGGTTGTTGAGCGGCGTCTGCTCGAAGAACTCGCCCACCGCCGCCTGGATGCGCGGGATACGGGTGGAACCGCCCACCATCACCACGCCCTTGACGTCGGCCGGTTTGAGCCCGGCGTCGCGCAGTGCCTTGCGACAAGGCAGCAGGGTCTTGGCGACCAGGCTTTCGGTCAGGTCGTTGAAGGCGTCCTCGGTGAGCGTCAGATCGATGAGCTCGCCGCTGCTCAACACCGCGGTGATGCGCACCGACGGCTGCTCGCTCAGGATCTCCTTGGCCTCGCGCGCCTTGGCGAGCAACAGGGCCTTGTCGTGGTCAGTGACGGCATGCAGCCCTGCCTGCTCGAGGATCCAACAATAAATGCGCCGGTCGAAGTCGTCCCCACCCAAGGCCGAGTCGCCATTGGTGGCCATCACCTCGAACACCCCGCGCGTGAGCCGCAGGATGGAGATGTCGAAGGTGCCGCCGCCCAGGTCGTACACCGCATAGATCCCCTCGGCGGCATTGTCCAAGCCATAGGCGATGGCGGCTGCGGTCGGCTCGTTGAGCAGGCGCAGGACGTTGAGCCCCGCCAGCCGGGCAGCGTCCTTGGTCGCCTGGCGCTGAGCATCGTCGAAATAGGCCGGCACGGTGATGACCGCGCCGATCAGCTCGCCGCCCAGGGCCGCTTCGGCCCGTCGCTTGAGGACCTTGAGGATCTCGGCGGAGACCTCGACCGGGCTCTTCACCCCGGCGGCCGTCTTGATCTGCACCATGCCCGGGGCATCGACGAAGTGGTAAGGCAACGTGGCCGCGTCCGGCAGGTCCTTGATCCCCCGCCCCATGAAGCGTTTCGCCGAGATGATGGTGTTGTGGGGGTCGAGACTCGCCTGCGCCTGGGCCTCGTAACCCACCTGGACACTGCCGTCGGGACGATAGCGCACCACCGAGGGCAACAGCGAGCGTCCATGCTCGTCGTTGAGCACGACGGCCATCCCATTGCGCACCGTGGCGACCAGTGAGTTGGTGGTGCCGAGGTCTATCCCCACCGCCAGCCGGTGCTCGTGCGGCGCGGTGGACTGACCGGGTTCGGCGATCTGTAATAAGGCCATCGCTAGAGGTGTGAGGGAAAGCGGTGAGAAAAGAAGTTGAGAGAGAGGAAGCCGCCAGCCGTTTTATCGATCTTTCACCGCCTCTGTCTCGCAACGGAATTCACCCATCGATCTCGTCATAGGTCGCCTCGATGTCGGCGAGCAGTTTGTCGAGAAAGCGGTATTTGCGCAGGCTCTCGGCGGCCAGGCCGTAGTCGTGCCGCTCGTCGATGAGCTCGGCCAGTTCGCGCTCGTGTGCCTCGGCCTCCCGGCGCACCGCCTGCTCGAGCCGCCGTAGGGCGTTTAGGTCGCCCTCGGCCTTGGCCGCCTCCAGCTGCTCGCGCCACGCCATCTGCTGCATGAGGAAGTCTGCCGGCATGGCCGTGTTGCGCGCATCCATCGCCTGCACGCCATTGAGCTCCAGCAGGTAGCGCGCGCGCTCGAACGGCTCGCGCAGGGTGGCATAGGCCTCGTTCACCCGTGTGGTCCACTGCATGGCCAGGCGCTGCTCCGCCTCGCCGGCATGAACGAAACGGTCGGGGTGGATCTGCGCTTGGATGTCCCGATAGGCGCGGTCGATCTCACTGCGGCTGAGGCGAAAGGCCGGCCGCAGGCCGAACAGTTCGAAATGGTTGCGATTGAAATCCAGCATTGCGGGCTCAGGGGACGGGTCGGCGCGACGACAGTCGCGAGTGCGTGTCTGTCAGCAGAATGTCGCGGCCATCACCGCGCCTGCCGCAGTTCACCGGCAGACATTGGCGTTGGCAACCCATCCCCGCCTCGTTCACACATTGAAGCTCTCGCCGCAGCCGCATTGCGACTTGACGTTCGGGTTGTTGAACTTGAAGCCCTCGTTCAGACCCTCGCGCACGTAATCGAGCTCGGTCCCGTTCAGATAGGCCAGGCTCTTGGGATCGACATAGACGTTGACCCCATGACAGACGAACTTCACGTCGTGCGGGTCCTCCACGTCGGCGAACTCCAGCTTGTAGGCAAGCCCCGAACAGCCGGAGGTACGCACCCCCAGCTTGATGCCCAGGCCCTTCCCCCGCTTGGCGAGGAAGTTCTTGACGTGGCTGGCGGCGCGCTCCGACAGGGTGATACGCGCCCCCGCCAGGCCCGCGGCATCCAGGCTCAGATCCTTGATCTCGACGCCTTCCGGCGCAGCACAGGTATCGGCGCCCATCTCAAGCCTCCTTCGTCGGGGGATTGCAGGCCGTGTACTCTTCGCCGCCCAGGCCGTGCTTTTTCTTGTAGTCGGCCACAGCGGCCTTGATCGCGTCCTCGGCCAGAATGGAACAGTGGATCTTGACCGGCGGCAGGGCCAGCTCCTCGGCGATCTGGGTGTTCTTGATCGCCATGGCCTCATCCAGGGTCTTGCCCTTCACCCACTCGGTCACGAGCGAGGACGAGGCGATGGCCGAGCCGCAGCCATAGGTCTTGAAGCGTGCGTCTTCGATGATGCCGGCTTCGTTCACCTTGATCTGCAGCTTCATCACGTCGCCGCAAGCGGGCGCGCCGACCATGCCGGTGCCCACGCCAGGCTCGGACTTGTCGAACGAGCCGACGTTGCGCGGGTTTTCGTAGTGGTCCAGGACCTTCTCACTGTAAGACATGTACGCACTCCTTCGATGATTCGGTTGTGGCGGCGGCGTCACCTCAATGCGCCGCCCATTGCACGGTGTTCAAGTCGATGCCTTCCTTGTACATCTCCCAAAGCGGGGACATGTCGCGCAGCTTGCCGATCTTCTCATGCAGCAGCTTGACGGCGTAGTCGATCTCCGCCTCGGTGGTGAAGCGGCCGATGGAAAAGCGGATGGAGCTATGCGCCAGCTCGTCGTTGCGGCCCAGGGCCTTGAGCACATAGGACGGCTCCAGGCTGGCGGAGGTGCAGGCCGAGCCGCTGGACACCGCCAAGTCCTTGATGGCCATGATCAACGACTCGCCTTCGACGTAACTGAAGCTCACGTTGAGATTGCCGGCCACGCGGCGCTCCAGGTCGCCGTTGACGTGGACCGCCTCGATGTCCATGATGCCCTTGAGCAGACGGTCGCGCAGCATGCGGATGCGCTCGGTCTCGGTGGCCATCTCCTCGCGGGCGATGCGGAAGGCCTCGCCCATGCCGACGATCTGATGGGTGGCCAGCGTGCCAGAGCGTAGCCCGCGCTCATGCCCGCCGCCGTGCATCTGCGCCTCCAGGCGCACGCGCGGCTTGCGGCGCACATAAAGCGCCCCCACGCCCTTGGGACCATAGGTCTTGTGCGCGGAAAAGCTCATCAGGTCGACCTTGAGCTGCGACAGATCGATCTCCACCTTGCCCGTGGCCTGGGCGGCATCGACGTGGAACAGAACACCGCGGTCGCGGCAAATCTCGCCCAAGGCGGGGATGTCCTGAATGACACCGATCTCGTTGTTGACGAACATCACCGAGGCGAGCACCGTGTCCGGGCGGATGGCGGCGGCGAATTCGTCCAGGTCGAGCAGGCCGTTCTCCTTCACGCCCAGGTAGGTGACTTCCCAGCCCTGGCGCTCCAGTTCACGGCAGGTGTCCAGCACCGCCTTGTGCTCGGTCTTCACCGTGATCAGGTGCCGTCCTTTGCCTTTGTAGAAGTGGGCGGCCCCCTTGATGGCGAGGTTGTTCGACTCAGTGGCGCCAGAGGTCCAGATGATCTCCTTGGGATCGGCGTTCACCAGCGCCGCCACCTGCTCACGCGCGGCCTCGACGGCCTTTTCCGCCTCCCAGCCGAAGACATGCGAGCGCGAGGCGGGGTTGCCGAACTTTTCAGTCAGATAGGGCAGCATCTTCTCCACCACCCGCGGGTCCACCGGGGTGGTGGCGGCGTAGTCCATGTAAATCGGTGTCTTGACCATTTCTTACGTCCCCTTCAACCGTTGACCACGGCCTTGAGCTCGGCCGTACCGAGCACCCGCCGCTCATCCTTCTTGAGCGCGGCCTCGGCCTGCTTCTGCAGTTGTTTCTCCACCAGGCTGGCCAGGTCTACGCTCTCCAGATACGAGTAAATATGCTTGTTGAGATTGGTCCAAAGCTCGTGCGTCATGCACTCGTGGTCGTCATGGCAGTTGCCCAGCCCGCCGCACTGGGTGGCATCGATGGGCTCATCCACCGCGCGGATGATGTCGGCCACCGAGATCTCGGACATCGGGCGCGCCATGGTGTAGCCGCCGCCCGGTCCACGCACGCTATCGACGATGCCATGCCGGCGCAAGCGCCCGAACAGTTGTTCCAGATAGGACAGAGAGATCTTCTGCCGCTCGCTGATCCCGGCCAGGGTGACCGGACCTCGGTGCTGACGCATGCCCAGGTCTATCATCGCCGTCACCGCGAAACGTCCTTTGGTCGTCAGCCGCATGATCCACTCCTCTCAAACCGTTGCTGTGCGCACACTACTATACCTGAGAAATTTAGTCAACTATTGTCCCGCTCAGACCTTCAGTCGACGATTTTGTTCAGGTAATCCGGATCGAACCGGTCCTGCGGTTGTGCGATCGCCTCGACCCGCCCACCCAGGCGCTTGAGTTCCGCCAGGATGGCCTCCAGACGCTTGTCGGTCGCCACCGAGTGATCGATCAAGCCGTGGATGGCCTTGACCACCGGGTCGTTCATGTCGCTGCTCACCGCATAGGCGGAAAAGCCCAGCCTCTTGGCCGCCGCCTCGCGCGCGCGGTCCTTCTCGTCGATGATGCGCGCCGGGATTCCGACCGCGGTGGCGCCCGGCGGCACATCCTTGACCACCACGGCGTTGGAACCGATCTTGGCCCCGGCGCCGATGGTGATCGGACCCAGAACCTTGGCCCCGGCGCCAATGATCACTCCCGGCCCTAGGGTGGGGTGGCGCTTGCCCTTCTGCCACGAGGTCCCACCCAGGGTGACGCCGTGGTAGAGGGTGCAGTCGTCGCCCAACTCGGCCGTCTCACCGATCACCACCCCCATGCCGTGGTCGATGAAGACGCGGCGCCCGATCTTGGCGCCGGGGTGAATCTCGACCCCCGTGAACCAGCGCGCCAGGGCCGAGGAGAAACGCGCCAGCCACTTCAGGTTCCAGTTCCAGAGTCGGTGCGACAGCCGATGCCACAGCACGGCATGCACGCCGGGATAGGTGGTCAGCACCTCAAAGAAGGTGCGCGCCGCCGGGTCGCGCTCGAAGACGACCGCGATGTCCTCGCGCAGGTGCCGGAACATGGAATATGACGATACGTTAATCTGCAATCGAGACCGCGCAGTATGCGATTCCCGAGTAATTAAGTCAATTATGACTGCGCTGGCTGCGCACGGCGTTGACGATGCCCCGCCAGATGGCCACCTCCTCCTTCTCGAGGCCAGCGCGGGCGAAGAAACGCCGTAGCCGCGGCATCAGCCGCTTGGGGTGGCGCGGGTCGAGAAAGCCGATCGCCGCGAGCACCGTCTCCAGTTCCGCCAGCAGGGCCTCGACCTCCTCGTGGCGGGCCGCCTCGAAGGCCGGCAGGGGAAGCACCCCATCCTCCAGGGTGCAGCGCAGCTCATAGGCCAACACCTGCACGGCGGCGGCCAGGTTGAGCGACCGGTAGGCCGGATTGGCCGGGATGTTGATGAGCCACTGGCACTTTGCCAGCTGCGCATTGCTGAGCCCATAGGTCTCCGACCCGAACACCAGGGCCACCGGACCCGTCTGCGCCTGGGCGAGCAGCTCGGGGGCGGCCTGGCGCGGGGTGTAGGCGGGGTGCGGCAGGTCGCGCCGCCGGCTGGTAGTGGCCGCCGTGAGCACGGCCCCACGCAGGGCCGCATCCAGATCACTGCAAACCACGGCCCGGTCGAGCACGTCCACCGCACCCGAGGCGCGGGCGCGTGCCTCGGCATCGATCTCGCAGCGGGGCGCGACCAGATACAGGCGGCTCAATCCCATCACCTTCATCGCCCGCGCCACCGCGCCGAGA
>JBKBRS010000009.1:0-26476 GCA_046292095.1 Thiobacillaceae bacterium
CGAATACGCGCGGGTGCCGCGCCATGCAGGCCGACAGCTCACGCCCTTGTGCCAGACCATCCTGCAACTGCGCCAGGATCCTGCCCAGGCGCGGGTTCGTGGCGGAAGTGCGCAGGCTGGAGAGCGCTCGCAGGATGGGTACACCCGACTTGAGCAGGGTATGGAGCTGGCGGGAAAAGACCTGCAGTTGGACCAGGTCCACGGGTCTATCCCGACGCCCGAGCGGCACGGCCAGGCTGAATTCCTGCTGCTCTGGCCGGGGCCTTATATCGATGGGGGTGAGCTCGCTGGCGAGCAGATGCGCGGCGACCTCCATGGCTGTGGCCCCATCGAGCAGGCCGTAGACAGGCTCACCCTGAGCATTTCTGGCACGATAGTGGAAGACCGCCATGACTTATCACACCTCGTAACCGATGCGCATCGCTTCCTGCAGGGTGGTCTGCCCGGCTGCGGCCAGGCGAAGGGCCTGATGGCCCAAGGTACGGCCCGCCAAGGCCGCATGCGCCGCCTGCAAAAAGGTCTTCGGGTCGTCATGATTGGCCGCCAAGGCGAGTTCCGGCGTCATCTCCAGCAGCTCATGCACGGCCAGCCGGCCCTGATAGCCGGTGTGGTGGCAGTGGCTGCAGCCGCTGCCGAAACGCCAGTCCTGCTGACCCTGATGGCCCATGGCCGCGATCCATTGCCGCTCGGTCGGTGTCGGCATATACGGCCGCGCGCAATTCGGGCAAATACGGCGTACCAGGCGCTGAGCGAGCACGGCCTGCAGGGCGGTGGCCACCATGAAGCGCGGCGCCCCCATGTCGATGAGCCGCACGGGGGTGCTGGCGGCGTCGTTGGTATGCAGGGTGGAGAAGACCAAATGCCCTGTGATGGCGGCGCGCAGCCCGATCTGCGCCGTCTCCGTATCACGCATCTCGCCCACCAGGACTACGTCGGGATCCTGACGCAGGATGGAGCGTAGGGCGCGGGCGAAGGTCAGGTCGATCTTGTCGTTGATCTGCACCTGCATCACGCCTGGCAGGCGGTACTCCACGGGGTCCTCCACGGTGATGATCTTGCGCTCGACGCTGTTGAGGGCCGCTAGCGAGGCATAAAGCGTGGTGGTCTTGCCGCTGCCGGTGGGTCCGGTGACCAGGATGAGGCCGTGCGGGCGGGCGATGATGCGCCGATAACGCTCCAGGACTTCGCTTGGCATGTTCAGGCGGTCGAGATCGAGCAGTGTGGCGTCATAGTTGAGCAGACGCATGACGATCGACTCGCCATATTGGGTGGGTAAGATCGAGAGCCTTACGTCGAGCGGTTTATCCTTTACCTTGATCTGGAAGCGTCCATCCTGCGGCAGGCGCTTCTCCGAGATGTCGAGTCCGGAGACGATCTTCAGGCGCATGGCGATCGCCTGGGCCACGGTCAGCTCGGCCTCGGCCTGGGCGTGCAGCACCCCATCGATGCGCAACCGGATGACGAGCCTCTTCTCCTGCGGCTCGATATGGATGTCGGAGGCGCGCGCCTGGACCGCATCCTCGAAGATCGTCTGGATGAGCCGCACCACTGGCGCATCAGGGGAACCGGCCTCCACCTGCATCCATTCCTGCAAGGTCCCCTGATCGGCCTTGAGCGATTGCTCAATGGCCCGTGCATAGCCGTGGATCTCCTCCGTTTGCCGATACAGTCGGTCGTAGGCGGGGCGAGCAGATCGCTCTCGGTGACCAGAGCGATCTGCAGATCGCGTTGCGTCAGTCGCACCGCCTCGTCGTAGGCGTATAAGTCATCCGGGTCGGCCATGCCCAGGAGCAGACGCCCATCGGTCTGCACCGCAATGGGCAGGACGCGTAGCCGCCGCGCGTGCTGTTCTGGCAACAGGCGCAGCACGTCGGGATCGATGTCGGCCTGTTTCAGATCGACGAAAGGCAGGCCGAGTTGATCGGCTAGGACGCGGGCAATGGCCTCCTCGCTGAGGAGCATCGAGTCGATCAGGACCCGCCCCAGTCGCCGGCCCGTCCTCTTCTGTTCCTGTAGAGCGCTTTCCAATACCGCTTGGGAAATGAGGCCCGCCTTGACCAGCAGGTCACCCAGGCGCACACGTTGCGGCCTGGCCATGCGATTCGCTTCCACTCGTCTTTTCCGCGTAAGAATCCCGCCAGCCACGGTTATCGGCAGCGCATGACCAAATCTTGATCCCGCGCAGAGAGGCTGGACGAGCAAGGAAGACGCGACCCTGCGGCCTGGCCGGATGGGCCCGAACTTTTGTCCTCAGAAATGCACGCTCACTGGCTGTGCATTGCACGCCTCACCGGGGGCGGTGGGAACCTCGAACACCTCGAAGCGCAGGGCGGTGAGGTCGGCGAGGACGTAGGTGGGGCGGGCGCCGACGCCGCCGACCGTGCCGGGGTTGATGAGGAAGGTGGCGCCCCCTTTGACGTTTTCCACCTTGCGCACACTGGCGCGGTGGTCGTGGCCACAGCAGACGAGATCGTAGTCGCCCGTCAGGGCCATGGCGGCAGCGTAGTGGGGATAGTGGACCATGAAGATGCTGCGACCGTCCAAGTGCACCACGGCGTCCTGGCCGTGGTAGCGTACGACGCTGTCCGGCTCGTGGGCGAGCTTGTTGAGGGCGTAGAGGTCGCCGGTGTTGTTGCCGTGGATCACGTGCACCGGCATGGCGAATTTCTTGAGCACGCGCAGGGTGGTGGGCGCCACCACGTCGCCGCAGTGCAGCACGGCCTCGGCGCCACGCGCCTTGGCATCCTCGACGGCGTGTTCCAGCAGTCGCCGGTTGTCGTGCGAGTCGGAGAGGATGCAGATCAGCATGGCAGGAATCTGGAATCAGGGATCAGGAAGGTTTGCGCGGCTGCACCGCGTTTATCTGATTCCTGATCTCGGATTCCCGATACCTGATCAGAACATCGGTTTTTCAGGGGCGTTGTTGTACAGGGCGACGCTGTCGAGGATCTCCTTCTTCGCCGCCTCGGCGCCCTCCCAGCCGACCACGCGCACCCATTTGCCTTCCTCCAGGTCCTTGTAGTGCTCGAAGAAGTGGGCGATGCGCTCGAGCAGGTCGGCGGGCATGTCCTCAGGCCCCCGGACGTGCGCCCATTGTCGGGTCAGCTTGTCGATCGGCACCGCCAGCACCTTGGCGTCGTCACCGGATTCGTCGGTCATGCGCAGCAAGGCGACGGGCCGGCAGCGGACCACCGAACCGGAGATGAGCGGGATGGGGGTCACCACCATGACGTCGCAGGGGTCGCCGTCGTTGGACAGGGTGTGCGGGATGTAGCCATAGTTGCACGGGTAGTGCATGGCCGTGCTCATGAAACGGTCGACGAACAAGGCCCCGGTCTCGTGGTCGACCTCGTATTTGACGGGGTCGGAGTGGGCGGGGATTTCGATGATGACGTTGATGTCGTTGGGCACGTCACGCCCGGAGTTGACCCGGTCCAGATTCATGCGATCAGTCCGATGGAAGTGATGGATGCGGCATTATAGCGGCGCGTGTGCAAGCGAATGCCAACGGCAGGCGGCGTCTGTGGCATCATGCCGGCCTAACGCTACCCCAGCATTGACGCATGTCCGAATTCGAGGAGTATGTCATCCGCGGCGAGACCCAGCAGGGGCGCAAGTTCAGACCCAGCGACTGGGCCGAGCGCCTCTGCGGCCTGTTTGCCACCACCGGACCGGACCTCCGGACGTGTTACTCGCCGCACGTCTTTCCGGTCAATCGTGAAGGGATGGTGTGCGTGGTGGTCAGCAAACGCCTGCAGACGGAAGACCCGATGGTTTTCAAGTTCCTGATGGACTTCGCCCGTGACAACGACCTCCAGGTCGTCGCGGGCAGGCGCACCCCCCGCAGCAAGCCGTCGGGGGAGTGAGCGGCTGCCTGCGCGGCCGGCAGCCGCGGCCGGCCTCAGGCCATCGCCTTGATGGCGGCGGACAGACGGCTCTTGTGGCGAGCCGCCTTGTTCTTGTGCACGATCTTCTTGTCGGCGATGCTGTCGATCACGCGC
The DNA here is from genome assembly GCA_046292095.1 of Thiobacillaceae bacterium. Taxonomy (GTDB): domain Bacteria; phylum Pseudomonadota; class Gammaproteobacteria; order Burkholderiales; family Thiobacillaceae; genus JANWZL01. Next base: position 4,002 of record JBKBRS010000009.1, read on the forward strand.
ATGGCGGCCTGGAAAACGGCTTGGGCGGCGGCCTTGTCGCCGGCTGCGACCGCCTTGCGGACCTTTTTCACCGCCGTGCGATATTCTGAGCGCAGCGCCATGTTGTGCAGACGCCGCTTGGCGCTTTGCCGGGCGCGTTTTCTCGCCTGGGCGCTATTGGCCATAGAGGAACTCCTTGGGACGCGACAGATGAAACGCGCATATTAAACAGACAGATTTCGGCTGACAAGGCCCAGGCCAGTATCCCAGGATGCCTGGGATGGCGCTCATCAATCTACACCCGAACATGTGGGCGTTCCTTGACCCGCACCCGTGACGAGACTACATTTCGACAAAATAAGTCTGGATTGTGGTTACAAATGTACGTCTCCGTTCGGGACTTCAAAGCCCACTTGTCGCGCTACCTGGCCCTCGCGCGTGAGGGAGAAACCCTGGTGATTACCGCACATCGCCGTGCGGTGGCGCGGGTGGTTGGGGTGCCGCAGACGGGGGGCGCGGCCCTGGAGACGCTCATCGCCACCGGAGCGGCTCGCTGGAGTGGCGGCAAGCCGCGTGGCGCGCATATCGAGCTCGCCGCCACGGGTCTGCCGCTGTCACGCATCGTGCAGGAAGAACGCGGCTGATCACAACGAGCTTGCGCGGACTCCCCAAAACGGCGAGTCGCCCCCCTTTGCCCTCTTCCCCAACCCCACAGCGCTTTGAGGCGGAAGCGACGAGAGGCCACCGGCACGGTTTGCCGTGTGAGCCGGTTTCGTCCATCGGGCCCGTGGCAGCGCATGCTGTAGGTGTCGTGACAGAAGTCCCTCCTACAGAGGCTTGCCATACGTTGTCCGTATGTCGAGGCCAGCATTCGGGCTGTTGGATGTGGGCAGAAACCGCATGATCCTGTACCTGGACACCTCAGCCCTGGTCAAGCTTTACGTCTCGGAGACGGGCAGCCCGCAGGTGCATGAATGGGTCTCGGCCTGTGAGCTCGCGGCCGTCTGCCGGATCGCTTGGGCCGAGGCCTGCGCGGCGTTCGCCCGCCGTGCCCGAGATGTGCCAGCCGATGCCCCTTCGCTGGAACAGGCCCGCGAGGCCCTGGCGAACGACTGGCCACACTATTTCATCCTCGAATTGACCGAGACCGTGGTGGCACGCGCATGCGAATATGCCGAGGTCTTTGCCCTGCGCGCCTACGACAGCGTGCAGCTGGCAGCGGCCAGTACCCTGCGCGAGGCGACGGCGGCCGAGGCGGTCTTTGCCAGCTTCGACAACCGCTTGAACAAGGCTGCGCGGGTGACGGGCATGGGCGTCATGCCGTTGGCTTGACGGAACCGTCAGAGAAATCTGCTGCGATCGCCGACACGAATGGCTGTATGTCTCTGTGAGCCGGAAAACGCGAATCTGACCAAGGTCTGCGGATGAACCTGCTCCGAGCCCTCGCCTCGGTCAGCGCCATGACCCTGCTGTCGCGCATCCTGGGTTTCGCCCGCGATGCCATCATCGCCCGGGTCTTTGGCGCCGGGGCCATGACCGACGCCTTCTTCGTCGCCTTCAAGCTGCCCAACCTGTTGCGGCGTCTGTTCGCGGAGGGGGCCTTCTCGCAGGCCTTCGTGCCGGTGCTGGCCGAGTACAAGAACCGGCGCGGCGAGGCGGAGACCCACATCCTGGTCAACCGGGTGGCGAGCGTGCTGTTCGTGGCGCTCGCCGTGGTCGCCCTGCTCGGGGTGATCGGCGCGCCGCTCATCGTGCTCGTCTCCGCCCCCGGTTTCCTCAGCCGGCCGGAGAAGTTCGCGCTGACGGTGGAGCTCACCCGCATCGTCTTTCCTTACATCCTGTTCATGTCGCTCACCGCCCTGGCGGCGGGTGTCCTTAACGCTTACAGCCGTTTCATGCTGCCGGCCTTCACGCCGGTGCTGCTCAACGTGGCGATGATCGTCGCGGCACTCTTCGCCGCGCCTTGGTTCGACCCGCCGGTGCTGGCGCTCGCCTGGGGGGCCTTTCTGGGGGGGATCCTGCAACTGGCCTTCCAGCTCGCCGGGCTCAAGCGCCTCGGTCTGCTACCGCGCTGGGACTTCAACCCGCGTGACGAGGGGGTGCGTCGGATCTTGAAGCTCATGGCCCCGGCCGCGCTCGGGGTGTCGATCGCCCAGGTCTCGCTCCTGATCAACACCCTGTTCGCCTCCTTCCTCACCACCGGCAGCGTGTCCTGGCTGTACTACGCGGATCGGCTGATGGAATTCCCTACCGGCATGCTGGGGGTGGCCTTAGGGACGATCCTCCTGCCCTCGCTGGCCAAACACTACGCCGACGACGACCCCGGCGAATACGCCAAACTGCTCGACTGGGGGCTACGCATGACCCTGTTGCTGGCCGCCCCAGCCGCTGTGGGTCTGGGGGTGTTGGCCGTGCCGCTGATCACCACCCTGTTCCACTATGGCGAGTTCACCCCGCACGACGTGGCGATGACGCGGCAGGCCCTGGTGGCCTACAGCGTGGGGCTGCTCGGCCTGATCCTGGTCAAGGTGCTGGCGCCGGGCTTCTACGCCCGGCAGGACATCCGCACGCCGGTGAAGATCGCTATCCTCACCCTGCTCGCCACCCAGGCGATGAACCTGATGTTCATCTGGCCGCTCAAGCACGCCGGGCTGGCGCTCGCCATCGGCCTGGGCGCCTGCCTCAATGCCGCGATCCTGTTCCACAAGCTGCGCGGCCAGGGCATCTATCGCCCGCAACCCGGCTGGCCCGCCTTCCTGGTGAGACTCCTGGCGGCCCTAAGCGTCATGGGGCTGTTCCTCTTTTTTGCCATGGGCGCGAGCGAGACCTGGCTCGCCTATCGCGCGATGGAACGCGTCCTGCATCTGACGGTCCTTGTCGCATGTGGCGCGGGGCTTTACTTTTTGACGCTGTGGCTGCTCGGCCTGCGGTTGGCCGACTTTCGCCGCCGCGCGGCATAGACGCCCCCCGGCCACAGGACTAAACTAATACGTTTTTTAAGCAGATATCCGCCATGCTCATCACCCACGGCTGGCCGCTTGCGCAGCGCCCGAATGCAGTGACCATCGGTAACTTCGATGGCGTGCATCTGGGCCACCAAGCCATGCTGGCACGGCTCACGGCCCAGGCGGCGGCGGTGGGCGGGCTGCCCACGGTGCTCACCTTCGAGCCGCATCCGCGCGAAGTCTTCAGCCCCGAGGCGGCGCCCACGCGGCTGACCAGCCTGCGCGAGAAGCTGGAGATCCTGCGCGCCCTGGGGGTGGCGCATGTGCATGTCTGCCGCTTCACGCGCGGCTTCGCCAAGTTGAGCGCCGAGGACTTCGTGGCACGCATCCTGGTCGAGGGGCTCAAGGCGCGCTATGTCCTGGTTGGCGACGACTTCCGCTTCGGCGCCCGGCGCGCCGGCGACTTCGCCCTGCTCGCCCGCCTGGGCGCGAGATACGGCTACCAGGCCGAGGCACTGCCCACCGTCGAGGCGGCAGGCCAACGCGCCTCCAGCACGGCCGTGCGCGAGGCGCTGGCCGCCGGCGACATGGCCACCGCCGCCCAGCTCCTGGGCCGCCCCTACTCCATCTCCGGTCGCGTGATCGGCGGTGACCGGCTGGGCCGCAGACTCGGGTGGCCCACCGCCAACATCCAGCTCAAGCACAACCGGCCACCGCTGACCGGCATCTTCGCCGTTCGCGTGCAGGGTCTGGACCGTCCGGACTGGCCGGGGGTGGCCAGCCTGGGCACTCGCCCGACGGTACATGCCAATGGCAAACCCACGCTGGAGGTGCACCTGTTCAACTTCGACCGCGATATCTACCGTGCGCATCTGCGCGTCGAGTTCCTGCACAAGCTCAGGGACGAGGCACGCTTCGCCAGCATCGAGGCCCTGATCGCGCAGATCGAGCGCGACGCCGCGCAGGCGAGAGAGTTGTTGAATGTCTGATACGCCCATGGGCACCTGGGACGTCAGCACGGCCATGCCCATGTTCGGATTGGCCGGCACCGACCGGCTCTGGACGTCCAACCGCCCGACGACGCATCGCCCGATCGACCTCTCACCCCCATCCAGCCTTCCCCCCTCGAGGGGGAGGGCTTCGATGGCCCACCCGCGCCTTAGACAAAAATGCCCGACTACCGATCGACCCTGAATCTGCCCGACACCCCTTTCCCCATGCGCGGCGACCTCGCCAAGCGGGAACCCGGTTGGATCCGGCAATGGCAGGAGAAGCGTCTGTACGAGAAGATCCGCGCCGCCGCGGCCGGCCGGCCCAAGTTCGTCCTGCACGACGGCCCGCCCTATGCCAACGGCGACATCCACATCGGCCACGCGGTCAACAAGATCCTCAAGGACATCATCGTCAAGGCCAAGACCCTGGACGGCTACGACGCCCCCTACGTGCCGGGCTGGGACTGCCACGGGCTGCCGATCGAGCTGGTGGTGGAGAAGCAGCACGGCAAGGACATCCCGCCGGCGCGCTTTCGCGAGCTGTGCCGCGAATACGCCGCGAGCCAGGTCGAACGCCAGCGCGCCGACTTCCTCCGCCTGGGGGTGCTCGGCGACTGGGACCGCCCCTACCTCACCATGGACTACCGCTTCGAGGCGGACATCATGCGCGAGCTGGGCAAGATCCAGGCGAACGGCTATCTCTACCTGGGCGCGAAGCCGGTGCACTGGTGCGTGGACTGCGGCTCGGCCCTGGCGGAGGCGGAGGTGGAGTACGAGGACAAGACCTCGCCGGCCATCGACGTGGCCTTCCCGGTCGCAGACTGCACCGACCTCGGCCGTCGCCTGGGGCTCGATGCCAGCGGCGACTGTCCGGCCTATACGGTGATCTGGACCACCACGCCCTGGACCCTGCCGGCCAACCAGGCCGTGGCCGTCCACCCCGACTTCGTCTACGACCTGGTGCGCACCCCCCGCGGGCTATTGATCCTGGCGCGGGAGCTCGCCGACGCGGCCATCCGGCGCTACGGGTTGGAGACGGTGGAGGTCATGGCCCAGGTGCAGGGCCGGCTGCTCGAGGGGCTCAAGCTACAGCACCCGTTTTATGACCGGCAGGTGCCGGTGATCCTCGCCGACTTCGTGAGCCTGGACACCGGTGTCGGGCTGGTGCACATCGCCCCAGGCCACGGTCACGACGACTTCGCAGTGGGCCTGCGCTACGGCCTCAAGGTGGACAACCCGGTGGGCGGCGACGGCCGCTTCTATCCGGACACCCCGCTGGTGGGTGGGTTGAGCGTCTGGGAGGCGAACCCTCGCGTCATCGAAGCGCTCCAAGCGCGCGGTCTGCTGCTCGCCCAGAACCGCATCCGCCACAGCTACCCGCATTGCTGGCGGCACAAGACGCCGATCATCTTCCGCGCCACGCGGCAGTGGTTCATCGGGATGGATCTCCCCTCTCCCGGCCCTACGGGCCACCCTCTCCCGCCTGCGGGAGAGGGTAAGACCCTGCGCGAGCTGGCGTTGGAGGCGGTGGCCGAGACCCGCTTCTATCCCGAATGGGGGCGGGCGCGGCTCACGGCGATGATGCAGAACCGACCCGACTGGTGCGTGTCGCGTCAGCGGTTCTGGGGCGTGCCCATCCCCCTGTTCGTGCACAAGACTACGGGTGCGTTGCACCCGCGCACGCAAGAACTGATCGAGGCGGTGGCGCAGCGGGTGGAGAAGTCGGGCATCGAGGCCTGGTTCAGCCTGGACCCGGCCGAACTGCTCGGCGCGGAGGCAGCCGAGTACGAGAAGGTCAGCGACACCCTCGACGTGTGGTTCGACTCGGGGGTGACCCACGCCTGTCTGCTCAAGGAACGTGAGGGGCTCAAGCACCCCGCCGACCTCTACCTGGAGGGCTCGGACCAACACCGCGGCTGGTTCCAATCCTCGCTCCTGACCGGTTGCGCCACCGACGGCCACGCCCCCTACGCGGCGCTGCTCACGCATGGCTTTGTCGTGGACGGCCAGGGCCACAAGATGTCCAAGTCGCGCGGCAACGTGATCGCCCCGCAGAAGGTGGCCGACAGCCTGGGTGCCGAGATCCTGCGCCTGTGGGTGGCGAGCACGGATTATTCCGGCGAGCTGTCCATCTCCGACGAGATCCTGAAGCGCGTGGTCGAGGCCTATCGCCGCATGCGCAACACCCTGCGCTTCCTGCTCGCCAACACGGCGGATTTCGACCCGGCGCGCGACGCGCTGCCGGTCAATGAGTGGCTGACCATCGACCGCTATGCCCTGGCGCTCACCCGCCGGCTGCAGGCGGAGACGCTGGCCGACTACCGCGCCTACAGCTTCCACACCGCCATCCAGCGGCTGCACAACTTCTGCTCCGAGGACCTGGGCGCCTTTTATCTCGACGTGCTCAAGGACCGGCTCTACACCACGGCGGCCGCCTCGCGCGCGCGGCGGGCGGCACAAACCGCGCTGTGGCACATCCTGCAGACCCTCACCCGGTTGATCGCCCCCGTGCTCTCCTTCACCGCCGAGGAGATCTGGGCACTCATCGGCAAGAGCGAGAGCGTCTTCCTGGAGCTCTGGCACACACTGCCCGAGCAGGAGGGCGAGGCTGAACTCCTTCGCGACTGGCAGCGACTGCGCGAGTTGCGGACGCTAGCCACCAAGCGGCTGGAAGAACTGCGGGTCGCCGGCCAGATCGGCGCCTCGCTGCAGGGCGAGGTAACCTATTACGCCGATGGGAAGGACTATGAGCTGCTCGCCAGCCTTGGCGATGACCTGCGTTTCGTCCTGATCACCTCCAGCGCCCGGGTCGAGCGTGCCAGCGGCGAGACCCGCCTGGAGGCCACACCGAGCCCGCATGCCAAATGCGAGCGCTGCTGGCATTACCGCGCCGACGTCGGGGCCGACCCGCAACACCCGGGTCTGTGCGGTCGTTGTCTGAGCAACCTCTACGGCGCAGGCGAGGCACGCACCCATGCCTGACAGGGCTCAGGAATCCGGGATCAGGAATCAGAAACCGGGGTTGTGGTGGCTGTGGCTCTCCGCCCTTGTGTTGGTGCTGGACCAGGCCAGCAAGCGGCTGGTCATGGCCAGCCTTACGCCCTACCAGGAAGTCATCGCCGTAACCCCCTTCTTCAACCTGGTTCACGTGCACAACACCGGCGCGGCCTTCTCCCTGTTCGCCGACCAGCCCGGCTGGCAGCGCTGGTTCTTCCTCGCGGTGGCCTCGATCGCCAGCGGGGTGATCCTCTGGCTGCTCGCCGCCACCCGCGGCCGCACCCTGTTTGCCATCGGACTCGCCCTGATCCTGGGCGGGGCCTTAGGCAACCTCATCGACCGACTGGCCTATGGCCACGTCGTCGACTTCCTCGACTTTCACGCCGCCGGCTGGCACTGGCCGGCCTTCAACCTGGCCGATTCGGCCATCACACTGGGGGCGGGCCTGCTCATCTGGGACGGGCTGTGGGGCAGCGGCGCGCACCGCGACAGGGCTCACAAATGAGCGTGCGCGCAGTCCGCCTGGGCGACCGCCTCACCCTGCACTACCGGCTGACCTGTGGCGGCAAGGAGGTAGTCAGCACCTTCGGCGCCGATCCGGAGACCTTCGTGGTCGGCGCTGGCGAGATCGACCCGCGTCTGGAGGTGCACCTGCTGGGTCTGCCGGTGGGCACGCACACGACCCTGAGCCTGGGCCCGGGCGAGGCCTTCGGCGCACGCGACGCGGCCCTGGTACACCGGCTGCCGCGCACCGAATTCGACCCCAGCCTCGACCTCGTGGTCGGCCATACGGTGGACTTCAGCCTGCCCAACGGTCAGACCTTGAGCGGAACCATCCTGGCGGTGAACGAGACTGACGTGCAGGTGGACTTCAACCATCCCCTGGCCGGCTTGCCGGTAGAATTCGAGGTCGAAGTCCTCGCCATAGAAGCCTGAACATGCCCGACATCCTGCTTGCCAGCCCGCGCGGTTTCTGCGCCGGGGTCGACCGCGCCATCGCCATCGTCGAGCGCGCCCTGGAACGCTACGGCGCCCCCATCTACGTGCGCCACGAGGTGGTGCACAACCGCTATGTGGTGGACACGCTCAAGGCCAAGGGGGCGATCTTCATCGAGGATCTCGCCGACGTGCCTGCTGGTGCCACCCTGGTCTACAGCGCGCACGGCGTGCCGCAGTCGGTCAGGCAGCAGGCCGAGGCGCTGGGGCTTAAGGTGTTCGACGCCACCTGTCCCCTGGTCACAAAGGTGCATGTCGAGGTCCGGCGCCTGCACGACCAGGGCTACGAGATCGTCATGATAGGTCACAAGGGCCACCCGGAGGTGGAGGGCACCATGGGGCAGGTCGACGGCGGCATCTACCTGGTCGAGAGCCCGGAGGATGTCATGCAGCTCGAGGTCAGCAACCCCGAGCGGCTGGCCTATGTCACCCAGACCACCTTGTCGGTGGACGACGCCGCGCGCGTGGTCGAGACCTTGCGCGCCCGCTTCCCGGCCATCGTCGGGCCCAGGAAGGACGACATCTGCTATGCCACGCAGAATCGGCAGGACGCGGTCAAGCAGCTCGCGCGCGCATGCGATGTGATCATCGTCGTCGGCTCGCCCAACAGCTCCAACTCCAATCGGCTGCGCGAGGTGGCGCAAAACCTCGGCACCCCCGCCTACATGGTGGACAGCGCCGAGGAGCTCCGCCCCGAGTGGATCGCCGGGTGCCGACACATCGGCGTCACCGCCGGCGCCTCCGCCCCGGAGGTGCTGGTGCAGGGCGTCATCGACCGGCTCAAGGCCCTGGGTGCCGAACACGTCAGCACCCAGGCGGGTATCGCCGAGAAGGTGAGTTTTCCGCTGCCCAAGGAGCTGGCATGAACAACCCGTCCCACCCCCCCTCGGAATACGACCTCACACCGCTCACGGCCGCCGTGCGCGACGCCTTGGCGCAAAATCTCACGGCGGAGGAGCGCCGGGTGATCCTGCACCAGGGCACGGAACCGCCCTTCTGCGGCGGTCTGCTGAAGGAAAAGCGGGCCGGGGTGTTCAGCTGCCGGCTATGCGGTCTGCCCCTGTTCCGCTCCGAGGCCAAGTTCGAGTCGGGCACCGGCTGGCCCAGCTTCCACACCCCCCTCCATCCCGACCACATCCGCTACCTGCGCGACCTGAGCCACGGCATGGTGCGCACCGAGATCCGCTGCGCCCGCTGCGACGGCCACCTGGGCCATGTCTTCGATGACGGGCCGCCCCCCACGGGTCTGCGCTACTGCCTCAACTCGGTCTCGCTAAGCTTCACCCCCGACGCAGACCCGACCTGAATCCGGCGATGGTCTAGCGCGCGCCGCGGGCGGGGACGACCTGCAGGCGGTAGGTGTCGTGGCAGCCGGAGCAGTAGGACAGTGCCTCAGCGAGCTGGCCCAGGGTCAGGGCGGGGTCCGCCTTGGCCTCGTCGTCGCGGGCGATGACGTCGAACACCTCGTGTAGCCCCCAGCCCATCTCGACATAGGCCAACGGCACCCGTTCGCGCATCCCCGGCGGCATGTGGTGCAGCACCTTGCCCAGGGGCCTGGCCTCGACCGCCACCGCCTTCATGTCCTTGCGCGCGAGGGCGTGGAAGATGTTGTGCAGCCCCTGCAGAAAGGTGCACATCTCGGCCAGGAGATGGCTACGCTCCTGGCTGGTGACGTTGATCGGGATGCGGTTGTCAGTACCATTGAGGGGGGCAGCGCTGACGAGCTGGGCAGATACCAGGGCTGTGGCCAGGGCGAGACGGGATGGCAGGCGTGGCATGGTGTCTCCTTCATGGTGGTGGGGCCGTGTGGCCTGGTTCGTTCAGCAAACCCTAATATTCAGATTAGCAGTTCCATGGCGATATTCACCCGCCGGCGCGGGATAATGTCTTCCTGACCCGACCGACGCTGCATCATGGCCGCCATCCTGCTCTACGACACCACCCTGCGCGACGGCACCCAACGCGAGGACCTGTCCCTGTCGCTGGAGGACAAGCTCACCATTGCCAAGCGCCTGGCCGATTTCGGCATGCACTTCATCGAATGCGGCTGGCCGGGCTCCAACCCCAAGGACGCCGCCTTCTTCGAGCGCGCGGCGCGGCTGCGGCTGGGCCCCGCCAAGCTCGCCGCCTTCAGCAGTACCCGCCGCAAGGACAGCCGCTGTGAACAGGATGCCAACCTACAGGCCCTCGTCGCTGCCGGCACCCCCGTGGTCACGCTGGTGGGCAAGAGCTGGGACTATCACGTGCGCGAGGTGCTCGCCACCACGCCGGAGGAGAACCTGGCCATGATCGGCGCGAGGGTCTGCAGCGGGTGCTGGCGCAGATCAAGCACCTGGAGCACGAGGGCTTCACCTTCGAGGCGGCCGAGGCCAGTGTCGAGCTGATGCTGCACCGCCTTCGACAGGATTACCGGCGTCCCTTCGAGCTGGTCGACTATTTCGTCCTCACCGAGCACCGCCACGGCCGGGGGCTCCTGGCCGAGGGGATGGTGAAGGTGAAGCTGGGCGACACGGTGAAGCTCACCGCCGCCGAGGGCAACGGCCCGGTCAACGCCCTCGCCACGGCGCTACAGACCGCCCTGGCCGAGGCCTACCCGGTGCTGCGTACGGTGCGGCTCACCGACTACAAGGTGCGCATCCTCAACAGCGCCAGCGGCACGGCCGCCGCCACCCGCGTGCTGATCGACTTCCAGAGCGGGGCCGAGGCCTGGACCACCGTCGGCGCCAGCACCAACATCATCGAGGCGAGCTGGCGGGCGCTCGCCGACAGCATGGAATACGCCCTCATCCGCCTCGCGCGCACCGGCGCCGGCGGGGCCTGAGCCGCACGCCAGGCGAGCACGGACGCGGGCGGGCCGGGCTTGTAATAACCCTGTCGTCTTCATTACATTGTCATCCGCCGTGGCGTGGAACCCACACGCGCCGCAGCAGACCAATGGACTACGGCCTCAAGCCGCAACCGAGGAGATGGCGATGCAGGATGTGCGTGACTACCTGGCCCGGCTGTTCGCAGCCGTCTTTTTGTGCCCCGTTGCCGTGGGGGTCTGGATCGCCTTCATCGCCGCCGGTTTCGATTTCGGCGGCTTCCTCGCCCTGCTGTCCGATATCCACAGCTACTACGTCGGACTGGACGCACAGGGCCAACTCATCTTCAAACTCGAGGTCATCGGCGGCTGGGCCGCGCTCGCCCTGGGCTTCATGTTCCTGAGCTATCTCACTAACCCGCCCCGCTTCAGCTACCGGCTGGAGAAAAAGGGCGACCAGTGGGTGACCGACGTGATCCGCCAGTAGCCCTCGCCGGGCGAGCCGCCTGCCGCCGCCCGGTGTACCATCGGGCCCATGCTCAGCTATCGTCATGCCTTCCACGCCGGCAACCACGCCGACGTGCTCAAGCACCTGATCCTGGTCCATGTCCTGGACCACCTGAATCTGAAGGACAAGCCCTGGTGGTATGTCGACTCCCACGCGGGGGCCGGCGTCTATAACCTGAGCTCCGATTACGCCCGCAAGAACGCCGAATACGAGACCGGCATCGGCCGCCTTTGGGCGCGTCCCGATCTGCCCGAGGCCGTGGCCCGCTATGTCGAACTCGTGCGCGGGCTCAACCCGGACGGCCGGCTACGCCTCTATCCCGGCTCGCCCTGGATCGCCAGCCGGCTGATGCGACGACAGGACCGGCTGCGCCTGTTCGAGCTCCACCCGATGGACGGGCGGCTGCTGAAACAGACCTTCGCCGAGCTGGATCAGCGGGTGCGCATCGAGGCCGCCGACGGGTTCGAGGGTCTGAAGGCCGTCCTGCCGCCGCCCTCGCGGCGCGGACTGACCCTGATCGACCCCGCATACGAGGTGAAGACCGACTACCGCGCGGTCGTGCAGGCCCTGAAGGCCGGTCTGGATCGTTTCGCCACGGGCATCTATGCCATCTGGTACCCCCTGTTGCCCCGGCACGAGGCGCGCGAGCTGCCGCAGCGCCTCAGACGCCTGCCGGGGATCCGCTGGCTCGATGTGAGCCTGAGCGTGCGGGCGCCGGCGGCGGAGGGTTTCGGCATGCACGGCAGCGGTATGTTCGTGGTCAACCCGCCCTGGACCCTGGCCGCCACCCTCGCCGCGACGCTGTCCTGGCTCACCCGCATACTGGCGCAGGACGCCACGGCGGACTACCGCCTGGACGTACAGGCGGATTGAGAGCAGACCGATGGAGGAAGGCAAACGCTGCGAACTGGTGAGCTGGGGGCGCTTCCACGCCCTGGCGCGCCGTCTGGCGCGGCGTATCCACGCCGCCGGCTACCGGCCGGACATTATCGTGGCCATCGGCCGCGGCGGCTACATGCCCGCCCGCATCCTGTCCGACTTCCTCGACGTGCTGGACCTCGCGAGTTTCAAGATCGAGCACTACCACGCTACACACAAGGGCCGGCAGGCCATCGTGCGCTACCCCCTGCCCTGCGACCTCGGCGGCCGGCGCGTCCTACTGGTGGACGACGTCACCGACAGCGGCGACACCTTCAGCGTCGCCCTGGACCACCTTGCCGCCCACGGGCTGCCACTGGAGACGCGCACCGCCGTGCTGCACCACAAGGTGGTCTCCCCCTACAGGCCCGACTTCTACGCCCAGAGGGTGGTGAAATGGCGCTGGATCATCTACCCCTGGGCGGTGGCAGAGGACGTCGGCAGCTTCATCCGCGCCATGTCGCCGCGCCCGGCGGACGTGGCCGAGATCGAGCACCGCCTGGCCGCTGAGCACGGCCTGCGCCTGCCGCGGCGGGTGTTGCTGGACATCCTGGAACTCGCCCTCGCCTGAGTGCCTGGGCGAGTCCAGGTCACGTCGACCGCTCAGGCGCGGCCGTGTCCCAGCGCGATGCCAACGACCTCGAGGGCAATCCCCAGGCCCACCAGGACGGCGCCGATCCAGATGTCCTCCGGCGCCAGAAAGATCAGCACCCCCCCCAGGACGACCAGAGCCAGCGACAGGGCACGGCGCAGGCGCACATTCTTGATCATCGTCTCGACTCCGTGAGCAGCCTCACTTCATCATAGCCGCGGACTACACTGAGAACATCCTTCGCCGAAAAACGAGCGCCTTGCTGCCCATCCAGGCCCTCCCCTTCGTGCCCGGCCATGCGCGCGGGCGTGTCTGCATCGGCGCCGACGGCGCGAACGCGCAGTCCATCGTCGTGCTGACCCAGGCCGAGCTCACGCGGCTCAAGGTCCGCCCGGTCGGGGTGATCCTGGTCGGGGGGGCCCTCTATGCCCACCCGACCCTGCGACTGCTTAGCCAGGGCATCCCCACGGTGCTGTTGGCGGCGGAGGCGGCGAGCACCTTGCCGCCCGGCCTGGAGCTCAGCCTCGACGGCCAGACCGGGCGGCTGAGTCCGGAACCGGAGGGCGAGGTCGCGCTGCCGCCCGCTGCTCCGGCGCTGGGACAGCCCGTACTCACCCGCGACGGTGTCGCCATCGAGCTGCGCTGCAGCATCACCGACGCGCGCGGCGCCGCCGCGGCCCGCGCCGCCGGCGCCGCCGCCATCGGGCTGGCGCGCTCCGAGTACCTGTACCCGGCCGACGGGCGGCAACCGGACAGGGTCTTCCTGACCGAGGCCTGTGCCGCGGTGTGCGAGGCAGCGGCGCCGCTCAGCGTCACCTTCCGCCTAATCGACATCGCCGGCGACAAGCGGCCGCCCTGGCTGCCGGACGTTCCCGGCCTGGGCGGCACCCTGGGGCTGCAGGGGGCCCGGCTCTATGCGGTCGAGTCCGTGCGCAGCGTCTATCTCGCCCAGCTCGATGCCCTGGCCGCCCTGGCCGACCGCTATCCGCTGCGCGTCCTGCTGCCCTATCTGGTCTCGGTCGGGGAGTTCGAGCGGCTTCAGGCCGAGATCCGCCAGCACCTGCCCGACTTCGTCCCCCTCGGCAGCATGCTGGAGACCCCGGCGGCGGCGCTGGCGGTGCGGGAATTCCTCGAACAGGCGGATTTCGCCGCCTTGGGGATGAACGACCTCATGCAGTGTCTGTTCGCCGCCGACCGCTACCGGCCGGAGCTATGCGCCTATCTGGATCCCTACTCGCCCGTCATCTATCGCTTCCTGCGCCTGGTCGCGACCCAGGCCGGCGCCGGTATCGCGCGTGTCCAGGTCAGCGGCCTGCTGGCGCAATTGCCGGGCGTGCTGCCGGTCCTGATCGGTCTGGGTTACCGGGCCTTTTCGGTCGATCCGGTCATGCTCCCTTGGCTGGCCCAGCGCGTGCGACAGACCGAGACGCACGCAGCGGCGGCCCTGGCCGATGCCCTGTGCAGCGCGCGATGCCCGGCCGAGGTCAAGCGCCTACTGGGTCTTTCGACAGCCGAGATACCGTGTTAGGCGACGGCAAGCAAAGCGGTGAGAGGAATGCGGCGCAGGGGGATTTCGGCTATGGCCAACATCCACGCAGCGATAACGGGATTCCCTCGACCACTGCGATGGCTTAGGATGAACTGTGGAGGCGCTTATGGCCCGACTGTTTGAGGCCCGTTTCTACGAGGCCCGCCCCGACGGCTCGGTAGTGTGCACCCTGTGTCCGCACGACTGCCACATCCCCGAGGGCGGCCGGGGCGCCTGTGGCGTACGCTACAACCGCGGCGGTCGCCTGTACACCCTGGTCTACGACCGGGTCATCGCCCGCGAGGTGAACCCGATCGAGAAAAAGCCCTTCTTCCACTTCCTGCCCGGCTCCTATGCCTATTCGATCTCCACCGTCGGCTGCAGCCTGCGCTGCGCCTACTGCCAGAACTGGGAGATCTCGCAGTGGCCCAAGGAGCACCTGCCCAAACACGTGGCTGGCGACGAGGCGGACACAACGGTCTGCCCGCGGCTGGAGGCGTTGCAGGGCGAGGTGCCGGGCGAGTATGTCACCCCCGAGACCATCGTCGCGGCGGCGCTCGCCTCGGGCTGCCAGTCCGTGTCCTACACCTTCACCGAACCCACCATATTCTATGAGCTCGCCTACGACACGGCGGTCCTGGCACGCGAGCGGGGGCTCAAGAACAACTTCGTGACCAACGGTTACATCAACCCGGAGCCCCTGCGCGAGATCGCCACGGTGCTCGACGCCGCCAACGTGGACCTCAAGTTCTTCTCCGAGGAGAGCTACCGGCGCGTCAGCCGCGCGCGCCTGGCTCCCATCCTGGAGGCGATCCGCCTCTACCACGCCCTGGGTGTCTGGGTGGAGGTGACCACCCTGGTGGTGCCGGGCCTTAACGACTCGGAGGCCGAACTCACCGCCATCGCCGAGTTCATCTGCAGCATCTCGCCCGCCATCCCCTGGCACGTCTCGCGCTTCTATCCCGCCTGGCACATGCTGGACCGCCCCATCACCGAGGTCGCCAGCCTGCGCCGCGCCCGCGACATCGGCCTCAAGGCTGGCTTGAAATACGTCTACGAGGGCAACATCCCCGGCGAGGGCGGCGAGAACACCTACTGCCCCCGCTGCAAGCATCTGCTCATCGAACGTTATGGCTTCCACGTGCGTCAGAACCGC
This sequence comes from Thiobacillaceae bacterium, assembly GCA_046292095.1. Lineage (GTDB taxonomy): Bacteria > Pseudomonadota > Gammaproteobacteria > Burkholderiales > Thiobacillaceae > JANWZL01. The sequence continues at coordinate 19,416 of JBKBRS010000009.1, forward strand.
ATCCGCGACGGCCGCTGCCCGGACTGTGGCGAGACCATCGACGGCGTGGGCATGAGTGGGACGAGACCGGCCGCATGAGGGACATCCTGCTGATCGCCCTGGCCTGGTTCGCCTACGGCCTCGTCCACTCTTGGCTGGCCGGGCGTGGCGTCAAGGCCTGGGTCATGCGGCACTGGCCCCGCCTCGCCCCGGCCTATCGGCTCGCCTACAACGCCATCGCCACCCTGCTCCTGATCCCGCCGCTCGCGCTCACCCTCAGCATGCCGGGCGAGGTGGAATGGGACGTGCCGAGCTGGATCGCCTGGCCGGCGGCCATAGCCGCCGTGGCAGGCTTCGTCTGGAGCCTGCGCTGGTACGACATGGGGGAATTCCTGGGCCTCGCTCAGTGGCGCCGGCATGACGGCCGTGAACAGGAAGGTTTCGTCCTCTCCCCCCTGCACCGCTATGTGCGCCACCCCTGGTACGGCCTGGGTCTGCTGCTGCTGTGGACGCGTGACCTCAACGCCGCCTGGCTCACCACGGCGGTGGTCCTGTCGATCTATCTGCTGATCGGCAGCCGCCTGGAGGAGCGCAAACTGGTCGAGCGCTACGGCGAGGCCTACCGCCGCTATCAGGCGCGGGTGCCGGGGCTGATCCCTTGGCCCGGACGCTGCCTGAGCCCCGCCGAGGCCGAGGCCTTGCGGCAAGCGGCAGGGAAGACAACGACCGGCGCTTGAGGCCCGCCCCCGCGATCAGCCGCCCGCGGAGCCGCCAACGGACTTGCCCAGCTGCAGCCGGGCCCGCCGCAGCATCTCGGCGCGCATCGCCTGGAACTGGGTCATGAGCTCTTCCCTGAGGTAGCGCGAGGGGACCAAGGCGGCCAGGCTGGAGTCGGGCTGTACCTGGGCGCTGTAGACGACCAGGGTCACGCCCTGGCCCTCCGGCATGAGCCGGGTGACCCCCTCCACGCTGCCCATGCTGCCCTTGAGCGTGCGCGAGCGGATGGACTGGTAGGGCTTGAGCTCGATCGCACGCAACGACTCGTACTCCATCGGGAACAGGCCGACGGTGGACTCACCCTTCTGCTGCACGGTCAGGCGCTGTCCGTTCTGGGCGAGGACCAGACTCTCCTTGAGCCCCGGCAGGAACTCCGGCATGTGGGTGAAATCCGTCAGCACCGACCACGCGGTGCGCACGTCCACGGGCACACGAAACTCGGCCGCTAGCAGGATGTGGTCGGCCTCGCGGGCGACGGAGACAGCAACGGCGTCGTCGGGCACCTCCGCTGCCAACACCGGGGGGCAGGCCTGTACCGCGACCAGAAGGAGGGGGCACAGGCGACGCATCATGCCAATCGCACGCCCTTGCGGCGCAGGCGGCGCAGACGCAGATAGGCGGGGATGCGCCAGAGCAGGTGGACCAGGAAATAGCCGGCGGCAGCGCTCACCACCGCTAGCAGGGCCAGACCGACGAGCAGCGGGGTGCCCATCGCCAGGACCTGATCGAGACCGGACATCACCCCGTCCCACCAGCCGCCGGTCGCCTGCTGGGCCGCCGCTGGGACCTGAGACGGGACGGGCGCGCCGGTGATCAGGGCGCCGATCTTGTAGGCCAGGTAGTACCAGGGGCCGAAGGTCAGGGGATTGGTGATCAGCGTGCTGGTTACCGCCACCGGCAGGTTCACGCGCAGCGACACCGCTGTGATGCCGGCGGCGAGGAACTGGGCGAAGGGCAGGATGAAGGCGAAGAAGGCGCCCACCGCTACCGCACCGGCCACCGAGCGGCGGTTCAGCCGCCACAGGTTGGGGTCATGGATGGTCGGCCCCAGCCAGCGCAGCGACCGGTTTTGGCGGATGCGGTCGGGATGGGGCAGAAAGCGTCGGATGAATTTTCTCGCCATGGCCGGGCAGTATAGCGAATCCCCATGACATTATCGGTGCAATCCGCCCGGTCTTGAAGTCCCGGTGCGCGGCCTACCAGGTCAGCGTGCGCGTGTCCTCGCGGAACAGGGCGGCACCGGTCAGGTCGGGGTTGCCCACGGCGATGCCCGGCAGCAGTTCGGTCGGCTGCACCCCGTAGTGTTTCATGCAGAACGGACAGGCGATCACGCTCGCCCCCTTGGCCATCAGCTCGGTCAACATCTTCTGCTGTTCGGAAAACCGGTGGGTCTGGGCCTTGGTGCCCACGTACACGGCCCGGTCGTTGAGGAAAACGGTGAGCGGGTGGCCGCGCTCGAGCTGGTTCTTGCCGAAGCTGAGTGCCATGTTGACGCGATGCCCGTCGTCCGAGGTCAGGTTGATGAACAGGGACGAGTTGGCACCGGCCAGGGCGGCGGTTACCGCCATAGTGATCAGGAGTGCGAAAATCCAGGTCGTGACGGCCTTCATGTGGGTCTCCTCGGTTTGGAACGTGAGGCTCTTATCATAAAACTATCCGGACTGCCCGGCCTGCGACCGAATGTCGCAGCCCGCGGCGCCTCAACGCGGCCGGTGGTAGATGTCGTTGACGTGCACGTCGAACTGCCCGCGCCGGCGGTCGGCATAGTAGTGTTCGAGGGTGATATGGATGGTGCGGAAGGCGATCTTGTCCCAGGGGATCTCCGCCTCCGTGAACAGGGCCACCTCCAGGCTCTCCTCGCCCGGATGGAAGTCCAGGTCCAGTAGCCGTGCGCGGTACATGAGATAGACCTGGTTGATGTCCGGCAGGTTGATGAGGTTGTAGAGCCCCAACAGCTCGACCCGCGCACCGGCCTCCTCCTGGGTCTCGCGCACGGCGCATTCGGCCACCGTCTCGCCGTTCTCCATGAAACCCGCGGGCAGGGTCCACAGGCCATAGCGCGGCTCGATGGCCCGGCGGCACAGCAGCAGGCGATCGCCCCACTCCGGGATGCAGCCCACCACCATCTTGGGATTCTGGTAATGGATCGTGCCGCATCGCTCACAGACGTGGCGCGGCCGGTTGTCGCCGGCGGGGACCTTTAGGCTCAGGGGACCGCCGCATTGACTGCAGAAATTCATGATTGACGCGGAACTGTCGATGATTGACCTTAACAAAAGGTCTGATCCCCCGTAAAGCGCATGGACCCCTGGCTGCTGAAAATCCTGGAGCGCCTGAAGAAGGCGCGCGACGCTGCTGAACTGCAGAGCATCCTCGACGATCTGGAAGACCTCTACGACGCCTTCTCCGGCCCGGGCGCCGAGGTCGTCGATCAGCTCATCGCCGAGGCCCAGCGACGTCTGGCTGAACTCGACGCCGGTGGCTAAACCGATCGCGTAGAACCGCCTCCAACGGGCAACTCCCGACCGGATACACCCGCCCATCCGCGACCGTCGACCGCCCGCAGACCGCCCATGCGCGCCTACGCCTATCGCCGCTTGAACCCCTATCGCGGGGTGGTGCACGTGCTCGATCTGGGCGAGGCGACGGCGACCACCTTCGACGGCCACACATGGCACCTGCGCGCCGAGGACAGCCAGGGCTGGTTGCGCCCGGTGGGGGTTTGGGTCGAGGGTGAGGGGTTACGAACCGGCGCCCGCATCCCGAGCGAACTGCTCCAGGCCCTGGAGACCCACCCGCCGCTGCCCTACCTGCTCGCCGACCGCATGGAGCTGTGGCTGCTCGACAAGGCCGACGGGCTGCCGCTCGCCCTGCTGGCCAGCGAGCTGCCCAGTCGCTTTCGTCCGGCGCAGGTTGACTCGGAATGGCACCCCTTCGCCCTGACCTATACCGGATTCCGCTCAGAGACGCTCGCCCAGCGCGAAGCCGCCATCGGCCAGGCGCACGAGCGGCATCGCGACTGGCTCGCGCGCGCCGTCAACAACGCCGCCCGGCCCTACCCTGCCGCCCAGTGGTTCCTGCGCCGGCCCGATGGCAGCGGCGAGGGGCGGACGGGGCTGCGCCTGCCCGCCGACTGGCAGCAGCGCACACTGCCGGCGGCGGCCTTTCCCGAGCTGCTGGTCCGGGCGGAGTGGAATAACCTACTGGAACAGTCGGTTATTAGGGATTATCATACGTGTCTGGCCCCCCTGCTCCTCCTGCTGCCGGGTCTGAGCGACGCGAACCGGGCCTGGCTGGAGGCTGAGGCCTGCCAGCAGCCCGCCTGGCTCGCCCGCGTCCACCGGCTGCTGCCACGGGTGCTCGACCGCGCGGCCTTCAATGCCGCCTTGGTCGCGGCGCGCATGGAGGCGGCCCGGGGGGAGTCCGCCAACCCATTGTACGAGTACTGATCGCTCATGCGTCCATCCCATATCGAAGCCATCCTCGACCAGGAATTCCTGAGCTGCGCCCAGGGCATCCACACCCCCGTCATGCTCTGGGGGCCGCCCGGCGTGGGCAAGTCCCAAATCATCGCCGGCATCGCTCGGCGCCATGGGGCGAGGCTGGTGGACATCCGGCTGTCGCAGATGGAGCCCACCGACCTGCGCGGCATCCCGTTCAAGACCTCGGACGACCGGGTGAAGTGGTCGGTGCCGGAGATGCTGCCCGACAGCAACAGCAGCGAGCCAGGCATCCTCTTCCTCGACGAGATCAACGCCGCCCCGCCCAGCGTCTCCGCCGCCGCCTATCAGTTGATCCTCGACCGGCGGCTGGGCGAGTACGTGATGCCGAAGAACTGGGCGATCTTCGCCGCCGGCAACCGGCAGGGCGACCGCGGCGTGACCTATGCCATGCCGGCGCCGCTCGCGAACCGCTTCACGCACTATCACGTCGAGCCGAACCTGGACGACTGGATCGCCTGGGCGCTGGAGCACAACATCGACGAGCGCATCATGGGCTTCCTGCGCTTCCGGCCAGACCTGCTCTTCCGCTATGACCCGGCGCACAATCCCGAGGCCTTCCCCAGCCCGCGCTCCTGGGAATACGCCGACCGGGCCTTGAAGAAGTTCGGCCACCGCCCCGACCTGCTCACCGACACCCTGCAGGCCTGCGTCGGCGACGACGTCGGCGTCGAACTCAAGGCCTACATCGACAACATGGAGAACCTGCCGGACATCGACGCCATCCTGGAAGGCCGCGAGGCCGGGGTGCCGAAGACGGTGGACCTGCAGTACGGTGTCGCCGCCGCCCTGGTGCGGCGGGCGAAACAGGCCGCGGGCGACACGGACAAGCTCGCCAACATCCTCAAATACGCGCGCCGCTTCCCGCAGCGCGAGATGGGCGTGATGCTGGTCACCGACCTGCACCGTGCCGTGGGCCAGCCGCTCTTTCGCGTTCCCGAGTTCGTGGACTGGGCCAACAGCGTGGCCGAGCTGATGCTCTACGACTTCAAGCCGACCGCGTGAAGGGCGAGGGGTGAAGCATTACCGTGGAAGTCGCGCCAGCGACTCACGACGCTCCCCTCGCCCGCGTGCGGGAGAGGGGCTAGGGGTGAGGGGACCGTTCATGGCCAGCACTAACGCGTTCATGGATAGGGGTGGCCTATCGGCCATGAACGGTAGGGGGTAAAGGGATGAGCGCAGCGCACGACTTGACCGCCATCGAGACCAAGCTCGCCGCGGCGCGCACGCGGCTGATCCTGGACAAGCCCTTCCTGGGCTCGCTGGTCATGCACCTGCCGCTCAAGGCCGCCGACCCCAAGTGGTGCGCAACCACGGCCACCGATGCGCGCCACTTCTATTACAACCCGGCCTACATCGCCCGGCTCACCTTGGAACAGACCCAGTTCGTCCTGGCGCACGAGGCCATGCACTGCGCCCTGTCCCACTTCGCGCGCCGTGGCCACCGGCAAAAACACCGCTGGGACGTGGCCTGCGACTATGCGGTCAACATGATCCTCGACGACGAACGCATGCACGGCCCCGACGACGCGCTCATCGACGCCAAATACCGAGGGCTCACCGCCGAGGAGATCTACCCCCTGCTGCATGAGGACCCGCCCGAGAAGACCCAGGACATGCACCTGTTCGATAACGACAGCAACGAGGGCGGCGGTGAGAGCGAGTCGATGGAGCAGGACGCCGGCCGGGGTCAGGGCGAGCAGGACAAGGATGAGCGCAGCGAAGGTGGCGGCGGCCGGCCGCAACAGCAGGACGGCCAGGGCAGCGAGCCGCAACAACCCAGCGATGTCCAGGAGGCCCCGCCGCAGCCCCCCATGGACCCGGACAAGCTCGACGAGCAGTGGAAGAGCCGGCTCGCCGCCGCAGCCCAGGCCGCTCGCCAGGCCGGCAAGCTGTCGCCCTCGCTCATGCGCCTCGTTGACAACCTGCTGGCGCCGCAGCTGCCCTGGCGGGCGCTGCTGGCGCGCTACATGATGAACGCGGCGCGCGACGACTACAGCTTCCAGCGCACCTCGCGCCGCGACACCGGCGCCGCATTGATGCCGCGGCTCTACAGCCAGAGCGTGAACGTGGTGGTTGCCCTGGACACCAGCGGGTCGATCAAGGACCAGGAGCTCCGGGAATTCCTCAGCGAAGTCGATGCCCTCAAGGGTCAGGTGCGCGCCGAGGTGGTCCTCCACGCCTGCGACGACAAGCTCTGCCCTGGCGGCCCCTGGCGCTTCGCCCAGTGGGAGGCCATCACCCTACCCGAGGGCTTGAGCGGCAAGGGCGGCACCGACTTCCGGCCCGTCTTCGACTGGATCGAGCGCGAGCGCCTCAACCCCGATCTGCTGGTCTATTTCACCGACGCGGAGGGGCAATTCCCGGAGCGCGAGCCGCAATACCCCGTCGTCTGGCTGGTCAAGGGCAAGGCCCCCGTGCCCTTCGGGGCGCGCATCCAGCTCAATTGACCCAGCCTTCGGGTAAGAGGCCCGCTCGCGGGCCGACCACGACCGGTTTCGCGCCGCAAGCGGCGTTGCTATGCAACGGTTACCGCCGTGAAATGGGACGTTCGTCGCATTGCCGCCAGGGCCGACCGGCGGTACAAGACCGCATGCGCAAACTCGCCGTCGCCCTCGTCCTTTGGTTCTTCACCGGTCTCGCCGCGGCCATGGCCGTCGAGGAGACCGTGACCCTCAGCTCCGGCACCAGCGTCACCAGCCAGCGCTACGGCGCCGCGGACGCCCGCACCGTGGTCCTCTGGATGACCGGCCAGTACGGCGCCCTGGAGGCCGAGCAGCATGCCGCCGAGCATCTCGCCGGTCT